>NZ_BCNY01000014.1:300000-520193 GCF_001602375.1 Methanoculleus horonobensis | reverse complement strand
ATCCCCCCTCCCCTGTCCCCACCCCCCTGCGTGGCGATATCCACTGGAAATCCGTGTACGAGATCCGTGAGGTACAATGCCCATTAGAGCCTGCACGCTCGGGGACATTTGCCGCATCAAAAACCCCCCTCACTCCCGCTTCGCCGTTCCCCCGATCTTAAACCCGACGCCCTCGAACGAGGCCACCAGCCGCTCGCCCGAGTAGACCTCGACGGCATAGACCGACGTCCTCGCCGTCTCCGAGATCATGTATGCGACCGCCTCGAGCGTCTCCCCCGCCGGGACAGTGAAGTAGCGGATGTTCGCGGAGATCGCGATCTCGTCGACCCCCTCCAGGTTCGCGGCGATGCCGAAGGCGTGGTCGGCGATGGCGAAGATCGCGCCCCCGTGGATCGTGCCGTGGGCGTTCTTCATCCCCTTCGTCGGCATCGCCACCTTAACAAGGCCGTCCTCGATCGCCGTGACCGTCATCCCGAGCAGGCGTGCGAACTCGCAGGCGTCGGATCGCTGCACCGCCGCAGAATAGGCTTTCGGGACGGGTACGGTCTCCTTCATGGGACTACTTGTACTCCCGCTGCGTGTAGGTGGCGCCTTTCGCCTCGCCGCCGCGAAGAACGATATAGAACCACTCCCAGAGCGACTTGAGCGTCCCGAACTGCTGGTAGCGCCGCATCGAGAACCCGACTTTCAGGCGGGGGTCGAGACGGACCTTCCCGAGCTTGCGCATCCGCTGCGCGATCTCGAGATCGTCCCCGGCATCGATGCAGCGGTACATCCCCGCCCGGATGAACGCCTCCCGGTCGAAGGCCGTGTTGCACCCGAGCGTGAAGTAGATCGTCCGGGTGTAGTAGCCCAGGCGCGAGAAGATGTTTGCTCCGAGAAGAGAGAGCCGGTTCCGGAAACTGTCCTCGATCGGGTAGACCGTGCCGTAGAGCTGCACGATATCCTTCTCCGCGAAGTCCTTCCCGATCCGCTCCACCCAGTCGCGGGGAAGGATGCAGTCGGCATCCGTCGTGGCGATGATATCGCCCGAGGCAGCCATCGCCCCGTCGTTCCGGGCTCCGCCCACCCGCTTGCTCGTCTGGATGAAGACCCTGTCCGCAAGGGGCTCGGCCAGTTCCCGGGTCCTGTCCTTCGAGTCTCCGTCGACGACGATGATCTCGTAGGTATCCCGCGGCACCGTCTGGTCTGCGAGCGACGCAAGGCAGCGCTCGATGTTCTGCTCTTCGTTATAGGTCGGCACGACTACGGAGATCATCCCTCGATCAACTCCCGGTATAGTTGTTGATGCCGGTTTGCTATAAGCGTGATGCCGCAACCCCCGCCGGCGTCATAAGAGAAGAGAATCGGCCTCCCGGCAGCGCCGCGAGATCCGAGGGATGCAGACCGCCCGCCGGGGCGAACCCGCCGCTACCCGGCCAGCTTCTCGTACAGGTCGATGTGGCGGTTTGCAATCGTCCGGATATCATACTCCTCCGTGAGCAGCCGGGAGAGCGCCGCATGCCGCCCGAGCAGGCTCCGGTCCTCGAGCAGCATCCCGGCCTCCTCGGTGTCGTCGAAGTACAGGGCGGTATCCCTGAAATTCCCGGTGAACTCCGGGATCCTCCGGGCGACGACCGGCAGGCCGGTCGCGAACGCCTCCAGGACGACCATCGGGAGCCCCTCCGCGAAGGAGGGGATGAAGAAGGCGTCGGCGCTGCAGTAGGCGGCGGTGATATCGTCGACAAACCCGGTGAAGAGAACGTTCTTCCCGGCACGGCTCTTCTGCTCCTCGATCATGCTGTAGTCCTGGGAGAGCCGCCCGTAGGGGAACCCGCCGACCCAGACAAACCTGATATCCGGGTGTTCGTGCGCGAGAGCGAGGAAATCGTAGATGCCCTTCCTCGGCGTCTGCTGGGCGACGGTGAGCACCACCCACTCGTCCTCCCCGATGCCGTACTTCTTCCTGAACGCCGCCCGTTTCTCCGGGTTCGGCTGGAACTTCTCCCTGTCCACACCGTTCGGGATGAGGGTGGTCGAGACGTCCGGGGCGATCTCGTGAACCTCCTTATCGCAGAGGGGCGAGATGGTGATGATATGGTCGAAACTCCCGTAGATATTCGGGTAGAAATGGTTGACCGTCTCGGAGAAGGCAAGGTTGCCGGTGTTGAGGCGGGGGGTCGAGTGGGCCGTGAGCACCTTGACGCCGAGACTGTACTTCTTGTTCGTCAGGGCAAGGGGGCCGAAGGTGTGGTAGTGGACGAGATCGAAGTCCCGACCACGGGCGTTCCAGGCCAGCTTCGGGCAGGACTCTTCCCTGATGAGCGCACCATAAAGCATCTTTGCCAGGGTGGCGCACCCGATGTACTTGAAGAAGAGCATGTCTTCGACGAAGAAGTTGACTTTCATGGATATCCCCTCACGAAATCGATCGCGCTCCTGATGCAGCCGTCCATATTGAGGTACTCGAACTGTGAGAACCGGCCGACGAGGTCGATGCCGCGTTCCCGGCAGAACTCGCGGACGATCGCGATGTTCTTCTGGTATTCGGTGTCGTAGACGACATACGCGAACTTCTCCCGCGCAAGGCCGGTGTAGACGACGTCGTCCCGTGACGGGATGAACCCGGCGGCGGCGAGCGACGCGACGGTATGCTCGATCACCTCGGCGTCCGACATCCGGGAGACCGCGTCCCCGTCGTTGTAGGTTATCTCGGCGAGGATCGAGGAGTGATCGGAGGGGGCAACCTCGCTGCTGTAGTTCGAGGGGAACGATATCCGGTTGAAGAGGCCGGTCTTCTCGTCGGGGACGTAGAGCCAGGATATATCGGGAACCTCCCCGGCAAGGCCGATGAAGACCGAGCAGAGCGAGTTGTAGCGGAGGGCGTCGCAGGCCGCCTGCACCCCGGCAGGGACGTCGGAGAGGCAGGGGAGCAGGTTCTGGAGCGGGATCGTCGAGATCAGCCGGTCGGCATGGACGGCCTTTCGGCCGTCGCTGACGGCGAACCCGCCGTCCTCCTCGCGGATGGAAGTGACCGAGAACCCTGTCCGGACGGCAGGGATGACCGGTTCCGCGATCGCCTCGACAAGCGCCTCGATTCCGCCCGTCACCGGGTAGGAGAAGACCGCCTGGTGGACGTAGCCCTCGGTCTCGATCCCGATCGCCGACTTGATGATATCCTCGACCGGCGGGCGGGGGATGCGCCCCTCCACCCAGTGGTGCGACATCCGGTCGGCCGGGTAGTTCCAGATCTTCTCGTTGTAGGGGAGCATGTAGCACTCGGCGATGCCGCGGCCGAAGGTGTAGGTGATCCATTCGGCAAAGTTCGTCGGCGGTAAAACCTCGCCTTTCTCGACGGCGATGAGGTTCTTGACGAACTCGTTGATGCAGAAGAAGCGGTCTTCGTCGGGGAGTTGATACAGGCCGTTCTCGAAGGGATATTTGACGTAGCGGCCTTTATAGAGGATCTTCGTATTCCGCGTCCGCCGGTCGGCGTTCTCGCCGAGAACCGAGAGCATGAAGGAGAGGACTTCCGTATCGCGGGAGAAGATGATGTGCGAGCCCCCGGCATCGAACGTAAACCCCGCTTCCGTCCGCGAGCGGCAGAGCCCCCCGATCGTCTCGTTCCGTTCGAGAACGGTCACGTCGTCGTCCCGTTCGTGGAGCAGGCGCGCCAGCGTAATCCCGGTGAGACCGCCACCCAGTACCGCCGATTTCACGAGTGTACTGTTTATGCCAAAGCCATATATGGTTGACCATCCGTTTCCCCGCGGTTGCTGCACTCCGGGGTAAAAATCCCGGATTATCCGGCCGGGGCGGCACGGAGTGCGGGGTTCTCCCGCACCGCCCACGAGACCTATATGTCGCGCAACTCCCCGACGAACTCCCGCACGTCCGCTGCGTAGAGTTCGGGCTCCTCCCAGGCCGCGAAGTGCCCGCCGCCTTCGAGAGCGCCCGGGCGCGCTACCGCTGCGCCTTCCTCTCCGCGAGAACCCGGCTCGACGCGATCGCCTTTTCGAGCGGCTGGATCATGTAGGCGGGCATATTCTTCACCACGTCCCGCCGAACGGAGGGGATGGCCATTGCAAGAGAGGTCGCCCGGACGCCGATCCTTTTGGCGTAATCCCGGGTGGGGAAGTCGTAGAGCCCGTGCTGCCGGTAATACCGGTCGTCCGCCTTGAAGATCGCCCGCATTCCTCCCCAGATCTCGTCCCGGAAGACCTTGTGGCCGGCGACGGCGGGGAAGGTGACCGGTGCGACGTAGCCCCGCTCGGAGAGCCTCACGGAGCGCTCGGCGAGAGCGTGCAGGGCGGCGTCGATCTCGCCCCCCGGCTCGCCGGCAACGATCCCGGCAAGGTTGGCCCCTTCCATCACCGCGAGACCGGTGAGAACCTCCCGGAGAGTCGCGAGATGGCCGAGCGGCCCATCCACCAGGTACGCGACCTGCTTCCCCTTGAAGGCCGGCACATGCCCGTTCGAGAAACTCCGGTCGAAGAACTGCTTCCAGGCGGCCGAGAGGAAACGGTCGCGGACGGTTCCGGCCATGACCAGGATATCCGCCGGGACGATGTACTCCTCCCAGAACGCCCGGTAGCCGTCGTCGTAGACGCAGGTGTTCTCGAGGGCGCACCGGCAGCACCCCAGGCAACCGCCTTTCATCCCGGCGTCCCGGATATCGGCGACCCGGGCGGAGTTCCCATAGCACGCAGCAAGCCCGCCGACCATCGCCGCGAGGCCCCAACCGGGCTCTCCATCGTGGAGGATGACCACCCGCTTTCCACGGGTATCGACCGCGGCCGGCGGGGCCGCCGGGGAGCAGGGGGCCAAAGGAGCGGGGAGCGGTGGAAACACCCGCTGAACCGGGCGCTGTTCTGCAATCGCCTCCAGGAAGTCGGAGAAGAAGAGGACGAGCTGCTCCTGGAACGCCTCGCTCTTGAGGTCCTCCATGTGGGCCGAGCAGGAGCCGACGTAGCGCATGGTAAGGTCGTCGCAGATCCCGTGCAGGTAGGCGTGGGCGGTGTGGTCGAAGTAGTGGATGGAGGTGGTGAGGCAGGCGGCGTACTTCCCAAAAAACGCATCAGTCGCGTTCCGCTCGCCGATCAGTTCGATGAACCGCTTCAACTGGGCCGGAACCAGCATGACGTAGACCGGGGTCGCCCAGAGCACGCCGTCGGACTCCGCCACCGTGGCGAGCAGCCTCTCCCACGCCTCCTCCTGCCGCTCAATCGACCTGATATCCCGCCCTGCATGCACCACGGAGAAGGTATGCTCCAAAAATGCCTCCTCGAGGAACCGGAGATACTGCAGGGTGACGCTCATCTCGCCCTTGGGGCTCCCGGAAATGACAGCGATCTGCATGATCTTGCCTGCTCGCGTTTTATATACGGAACTGAAGCAAGCGGACGGGATATACCTTGCGAAAGATGGTTACGCGCCGGCCCGGTGCCGTAGGCCGCTCGCAGCCCATCCGGCGGCCGCAGCGAGGATGAGCAGCACGCTGACCGCGATGAACGTGTACTTGATCGGCGAGATCACGGCGGTGAACGCCGCAACCCCGTAGAGCTCCGCCGGGTAGGCGAGGAGCATCGCGATGACCCCGATGTTCTCGCAGTAGTCGGCGGCGCCCGCGACGAGCGGGACGAGGTTGAGGCGCATCCAGGGGCTGCCCGCCGGGAGCCACCGGGAGAGGAGCCAGGATATGGTAACGGCATAAAAGAGCGTATACGCCAGCGGGAAGACGAGGTCGAGCGGCACGATCCGCGTCAGGTAGAACGCCCGCCCGGCGTCCCCGAGCGCCGCAAGCATCGCGTATGCCTGCACCGGCGTGTAGGTGAACTCCATGTCGAGGATACCTGCGCCGCCCGTGAGCTCTGTGAGTGCGGAAAGGCCGAACGGCCGGCCGTTGATCAGGGCCGCCGAGACGGCGAAGAAGGCGAACGACGCAAGGAGCGCTCTTCCCGACGAGACGTTCCGGATGGCGGAGGAGACGGTATCGACGATCATCGTCCCCTCCACGCGTATCTGACGGCGCCCTCCGGGCAGGTGTCGACGCATTCGCCGCAGAGGATGCACTCCGTATTCTCCATCCGCCCATCCCTGACCATGCCGCGGACGTCGAGGCTCATCGGACAGGCCCGCGAGCACCTCCCGCAGTCCACACAGCGCTCCGGTGCGGCCGCGAGGCGGAGCGCCGGCCACCCGACGAGGTTCCGGACCTTCCGCCCGACGATCAGCATCACCGCGATCGGGCAGAAGGTGTGGCAGAACCCCCGTCTCCCGGCGAGGAGGGCGAAGACGGTGATGAAGACGATCTGGCCGTAGAGGAGGGCGTATCCGCCCGGCCGGTCGACCGAGATCCCGTTGCCGGTCTGGTAAAACGGGTCGAAGACCCAGAGGCCCCCGGCGGAGTAGACGGCGAGCGCGATGGAGCCGAAGATCCCGAGGAAGACGGGGTATTTGAGGTAGTTCAGCCACCCGGCCGTCACCGGTCTTCCGTTTATCCGGGTATAGATCTCCTGCAGGCCGCCCGCGGGGCAGAGGTAGCCGCACCAGAGCCTTCCGAAGAAGAGCGAGCCGACGAAGAGGAACGTGAACACGAAGAGGCCGCCGGTGGCGATGCCCTGCGACGCACCCTCGGTGATGAGCGGGCAGGAGACGTAGGCGAAGGTCACCGGCATCAGCACGAACGAGAAGATGAGGAGTGCTATCCGTATCCTCTGGCGCAGCGCCGGCCTGTTTCCGGATCTACTTCCCCGTTCCGGCTCCATAACGCAGTTCTCCGCGGCGGGCGCTCACCGGCCTCCCGCGCCGTAGGTGATCACGCCCTCCGGGCAGGCGTCCGCGCAAGCGGCGCAGAGGATGCACTCGGCACTCTCCATCTGCCCTTCCCGGACCCTGCCGTGAACGTCGAGGCCCATCGGGCACGCCTTCGAGCATTTCCCGCAGTCGATGCAGCGGCCGGGATCGGCAGCGAGCTGAAGCGCCGGCCAGCCGACAGCGTTCCGGATCTTCCGGCCGACGATCATCAGGACGGCGGTCGGGCAGATGACGCGGCAGAAGCCGCGACGGCCCATGACGAACGCGACGGCGAAGATCCCGAGGAATATGAAGCCCGCGATCATCAGGGTATCGACGGACGTGATCGAGAGCCCGTTCACCGTGCCGTAGAAGGGATCGACCGCGAGGATGCCGCCGGCACCGATGAAGAGGTACGCGAGCAGCCCAAGCCAGAGCACCGTGACGCCGTACTTGACCCGGTCACGCCGGCCATCCACCCTGCGCTTCATGACGGGCGAACAGATCTCCTGCCACGCCCCCATCGGGCAGAGCCAGCCGCACCAGAGGCGGGAGACGCCGAGCGAGAGGACAGCGAGCGCGGCAAAAAGGAGCAGGCTGCCGGTGGCGATACCTTCGGCCGCCCCCATCAGGATGACGATGGGGGAGATGTAGAAGAGCGTGGTCGGGAGGAGGAGGAACGAGACGATGAGGATAGCCCTCCTGATCGTCTGGCGCGAGAGTCGCGACTTCTGTGACAGGGTTTCCTGTGCCATGATAATTCCCTTATGCTGATCTGATGGTCGTGCGGGTCTCTCACACCGCCGGAACAATCCATCGCTCATGGGATCTGCCGGTACGGAGGGCCGTGAGTGCACGCAGAGAGCAACATTCCTAGTTTTATCAAAAGGGTGCAATAACATTTTTGCATGGCGATTCCACCACGGGAAAGAAGCGGTTGAGAAAATAAATGGATAATTACTCCCATAATCCCATTTACCCGCCCTGAAGGAGTTTGGCCAGCCGCGAACCGTTGCAGGTGAACTCCCCCGGCTACGAAAGATACGACGCCGCTTTCACCAGCCGCCTGACGTCTCGAAGACCGATCGTTCCTTTGAAGAAGGTATGTTCCCTGTTGACCCGATCGAGATCGCTGCACAACTCCTCCGGATCTGCAGCTGCAACCGCTTTTGCATCCGTATACCCCGCAGCGACCAGCATCCTGGCTGCTGTGGGGCTTACCCACTGGATCCTCGTGAGATCGGCCAGCGCGTAGAGAGAATCGATACAATCGGGATCGATGCCGAGAGCGGCTGCGGTCTCCTCCCGTCTTCCGGGAGAGGCCAGAGCATCGTAGAGGAGAACGGTGTTCTTCAGACCGCTGCCCTCCAGGTTATCGAGATCGGCCTTCCGGAACCAGTCAAAAGCGCTTACGGGGTGTGCTTTTGGGAAATAACCCTCGATCTCCCGGCGCAGCAATGTCAGGTACGCCGGGTCGACTCCGGTCTCCGTTGAAAGTGCGGGTATCTTTTTTGGATTCTTCAACGCCTTCCGCAGATCCGCGAGGGTTCCGAAGCCATGCGCTTTGAGTTTCGAAAATGTTCCGTCAATATCTTCCAGGAGAGACGAGCGGCTTGGAACCAGATCGGTCTCTTCAATCCTCTTCTTCAGGTCGTCAAGGCTTACTCTTTCGGCATCGATGTAGTACGGCATAGTCACCTCTTACGAACGGTTCTCCCCTGAGGCTCCACGCTGCGCTTTCATATCCGCAACCGTGAGATCCGGGTGCCGGTACCGCCCCCGCCCCTCCGTCCCGAGCATCACGTGGAGCTGGATCGCCTCCGTCGGGCAGAAGTGGAGGCAGGCACAGCAGATCTCGCACTTCCGGCCCCAGACCGGTCGGCCGTCGACGAGGGTGAGGTTGCCCGCCGGGCAGACCCTCACGCAGGTGCCGCAGCCGGTGCAGGCGTCCGAGACTAAGAAGCGTTCGCCCGCATTATGGGCGCTCTTTGCAAGCGATCCGTAACTCAGGGTGTTCATGAGCCAGGAGACGGGCTCGAACCCCGGGGAGACCGAACGGCCGCTCCCGATCGCCTCCGCGATCTCGGTAAGCCGTCTGTCTGCCCTGCCGAGGGTCTTACCACACTTCTCGCCCGGCACCGACCGCATGAGCGGCGGGAAGTTGCCGGGCATTTTGACGGCAAACGCGGCGTCGAGTTTTCGGCCCTGCCGCTCACGGAGGATCCTATCGAGCTGGTGGAGCGCCGAGACCCCTATCCCGCCCATCGTGACGACCGCGAAGGTATACTCCGCACCCGAAAGGTCGAGCCGTTCCGCGAACCTGGCGACCATCACCGGCACCCCGCAGTCGTAGACCGGGCAGACGATCCCGACCCGGTCGGCCGCCGGGGTGACGGCACCCGGGGTATCCGCGAGCGATGCGATCGGGACGAGTTCGGTCTCCCCGAGAGCTCCGGCAATCTTCCTCGCCGCGGCAAGGGAGTTTCCCGTGCCGGTGAAGTAGTAGATGACGGTCTTCATGGCCGGCGCTCCAGTTCGGCGACGCCGACCGATGGGTTCCGGTAGCGCTGCCTTCCTTCGGTAGCCTTGCCGGCCTGGATCGCCCCGGCCGGGCAGAGGTGGATGCACCCGCAGCAGAGTTCGCACCGGTGGTTCCAGACCGGCCGGCCGTCGACCATCTCGATGTTCTCCGCCGGGCAGACCCTCGCGCAGATACCGCAGGACGTGCATGCTTCGGTCACCGTGAACCTGCGGTCTTCCCCGTGAACCCGGGAGCGGAACCGGGGGTACATGACGGCCTTGATGAGGCGTGTCAGAGGCGCGTGCGGGAGGTTCGCTTTCTCCTCCTGCCGGATTCGGCCCGCGATCGCCTCGAGTTCCGCGTCCGCCGCGGCAAGGATGCGATCCCGCTTCTCTCCCGCGGGTGACGCGTACATCAGGATGTAGTTTCCCGGCATGCTGACCGCGAACCCCGCATCGAGCCCCCTTCCGGCCTTATCGATCAGGATCCCGTCGAGCTGCCGGAGAGCCGCAGAGCCTCCGCCTCCTCCGTGCGTGACGACCGAGAAGACGTAGTCTGCCGCGGCGAGGTCGAGACGCTCAGAAAACGCCGCCACCATCGCCGGGAGCCCGGAGAAGTAGACCGGGCAGACGATCCCGACCCGACCGGCCGCCGGGGTGATCGTATCCGCGGTCTTCGCAAGCGATGCAATCGGGACGAGCCCGCTATCCCCGAGGGATTCGGCGACCTTCTTTGCAGCGGCAAGGGAGTTGCCCGTGCCGGTAAAATAGTAGATGATGGTCTTCATGGCAACCTCAAGCGATCCGGTTCGGTTCCGCTCTCCACCGGTCGAGTCAACAGTTTAGATGTTCGCTCATGGGGATATGGACTTTGCGAAGGCGATCGGGCGGGAGACCGGGGTCGCTGGGTGGTACTCCGTCACGGCGACCCGGTCTTGTGCAGATGCGCGAAAAACAGTAGGGTTCCGCCGTCACTGCCGGCGGGGCGAGTCCTTATCGGCGAGCCGGGTCGCCCCCGGTGCGCCCGGCCGCGGGGCGCTCCCGGGAGACTGAATGAACCAGCCGGTCCGGGTGCCGTCGAGCACATCGGCCGAACTCCGGGCGGTGAGGAGGCTGACGACAACCATCGCGACGAGCGAGAGCACGAGTGCATAGAGGCTGAAGTGCACGGGAAGCGATCCGACGAACTTGGAGTAGTATCCGAAGATGCCGGCCGCGACGAGCCCCGTCGCCATGCTCGCGATCGCTCCCTCGCCGGTCGCACCGCGCCAGTAGAGCCCGGCAAGCAGCGGAACCGCGAACGTCGCGAGCATCACCCCGATCCCCATCCAGATCAGCCACGCGAGCATCTCCGGCGGGTTGATGGCAAGGAGGAGCGTGCCACCGGCCCCGAGGACGATCGCGACCTTCGAGACGAGGAGCACTTCCTTATCGGTCGCCGAGGGGCGGAAGATGTTCTTGTAGATGTCCCACGCGAACGACGTGCCGACCGTGAGCATCAGCCGATCGGTCGTCGACATCACCGCCGCAAGGACGATCACCGCGAAGAGCGCCCAGAACGCCACGTTCGGCATCGCGTGTTCGACCCCCAGGATGAAGGAGTAATCCTGGGCGTTCACGGCGTTCGGGAGCACCAGTTTTCCCTCCTCGACGAGCGAGCGGACGGCAAACCCGGTGAACTTGACGAGGAACATCACGACCGCGTAGATGGCGAACGCGACGAGCGGCGCCCACTTGAAGTAGCGCGCCTCTTTTGCGGCCAGGACGTTGTTGACGACGTGCGGCGCGCAGGCGAGGCCGACCATCAGGAGGATGCCGAACGAGACCAGGAACTCGGGCGTCGCGTACGCGTATGCGGCATACGCCGGGCTCGGGAACCACGGCTCGACGAAGTTCGGGTCGATCCCGGCAATGACCGTGTTGATGTGAGTGAGCCCGCCGGCACTCATGACGACGAACGGCGCCATCAGGAGGACGCCGAAGATCAGGATCCCGCCCTGGAAGAGGGTCGTCCAGGAGACGGCGTAGAGCCCGCCGACGACCGTATAGGCGGTGATGATGACCCCGGCGATGAGCAGCGCCTGCCAGTGCGGGATCCCGAAGAGCCAGACGATGACGATGCTGATCGCGGCGTACTGCCCGACAAGGTAGATCAGCGAGACGATGATCCCGGAGACCGCCGAGAGCGCCCTGAGCGCCCGCGGGCTCTCGAACCGGTCGGCGAGGTAGTCCTGGACGGTCAGGTAACCCCGCTCCTTCCCGATGGCCTGGAGTTTCACCCCGAAGAAGATGATACAGAACGCGGCCGCGAGCGGGACGAAGATCTGCTCCCAGATCCCGGGCCAGCCCGAGTTGTAGCCGAATCCGCTCACGCCGAGCAGGGTCATCCCGCTACAGATCGAGCAGACGATCAGGATCGTGAAGACCCAGAACCCGAGCGATCTCCCGGCGAGGATGTAGTCCTCGGTGTTATGGATCTTCTTCGAGGCCCAGTTCCCGATGCCGATGAGCACGAAGAAGTAGAGCGCGATCAGGACGAACGTCAGTATGTCCGCCATTCAAACGGCCTCCCTGAACCCGAGACCCCAGAGAGCAAGCAGTACGATGACCAGGGCGACGGCGCCGCCCACGATGATTCCCGTATGGAGAGGTAGCCCGAAGAACATGCTGTGTTAGTGTGTGACATGCTAACATATAACACAATCGCAGGGGAGGGAGTGACCTTCCCCCGATGGAGCGATGAAGGTATCACACCGAAAAGAATGTTATTTGGAACTCTTTACGGTCTTTGCGCCCCGAAGGAGCGCAATCTTCCCCGTGCGGACGAGTTCCTTGATGCCGTACTGGCGCAGGAGTTTCTCCAGCGCATCGATCTTCTCCGTATCCCCGGTCACCTGGAGAACCAGCGTCTTCGACCCGACGTCCACGACCTGGGCGCGGAAGATATCCGCTATCTGGAGGATCTCGGCGCGGGACGGCCCGGTCTCGGCGGCAACCTTGATGAGGGCGAGTTCCCGCTCCACGCTCTCCCGTTTCGTCAGGTCCGAGACCTTGATGACGTCGATGAGCTTGTTGGTCTGCTTCATCATCTGCTCGACGATCCCGTCGTCGCCGTTCACCACGATCGTGATCCGGCTCATGTTCGGCTCCTCGCAGGTCCCGACGGCCAGGCTCTCGATGTTGAACCCCCGGCGCGAGAACATCGCGGCGACCCGGCTCAGGACACCTGCCCGGTTCTCCACGAGGACGCTCAGGGTATGCGGTTTCATTGCTGACGCACCCCGATCATCTCGTTGATCGCAGCACCCGCGGGAACCATGGGAAAGACGTTCTCCTCCCGCTCGACCCGGAAGTCCAGGACGAACGGCCCATCGGTGGCGAGAGCGGTCTCGAGCGCCTCACGCACTCCGGCCTTCTCGTCGACCTGGAGCCCCTCGACCCCGTAGGCGTTCGCGATCTTGACGAAGTCCACCGGCGGGAGTTCGGTGTAGGAGTAGCGGCGGTCGTAGAAGAGTTCCTGCCACTGCCGCACCATCCCGAGGTACATGTTGTTCAAGATCACGACCTTGACGGGGATCTTGTACTGCGCCACCGTCCCGAGTTCCTGGATGTTCATCTGGAAACTCCCGTCGCCGGCGATGTCGACGACCGGCATATCCGGCCGGGCGTAGTGTGCGCCGATGGCCGCCGGGAACCCGTAGCCCATCGTCCCGAGACCGCCCGAGGTGATCCAGGTCCGCGGCTTCTTGAAGCAGTAGTAGAGCGCGGTCCACATCTGGTTCTGCCCGACCTCGCTCACGACGATCCCCTCGCCTTTCAGGAGATCGGAGAGCTGCTCCACGACGTACTGCGGGCGGAGATGGTCGTCGTCGCGGTAACCGAGCGGATACTGCGCCTTCCAGGCGCCGATCCGGGCAACCCAGTTCGCCGTATCGCCGCGCTTCTGCATCCGGGATAAAAACGCCTGGAGAACGGCCTTCACGTCGCCCACGATCGGGACGTCGACTTTCTTGTTCTTCCCGATCTCCGCCGGGTCGATATCGATGTGGATGACTGTGGCGTTCGGCGCGAACGTCTCGATCTTACCGGTGACGCGGTCGTCGAACCGGACGCCGACGGCTACCAGGAGATCGCACTCCGTCACCGCGTAGTTCGCGGACTGGGTGCCGTGCATCCCGAGCATCCCGAGACAGAGCGGGTGGTCGCCGGGGACGGCGCCGAGCCCCATCAGGGTCGTCGTCACCGGGATGGCGGCCGCCTCCACGAACTCCAGGAGTTCGGCCGACGCTCCGGAGAGAACCACCCCGCCGCCGGCGTAGACGAGCGGCCGCTCAGCTGTCGCTATCAGGTCGAGCGCCTTCTCGATCTGGCGGACGTGCCCCTGGTAGGTGGGCTGGTAGCCCCGGAGGGAGACTGTTTCGGGGACGGGCTTTCCCTCCAACACCTGGCCTGTGCTGACGTCTTTGGGGATATCGACCAGCACCGGACCGGGCCGGCCGGTCCTGGCGACGTAGAACGCCTCCTGCACCACGCGGTCGAGGTCGCCGGCATCCTTCACCAGGTAGTTGTGCTTCGTGACCGGCATCGTGATCCCGGTGATGTCCGACTCCTGGAACGCGTCGTTCCCGAGGAGGGCGGTCGGCACCTGGCCGGTGAGCGCCACGATCGGAATGGAATCCATATATGCCGTCGCGATCCCGGTGACCAGGTTGCATGCACCGGGGCCGGAGGTGGCAAGGCATACGCCTACGCGGCCGCTCGCACGCGCGTAGCCGTCGGCTGCGTGCGCCGCTGCCTGCTCATGCCTTACCAGTATGTGCCGGATCGACGAATCGTAGAGTTCATCGTAGATCGGCAACACCACGCCGCCGGGGTAGCCAAATATGGTATCCACCCCTTCTCGCTGCAGCGCTTCAATCAGAGTCCTGGCTCCGGTCTTCATGCTCTTCCCTGAGTAATCTGTTCATCCCGGCGATAACTGCTTCGACGCTTGCCATGATGATGTCGGTCCTGGCACCCCGCGAGGTCACGGTCTTTCCGTCCTTGCTGAGTTTTACCGAGACGTCGACGAGGGCGTCCGTGCCGCCGGTTATGGCATCGACGCTGTATTCGTCGAGCCTTACGCTCCCGACGTCGGCGACCGACCGCTGGAGCGCGCGGATCGCCGCGTCTACGGGGCCGGTCCCGACTGCGGCGCCGGTGATCTCCTCACCGTGAACGAGCATCGTCACCGAGGCGGTCGGCATCGCGTTGCTCCCCGAGACGATGGTGAACTGGCAAAGTTCGATGCAGGGAGTAAACTCGATCTCCATGACGGTATCGGTGATCGCCATGATATCGGCATCGGTTATCCGCATCCCGGCGTCCCCGAGGCGTTTGATCCGGTCGACGATCTCCTTGAGCTGTGCAGCGCTCGGGGCGTAGCCCATATCGTGGAGCGCGGCCTCGACCGCCGCCGACCCGGAGTGCTTCCCGAGGACGATGCGGCGCTTGCGGCCCACCCGCTCCGGCCGGAGCGGCTCGTAGGTGCTCGCGTCCCGCATCACCCCGTGGGCGTGGATCCCGCTCTCGTGGGTGAAAGCCATCTCGCCGACGATCGGCTTGTTGGTCGCGAGCGGAACCCCGGTCAGCCGGGCGACATGGGTCGAGAGCGGGTAGAGTTCCTCGGTCTTGATCCCGGTCTTCGCCCCGTAGAGCACCTCGAGCGCCATCACCAGTTCTTCGAGGGAGGTGTTTCCCGCCCGCTCCCCGAGGCCGTTGACGGTGACGTGAGCACAGGTTGCCCCCGCCCGGAGGGCGGCGACGGTGGTCGCGAGCCCGAACCCGAGGTCGTCGTGGCAGTGGATGGAGAGCGGGGCGAAGAGGAGCGGCGGTATGATCGCAGCCGCCCGCTCGGGCGTGAGGAGCCCAACGGTGTCGCAGAAGCAGAGCCGGTCGGCTCCCCGCTCGACCCCTTCCCGGAAGACCTCCGCGAGGAACTCCTGGTCGGCGCGGGAGGCGTCTTCTCCCGATAACTCCACAATCAGACCGCGCTCTTTCGCGTACTCGACGGCGCTCCAGGCCATTTGAGAGACCTGCTCGCGTGTCTTACGGAGTTTCTTCGCGATATGGAGATCGCTCACCGGGACGACGAGGTGGACGGAGTCGGCACCGGCGTCGGCGGCGAGGTCGATATCCCCGGGGAGTGCCCGGACGTAGGTACAGCACTCGGCGGCAAGCCCGGCGGCGGCGATGACGCGGATCGACTCGCGCTCTCCGGCGGATGCGGCGGCTGAGCCTGCTTCTATCACGTGGACGCCGACGTCGGCGAGGTGCGTTGCAATCTCAAGTTTCTCGGCCGGCGTGAGCGAGACACCCGGTGTCTGTTCGCCGTCCCGTAGAGTTGTGTCAAAAAAGCGAATCGGTTCAACAAATAAAACAATCACACATAGTGCAATTCACCGTCAAGAAATTGGCGGCAGCGCTACTTAAATGTTGGGCATTCGGGAATTCTGGTGCGGGATAAAAAAGAAGGGGGATTTTACGCCGACGCCGGGGCGCTCTCGTAGAGGAGGGCGACGTAGCGGGCGGAGAAGATGATGAACCCCGGCGTGAGCAGGAGCAGGAGGATAAGACCGAGGACCGGGATGAGCATGAGAACGAACTGTGCGATCGCGACCACGATGCCCATGACGAGGAGGGCGACGAAGCAGCGGATCCACCCGATCTTCCCAACGTGGCGGACGAGGGTGCCGACCCTGAAGGCCTCGCGCATCTTCCCCGTCCGGGCGAACCTGACCGCTGCAAACGTCGAGAGGATCCCGATGATGATGGCAGCAAGGATGAAGATGACGAAGATGGCGAGGGCTACGAAGATGGCCAGGTCCGGACTGATGAGCGGTTCGGGGCCTGATCCTGCCGGGGTTACCGTTGCCGAGACCGGGATGAAGTACATCAGGAAGGGAAGGACCGTGAGAACCATGAGCGGGATCGAGTAGACGATCGTGATGACGATCAGTTTGATACCGTCAATGAAAAGCCCAATCCAGCCTTCGAGTTCCGGGGCGGGCTTCGTGCCGCTCATGACCCGCACCGTGTAGCCGTACATGAACGGGAATATGATCGTGCTGACGAGCAGGAGGAGCCAGCGGATCCACCTGCCCCAGATGGCGTCCTTCGCGTAACCGAAGGACTCGCTGAGTAATTGAACGAGACCCATGTGTATCACCGGATATTCAGATAGGGATTGCCCGGGATAGGGATAAACACGCTGTTTTTGTTCGGGGAGCAGACGGTCTCCTCCGGAGATTCTACCGGTGGGGGAAAGGCGATACCGTGAAGGAGGCCAAAGGTTGCGGAACTGGAGAAAAAGGAGAGGTTGTTTCTGTGATTACGCGGAGGCCGGGGCTTCCTCGTAGACCTGCGCGAGGTAACGGGCGTAGAAGATGGCGAACGCCGCGTTGAGGAAGAGTGCAATGAGCCATCCGAGGAAGGGTATCGCACCGAGAATGCCGACCACGAAACCGTAGACCACCGCGACGATGAGCAGGACGATGACCGCAATGATCCAGGTTCCCCACCCGAGCGCACCGATCTGCGCAAAGATTGCCTTGAAGTTGAACGCCTCACCGACGCTGTCGGTGTGAGCGAACCGCAGAACGGCGAACAGGGCGATGAACGCCATGACGATCGCGACGAGGAAGGCGAGGAACGCTCCTGCCATTGCACCGAGGATCGCAGCGCCGGCCGCAGTCGGGTCGGTCGTTGCCATGCCTGCAATGACGCTGAGGCCGCCGAGAACGAGGAAGACCAGGATTGCCGGGATCATGTAGACCAGCGCGATGATGTTCATCTTCCATCCGTCAACAAAGAGCTTGCCCCACCCATCGATCTCGGGGGCCGGCGTGTTGCCGGCGAGCACCCGCACGACGTAGCCGGAGAGCAGCGGGATCAGGGAGACCGTGAATGTCTGCACGAGCGCCATGACGGCCAGGATGACCCATTGCATCCACTTGCCGACCAGGGCCTCTTTGGTATACTCAAACGAGTTGGAGATCACACTACCGTAGTCCATAGATGTACCACCTTTGTTAAATTTGAGAATTTCTTATATAAAAGTATTGGTCTAAATGCAAACTTTACTATACCCCATTCCCGAAAAGGGATAATTTGACCAGGAAAAATCGTCTAAACCCGGCACAGATCGGTTCGACCGGGACCGGAGCGGCACAGTGTATATAAAGCAGGATCTCAAAAACAGCCACGCCGTATGCCGCGCCCGGGAAGGTCGGAGTCTCTCCGGCGGCATTTTTACGAAAAGAAAGTAGGGGTTAGGCCGGTGCCTGAGCGCTCTCGTAGATCAGCGTCATGTACCGTGCCGCAAAGATGTACCAGACGGGGTACAGGAAGAGCATGATCAGCCAGCCGAGGACCGGGATCATGCCCAGGATGCCGGCGATGAAGCCGAAGACAACCCCGGCAACCATGAGGACGATGATGGCGATGATGTAGCTGCCCCAGCCGATCTTGCCGATGTGCTCAAGGATGGCGCCGAAGGCAAACGCCTGGCCCATGCTGCCCGTCTTGGCGAACCTGATGATACCGATCGCCGAGATCAGCGAGATGATGATGCCGACGATGATCACGAGCAGGAGGCCGATACCCATCGACCCGAGGGCGAGCATGGGGTCTCCGCCGTTGGCTGCCATGAGCGCCGGTATCATGAAGATAGCCATGATGATGAAGAGCGGAATGGAGTAGATGATGCCGACGATGAGAAGCTTCAGGCCGTCGATGAACATTCCTACCCAGTTCCCTGCTTCGGGAGCCGGCTTCACACCGCTGTAAATGCGGACCATATACCCCATAATGAGCGGGAATATGATCGTGCTGATGGCGAGCAGGATCCACTGGACCCACTTGCCCCATACAGCGTCTTTTGCGTAGCTGAACGAATCGCTCAGCATGTTTCCGTAATCCATAGGTGTATCACCCACGATTTACTGTGAGATAAAATGGTATAAAAGCGTTGCTATAATCGCTCAATTTACAGCCTTTTTTTGCTGAAATTGAGCGATCATTTCGATACGAATCAGGCAATTCAGACTTAGAACGTTTTCCAGATCCGGGGCAGCGCGGTACCGGCAGGCACCGGGCAGTTTCCTCACGCCGGCGCCGGGGCGGTCTCGTAGGCCGCGGCAAGGTAGCGGGCGCGGAAGATGCTGTAGACGACCCCTAAAAAGAGGTTGACGATCCACCCGAGGACGGGCAGCGAGGCGATGAGGGCGGTCGCAGCCGTATACGCGAGACCGATGAGGAGGATGACGACGACCGCGGCGATCCAGGCGCCCCACCCGATCCGCCCGATGTGTGAAGCGATCGCCACGATGTTGAACGCCTGGAGGAGGCTTCCGGTGTGGGCGAACCGCACGACGGCGATCAGGGAGATAAACGATATGACGGCCCGGACGAGAGCCGCAATCGCGATCCCGGTGACGGCGGCGGCGACGGCCGAGGCCCACACGTCCGGGTTGTCGAGCCCCCGTGCCGCTATGGCGGAGATGACCGCAATCCCGCCGAAGACGGCCAGGACCACGATGACCGGGATCAGGTAGATAAGGTTGATGATGTTCAGCTTCCACCCGTCGAGAAAGAGCCTCCCCCAGTCGTCGACTTCGGGTGGGGGCGTCCGGCCGGCGAGCACCCGCACGATGTAGCCGTTGTAGAACGGGAGTAAAAAGAGGGTGAACGTCTGGACGAGCGAGAGGAGTACCAGGAGCACCCACCGCCCCCACTCCCCGATGAGAGCGTCTTTTGCGTAGCCTAGCGCTCCCGAGAGGAGTCTCGCGTAGTCCATACGCATACCAGCCGTGGAGAGGGGCCGGGGGATATAACAGTTTGGGCGGAAACGAGGCCCCGCGGCCGCGGAGCCGTCAGAACTCCTTTCTCAGGTAGACCATATCGACGAGCTGTTCGCCGCAGTCGAAGATCGGGTGGTCGTAGTGATCGATAAAGAAGTTCTCGACGCGGTGGGAGACGGTGAACCCGCACCGCTCGTAGAATCGGAGTATACGGGGACAGTCGCCCGTCCCGACGAGCATGACGCGGCACCTGCCCCGGTAGTGCTCGAAGAGGTACTCGATCAGCCGTCTGCCGTAGCCCCGGCCCCGGAACTCCTCGTACGTGGCGATGTTCTTCAGTTCATAGACGCCGTCGCCTTCGCACGTCACCACGCAGACGCTCTTGAGACCGCCATCATAGAGGGTAAAGAGATCCCCGCGATAGAGGTAGGTCTCGATCATGGACTCCTGCTCGTCGCCTTCGAGCAGGAGGTCGAGGAACCGCCGCTTATCTTCCCGGAGCAGTTCGATCTTCATGGCGAAAAAAAGGATCAGTGCCGGAAGTGCCGGACCCCGGTGAAGACCATCGCAATGTTGAGCCGGTTCGCCGCCTCGATGACCTCAGCATCCCGGATCGAGCCGCCCGGCTGGACGAGCGCCGTCGCGCCCGCCGCCGCCGCGACCTCCATCGTGTCGGGGAACGGAAGGAAGGCGTCCGATGCGACCGCCGACCCGGCGAGGGGTTTCCTTGACTTCTTGACCGCGATCTCCGCCGACTCGACCCGGTTCATCTGTCCGGCCCCGATCCCGATGACCGCCTTTTCGTCTGCAAAGATGATGGCGTTGCTCTTCGTGTGCCGGCAGACCTTCAGGGCGATCTGCATCGCCCGCATCTCGTGGGCGGTGGGCTCCCGCTCGCTCACGACCTGCCAGTTCTCCTGGTAAGGCTCTGTGCGCTGGACCAGGACGCCGCCGTCGATGCTCCGGACTTCGGGCTCTACCACCGGCTCCGGGAGCCGGAGCACCCGCATGTTCTCCTTCGCCTTCATGATCTCGAGGGCCTCCGCCGCAAACGACGGGGCGACGACGACCTCGACGAACGTCCCCGTCAGTTCCCGGGCGATGTCCGCTCCGACCTCGCGGTTCATCGCGACGATCGAGCCGTAGGCCGAGACCGGGTCGACCTCCCGGGCAGCGATGTAGGTCTCGAGGAGATTCTCGCCGGTTGCGACGCCGCAGGGGTTGTTGTGCTTGACGATGACCACGGCGCACTCCTCGAACTCCCGGAGCAGGCCGACCGCGGCGTGGACGTCGAGGTAGTTGTTGTAGGACATCGACTTGCCCTGGAGCGGCTCTTCGCCCGCGATGCCGGTATCGCCGTAGACCGCCGCCGCCTGGTGCGGGTTCTCGCCGTAGCGGAGCGTTCTCCCGTTCCTGAACTGGACGGTGAAGACATCGGGGAACGGCCGGTCGAACCCGGTGAGGTGGTTCGTGATCGCGGCGTCGTAGGCGGCCGTCCGTGCGAACGCCTTTGCCGCGAGGTTCAACCGCTCTTCAGCCGTAAACCCGCCCCGCCGGACGGCGTCCGCGACCATGCGATAGTCGGCAGGGTCGACGACGACCGCGACGTACTTATGGTTCTTCGCCGCCGCCCGCACCATCGCCGGACCGCCGATATCGATGTACTCTATGATCTCCTCGAGAGAGAGGCCCTTGCCGCTCATCTCCTCGAAGGGGTAGAGGTTCACCACCACGAGATCGATCGGCTCGATGCCGTGCTCCTGCATCACGGCGTCGTCGATGCCGCGGCGGCCGAGGATGCCCCCGTGGATCTTCGGGTGGAGGGTCTTGACCCGTCCGTGCATCATCTCAGGAGAGCCCGTGTAGGCGGAGACGTCGGTGAAAGGAATCCCCGCCCGCGCGAGTTCCGCCCCGGTGCCGCCGGAACTCAGGATCCCGAAATCGTGCTCGATAAGCACCTTTGCGAGATCGACGATGCCTGCCTTGTCCCAGACAGACAGCAGTGCCCACTTCATGGATACACGTAAGAGGGGTAGAGAGATATATCTGGCGCTGCCTGCAGAACCGGCCGTGTTTTCCCCGCGGGGAGACGGCAGGCCCGCTCACGGGGTATGCCGGCAGGACCGGTATGGAGAACGCCGTATCTCGCGCCGATTCGGATACCGGGGTGGAGAATTCCGGTGAATGGGTGCCCAATCGGGAATCCGACACGCTACCGGAGGCGGATCTCTGCGGGAGAGGTTAATATTATATAGAACCACATTACAATAAATAATCGAACAACTCCATTACATCATTTTGAAGCAGGTTAGGCGTATGAAGGAGGATACATCCGAACCAAACGAGAAGCAACAGAGTCTCGCAAACGAGGCGGATGCAGCATCCCCGGCGCTTGAAGAGCTGCAAAAAGCATATGACGACCTTAACAGCCGTTATATGCGCCTTGCGGCGGATTTCGACAACTATCGCAGAAGGATGGCCCGGGAACTCGATGCCCGTACGACGTTCGCCATCGAGAATTTCGCTGTGGAGTTGCTCGAGGTCGTGGACAACTTCGAGCGGGCGGAGAGAGCAGGCGGCGCAGCCCTCCCGGAAGGGATGGAACAGATCAGGAAACTCTTCATGGCCATCCTCGAGCGGCACGACATCGTGCCCATCGAATGCAGGAACCTTCCCTTCGACCCCGAACGGCACGAGGCGATCGCCTACGTCCCGTCGGATGCCGGGGAGGGCACCGTGATCGACGAGGCCGTCCGCGGTTACTGTATGCAGGACAAGGTCATCAGATGCGCAAAAGTCGTAGTATCTAAAGGAATGGAGGAATAACAGAATGGTTTCGGAAAAAGTTCTGGGTATCGATCTTGGGACAACCAACTCGTGCATGGCAATCATGGAAGGCGGGCGGGCGACGGTCATCGCCAACGCCGAGGGCGGCAGAACCACCCCCTCAGTCGTAGCGTTCTCCAAGGAGGGCGAGCGGCTGGTCGGCAACGTCGCGAAACGGCAGGCGATCACGAACCCGAACCGCACCATCCAGTCGATCAAGCGCAGGATGGGCACGAACGAGAAGGTCACCATCGGGGACAAGACCTACACCCCGCAGGAGATCTCCGCGATGATCCTCCAGAAGATGAAGCTGGACGCGGAGGAGTATCTCGGCGAGAAGATCGCGAAAGCCGTCATCACGGTGCCCGCCTACTTCAACGACGCCCAGCGGCAGGCAACGAAGGACGCAGGGACGATCGCCGGCCTCGAGGTGCTCCGGATCATCAACGAGCCGACCGCGAGCGCGCTCGCTTACGGCATCGACAGGGAAGGCGACTCCACGGTGCTCGTCTATGATCTCGGCGGCGGGACGTTCGATGTCTCGATCCTCCAGCTCGGCGACGGCGTCTTCGAGGTCAAGTCGACCGCAGGCAACAACCGCCTCGGCGGCGACGACTTCGATAAGAGGGTCGTCGACTACCTTGCCGACGAGTTCAGGAAGAAGGAGGGCGTCAACCTCCAGAACGACCCGGTCGCCATGCAGCGGCTGCGCGACGCGGCAGAGAACGCGAAGATCGAGCTCTCCACCGTCCAGAAGACCAACATCAACCTCCCCTACATCACCACGACGGAGAGCGGGCCCAAGTTCCTGGACATCGATCTCTCCCGGGCGAAGTTCGAGCAACTCATCGGCGACCTCGTCGACTCGACCCTCGGGCCGGTGAAGCAGGCGCTCTCCGACGCAAAACTGAGCGCCGACGATATCGACCACGTCCTCCTCGTCGGAGGTTCGACCCGTGTCCCGCTCGTCCAGGAGACTGTGAAGAAGGTTCTCAAGAAGGAGCCCGACAAAGGGATCAACCCCGACGAGTGCGTCGCTCTCGGCGCCGCCATCCAGGCCGGCGTCCTGACCGGCGAGACGAAGGACGTCCTGCTCCTCGATGTGACCCCGCTCTCGCTCGGGATCGAGACGCTCGGCGGCATCGCGACGAAGCTCATCGAGCGCAACACCACCATCCCGACGAGGAAGAGCCAGATCTTCTCGACCGCCGCCGACGGCCAGACCTCGGTGGAGATCCACGTGATGCAGGGCGAGCGGGCGCTCGCGAAGGACAACTTCACGCTCGGCCGGTTCCAGCTCACCGGCATCCCGCCGGCGCCGCGGGGCATCCCGCAGATCGAGGTCACGTTCGATATCGACGCGAACGGTATCGTCCATGTCTCGGCCAAAGACCTCGGCACGGGGAACGAGCAGTCGATCACCATCAAGCCGCAGGACTCCCGGCCGTCCGAAGCCGAGATCCAGCGGATGATGGACGACGCGAAGAAGTTCGAGGCGGAAGACCAGAAGAATCGCGAGGAGATCGAACTGCGGAACACCGCCGACACCGCGATCTTCACCGCCGAGCGGGCGATGAAGGATGCGGGCGATTCGATCGAGGCCGCGGACAGGGAGAAGATCGAGAGCGCGATCGCCGACCTCAAGAAGGCCCTCGACGGCGACGACCTCGAGGCGATCAAGCAGAAGATGGATGCCCTGACCGAAGCGGTATATGCACTCACGACAAAGATGTACCAGCAGGCACAGGCGACCGCCGCCCAGCAGCAGCAGGCGGAGGGAGCCGCAAAGAAGGACGATAACGTCGTCGATGCCGACTACGAAGTCAAAGAGTGAGGTCGATGGGTCCGGACAGCTACTATGATATCCTCGGTGTCTCGAAGGGCGCCGAAGATAAGGAGATCAAGAAAGCCTACCGGAACCTGGCGCGAAAATACCACCCCGACGTCTGCAAAGAGCCGGGGGCCGAGGAGAAGTTCAAGAAGATCAACGAGGCCTACAGCGTCCTCTCGGATGCGCAGAAACGCGCCCAGTACGACAATATGGGGCACGAGGCCTACAGCAGCGCGTCGAAGGGCTCGTACGCCGGCGGCGGCGGATACTCGGGCGGCTTCAGCGCCGACTTCTCCGGGTTCGGGGACATCTTCGAGACCTTCTTCGGCGGCGGGGGGGGCAGGCAGCGTGCCGGCCCGCGCCCCGGTGCCGACCTCCTGATGAAGATGCGCATCACGCTCGAGGAGGCGGCGCTCGGAACCGAAAAGGAGGTCGGCGTCGACCACGTCGAGCCCTGTCCGGAGTGCGACGGGTCGGGGAGCGAGACGAAGAAGACCACCACCTGTCCGACCTGCGGCGGCAGCGGCCAGATGCGGCAGGTGAGCCAGTCCATCTTCGGGAACTTCGTCCGGATGATGCCCTGCACCGCCTGCGGCGGCCGGGGAAGGGTTCCCGAGACCCGGTGCAAGGCCTGCGGCGGAACGGGGCACCGGCGTGCCCGGCAGACGGTGAAGGTCCGGGTTCCGCCGGGCGTGGATACGGGCATGCGCCTCCGGATGGAGGGCTACGGCGACGCCGGCGATTACGGTGCGCCGGCGGGAGATCTCTACATCGAGATCAGCGTCGCGCCGCACCGGTCGTTCACCCGGCGGGGCGACGACCTGGAGACGACGGTCGATATCTCCCCGGCGCAGGCGGTGCTTGGCTCCGAGGTCGAGGTGCAGACGATCGACGGGCGCACGGTCGCCCTCAACATCCCGGCGGGCATGCAGCACAACACCGGGCTGAAGATCCCGGGCGAGGGCGTCCGGTGGCAGACGAAGCCCGGCGACATGCTGGTGCGGGTGCGGATCGTCGTGCCCACACGTCTTTCGGACGAGGAGCGCGAACTCTATACGCGCCTGCTCGAGATCGAGGGGCACAAACCCTCCGCGAAGGGCGGAAAGAAGGGCAAGGGCTTCTTTCAGGACGTCGTCGACAAGATGAAAGAGACGGTGAAGTGAGGGGGGTTCCCTCTCGCTTTATTGACTATCTTCTTTTGGTAACGGTTTTGGTGTGAGCCCCCGTTGGTGGGTCGGCGGGCTGTGATTTGAGCGTCGAAAGCGCGAGTAACGACATGTAAGAGGAGTTACTCGCATCTACCAATGCGTAAGCCCCCGTCTAATGAGGAATCGTACACCCCCTGGCACGGATTTCGTGCGGATATCGCCACGCACTGCCCCCGCCCCCTGGGGCGGGGAACGACTGCCGGGAGCGGAGCGGACGGCGGGAGTTTGAGCACCGCAGGTGCAGAGGAGGAGGCCGGAGGCCGGGCGGGGTGGGGGTTACACGTCAACTTATGGGATGGAGACAGGGGAGGGGGGAGTATCCCCCCTCCCCGTCAGCCCCACCCCCAATCGCGATATCCCCACAGTCCGCCGTACCAGGCTTTTCCCCCGCTTCTGCTGTTCCCGTGAATCCGAGAGCCCACCAGGTTTCAAGCTCGACCGACCTGATGTGCAGGGCTTACACCCCCCACAACATCCTGCCCTATACCCAGTCGCTCGAAGAACTTCGTTCTTCTCGAGCTCCTGCCCTACGGCCAGTCGCTCCCCCCATCCCCCCGCTTTATCGCCCCGCGCCCCCAATACCATAGGAATGAAGCTGCTCTTCGAACTCTCCGGCGAGCACCCCGACCTCCCCGCCATGGAACTGGAGTGCGTGGGAACCGTCCTCGACCGGCGGGCTCAGGTCGCGGTCGCGGAGTGCCCGGAACCGGAGGCCGCCGGGCGCCTCGCCCTGACGCACGTGGTGATGGAGTACCTCGGGGAGTGCGAGCCCACGCGGGCGGCGTTTGAGGATCTCCTCCGCGATCTCGCCATCACGACCGCAAAACCGTTCGTCGGCCGGGGGAAGATGATCCAGGGGAGCAGGATGGATATCGAGCGGCTCGACCTGGAAAAACTGATCGGGAGCCTGATTGCCGGCCCGGTCTCGCTCCGCGACCCGGTCGAAGAGTACCGCGCCGTCGTCTCGGAAGACCGCTGCTACTTCGGCCGCGTCATCCAGAAGATCGACCGGGGGGCGTTCGAGGCGCGGAACCCCATGCGCCGGCCGTTCTTCCACCCCGGCGTGATGATGCCCCGGATGGCCCGGGCGCTCGTCAACATCTCCCTTGTCCGCCCCGGCGAAGTGGTCTTCGACCCCTTCTGCGGCACCGGCGGGATCCTCCTCGAAGCCCGGGAGATCGGCGTCCGGATCCTCGGGAGCGACTTCGACCCCGCGATGGTCGACGGCTACCGGCAGAACCTCCCGGGGTCAGACGTGCTGGTCGCCGACGCCACGGCGGTCCCGATCTGCGACGGGGCGCTTGATTCGGTCGTGACCGACCTCCCCTACGGCCAGTCGGTCAGGATCCACGGAGAGAGCATGGACCTGCTCTACGACGGATCGCTCGCGGAGATCCGGCGCATCCTCCGGCCGGGGAGGCGCGCGGTCGTCGTCACGCACCGCGACATCACGCCGATCGCCGCCCGCCACTTCACCGTCCTGCAGGAGCACGAGCAGCGGGTGCACAAGAGCCTGACCCGCCGGATCCTGGTGCTCGGGTGACGGTGCCGACCCCGGTTTTATGATGTCGCCCGCCGAATTTTATACGTGGAAGTAAATTTTAAGCGATACGGCCTCTACCTCGTCCGGTGGCAGCTCTCGACGCCGATCCTCGCCGTGGTGCTCTACTGGCTCGCGGGCCTCGGGGCGCTCGCCGCCACCGTCGTCGCGAACCTCATCGGCGGCCTCATCTTCTTCTGGGTCGACCGGTTCATCTTCACCTCCGAGGCGCTCGCCGCCCAGTGGGAGGTCAAAGAGGAGGTCCGGTGCGTGGACTGCGGGAAGGTCGCCCGGGGCTACCGCCTCGTCCGGGCGGAGAACTACGACAAATCGAACGACCCGGCGCCCGAGTTCCGGTGCGAAGAGTGCTCGAAGAAGAAGTCGGAGGAACTCAAGAAGCGGGGTGTGAAGCACTGAGGAGAGAGAGCCCTGGAGGGCTCTGCGCGATCTAGTAAGATAGTGCTGAGGGTTCATGCTCCTTTTTTTTGCCGCACCTGCCCGTGTACGGGTTTCCCGTGGATATCGCACCTTCGGTGCTCCAGCTCCGTTCCTGCCGGAACGTCGCTTATCGCCACGCGGGGAGTGCGACTGGCCGAAGGGCAGGAGCATGAGAAGAACGAAGTTCTTTGAGGGGCTGACGGGGAGTGCGATGGGCGGAATGCGACCGGTCGCCAGAGCGGGAGCATGAGCACCGAAGGTGCGAACGCCCGGAGTTCGACCACCCGAAGGGTGTGGAGTGCGAGCGAAGCGAGCTTGAGCACCGATAGGTGCGAGGGGGGCCGCCCCCCTCGAAACTCTTCGAGTTTCTCATGCTCACTCCGTTCGCACTCCCCATTGTCCCCACCCCCCTCTCGGGGATAGCCACCACGGTCCAGAGCACGGGGCTTTTTCGTCGCCTCAACTCGTTCTGCCATCCTCAGTCAAAACCTCGCACTCCGCAAACCCAGCACTTGAGATTCTTCTGTCACAACCCCACCCCGACCCCCACCGCCGCGAGCGTCACGCACACCCCCACCTGAATCGCCACGTTGTCGTCGAGCGGGAAGCAGGCCTCGATGACGCCCGCAACCCCCGCCACGACCGCGGCCGCCCACCAGGGGATCAGGAATGCCAGCGCGAGCGCGGCCGCCGCCGCCCCGGCAACCGTCCCCTCGAGCGATTTCTTCCCGACAAGGGTGTGCCGCCCGAACCGCAGCCCCACGAGGGTCGCGACGCTGTCGAGCACCCCGACCGTGACGAGCCCGACCGCCGTGTAGTCGCGGCCGAAGACCGCGAGGCAGAAGAGCGCCCCGGCGGCGTAGGCGATCCCGCCCTTGAGCGGCACCTTCCCGGTACGCTCCGACTCGTCCATCACCCGCGAGAGGACCGGGACGTCGTAGCCGCGGGTGAAGGCGTCGCAGAGGAGGAACTGGGCGACGAGTAAGGCGCTTGCGAAGATGAACGCCCACCGGTCGTCCAGGCGGAGGATCACCGCCGCGCCGAGGACCCCCATGACCAGGTGAACCGTCTGGCGGAACGTCTCGCCCATCACACCCCGATAGCAGCCGCGGGAGATAAAGCATCGTGATGGTTCCGCTGAGCAGTCACCTTAAAGTAGTCTCCTTCCATCCAACACCCCCTGAGGGAGAAGAATATGGCAGAGGTAAGGAAGTACGTCAACCCGCCCGCCGCCGAAGTGATATGCGAATTCCGGTTTCCCGAGGATACCGCCTGGGACCTGACCTACCCCGGCATCCTGTATAGCCACCTCAAGGACATGTATCCGAAACGCGACCAGCGCTACGTGCGCGAGGTGATGATGCTCCTCGGCCCGGAAGGGCTCCGCGAAGAACTCCTGGTCGCCGAACGCTCGATCTTTCTCGCCGAGGACGAGGGGTGCGCCGTCCAGGTCGGGCCCCGCCTCTTATCGGTGAGCTGCCAGAAGCCCTACGTCCACTGGGAGGCCTTCTCGGAGCGGATCCACGGGGCGTTCGACCGATTCCGGGAGGTCATCCGCACCGACGCCATCGGCACCATGAACCTCCGGTACGTCAACTTCATCGAGATCCCGGAGCGGGAGGTGACGCTCTCGGACTACTTCGCCTTCTACCCCGCCCTCCCGCCGGAACTCCCGCGGGTGCCGGCGGGGTTCATCACCGGGTGCGAGTTCTCGTTCCACGACGATCGCGACAACTGCCGGGTGGAACTCACCGACGCCGTCCCCGAGTCGACGGAGCACAACGCGTTCCTCTTGAACATCGACTACTACCTGACGGAAGGCCAGAACATCCCGGCGGACGCGGTGGCAGACTGGCTCGAGATCGCCCATACCCACGTGCGGGATATCTTCGAGGCCTGTATCAAGGACACTCTCCGCGACCTCTTCACCGTCCGTGAGGAGGCGAAGGCGACCGTAGCGGCACGGTGATATCCCATGGGCGACATCGTGCGGCGGAAATGGATGACGATGATGGACGTCCACGCCGGGGAGGTGGAGCGGGTCTACGGCGGGCCGGTCGGGCTCATCTGGGAGATGCTCGCGAGCGAGGACGCCGATCCCGATCTTGACGCCCTCGCAGAGAGGGCCGGGATTGGTGAGGAAAGCAGGGTGCTTGCCCTCCTCCCGGGCGCGGGAGGAGCCGCCCGGCGCATCGCCCGGGAGTACGGCGCGACCGTGATCGGGCTTGCCGCGATACCGCGGATGGTCGACGAAGCCGTCAGGAGAACCGAGGAGGCCGGGCTCACCGGCCGGGTCGACTTCCAGCAGGGAAACCCGCTCGAGACGGCGTTCCACGACGGGGTCTTCGACGCCGTCTGGGGCGAGGGCACCTGGTGCTACGTGACGGACAGGGACCTGATGATACGCGAGGCCTTCCGCGTCTTAAAGCCGGGGGGAACCCTTGCGTTCACCGACTGGGTGCAGGTTCGGGCCAGCGACGACGAGTGGCATACCCGGGATACCTTCAGGATCTTCCCCTACTTCGAGACTATGGAGAGCTACGCGCTGCTCCTGGAGCGGAACGGATTTTCCGTCATGGACCGGGGGGAGATCCCGGGAGACCCCGCCAGGCAGGTCGCCGGGATCCGCGAGCGGCTGGAACGCGGCCGGGAGACGATCGTCGGGCTCTTCAGCGACGAGGCCTACGACGACACCCTGCAGGCGCTTGGCCTCTGGGAGAGGGCAGCCGGCCGGGGGCTCGTCGGCCGCGGGTGGCTGGTCGCGAAGAAACCCTGATCCTCACATCAGCATCCCGATCGTCTCGGTCACGAGATCCGGGCTCGCATACCGCCTCTCCGGCAACCGTTCGAGCGCCAGCAGGATATCGTCCGGTGCGCCGGCTTCGCGGGCGTAGTCGACCAGATCCTCCCGGGTCGCCGGGTACGGGGCGTCGCGGAGGTACTCGTGGATGCGGGATGCGGTCATGCCGGCAGGTAACGCCGTCTCAATCACCTCCTTTCCGGCCCCTATGGAGCGGGATCTATTTGACCGTACCCCTCGCCGGCGCGGGATAAGACTATACGTTGAGACCGCCCCAGAAGGGCGGGTTATCCGGAGAAGATGTATGATCCAGACACGGGGAAGCGGCATACTCCTGCATATCACGTCCCTGCCGTCGCCGTACGGCATCGGGGACTTCGGCCCGGCGGCATACCGGTTCGTCGATGCGCTTGAGCGCGCCCGGCAGCACTACTGGCAGATCCTGCCGCTCAACCCGACAGAGACGGCATACGCCCACTCCCCCTACTCGAGCCCGTCGGCGTTCGGTGCAAACACCCTCCTCATCAGCCCCGAGATGCTCGTCCGGGAAGGCTACCTCAGAAAGAGCGAACTGGAGCCGGTGCCCGGGTTCCCGGAGGGGCGGGCGGCATACGAGGCGGCCGCGTGGTACCGGGAACGGCTGTTTACGGCCGCCTACGAACGGTTCCGCCACTCCGGGCCGGATCGCGGGTTCGAGACGTTCTGCGACGGGGCGGGGTGGTGGCTCGACGACCACGCGCTCTTCGTCGCGCTCAAAGACCGTTTCCGCGGGCACGCGTGGAACCGGTGGCCGGAGGAGATCCGGGCAAGGGAGCCGGGGGCGCTCAAAGAGATGCGCGAACTCCTCGACGACCAAATACGAAAGGAGAAGTTCCTCCAGTACGTCGCCGCCCGGCAGTGGTCGGCCCTCCGGCGCTACTGCACCGGCCGGGGCATCCAGGTGATCGGCGACATCCCGATCTACGTCGCCTACGACAGCGTCGACGTCTGGGCGAACCCCGGGATCTTCAAACTCGACGAAGACCTCCGCCCGACCGTTGTCGCCGGGGTGCCGCCCGATATCTTCAGCAGAACCGGGCAGCTCTGGGGGAACCCGGTCTACGACTGGGCCGCACTCCATGAGCGCGGTTACGACTGGTGGGCGGGCCGGATCGCCCGGTCGGCCGAACTCTACGATCTCTTCCGGATCGACCACTTCCGGGCGTTCGCCGACTACTACGAGGTTCCGGCGGGAGATGCGACGGCGGAGCGCGGCACCTGGGTCGACGGGCCGGGAGAAGACTTCTTCGAGGCGCTCGCCCGAAAGCATCCCTGCTTTGCCATCGTCGCCGAGGACCTGGGGGCGAACACCCCCGCCGTTCAGGCCCTCCTCGACCGGTTCGACTTCCCGGGGATGAAGATCCTCCTCTTCGCGTTCGGCGAAGGGATCGAGAAGACCCCGCACATCCCGCACAGCTACGTCCATAACCTCATCTGCTACACGGGGACGCACGACAACAACACGGCACGGGGGTGGTTCGAGGAGGAGGCGTCGGAAGAGGATAAGGAGCGGTTCTTCACCTACATCGGGCGGAAGGTGGGGGCGGACGAGGTTCACCGGGAGCTCGTCCGGCTCGGGATGACCTCGGTCGCCCGGGCATGCATCGTCCCGATGCAGGACGTCCTCGGCCTCGGCGCCGCGGCACGGATGAACTACCCCTCGACCACCACGGGGAACTGGGTGTGGCGGATGACGCCGGAGGAGTTCGCCGGTGCGCCGTTCGAGTGGCTCCGCGATCTTGCGGAACTCACCGGGCGGGGGTGAGATGGTGGTCTTGGGATCTTTACGCTGGACGATCTTCTAGATGACCTCGTCTAGAATCGCTCCAGAGCACGGATTCCCATTTGGTATCGCCATTGGGGAGTGCGACTGGCCGGAGGGTGCGACGTTCCAACGGAACGGAGCTGGAGCACCGGTAGGAACGACGTTCCATGGGAACGGAGTTCGAGCACCGTTAGGTGCGAGGTGCGGGGCAGGAGCATGAGCACCGTTAGGTGCGAGGGGTTTCAGGGGAGGGGGGATGCTCCCCCCTCGAAGACCTTCGGCCTTCTCATGCTCGCTGCGCTCGCACTCCCCTTTGTCCCCACCCCCCTCTCGGCGATAGCCACCACGGTCCACTGCACCCGTATTGCGGGGAAAACTGGATCGTGTCTGTCCTTATCCTCTTCTAGTTGGTGCCAGACCCTAGAGCAACAACAACTCTCTCAGGAGGTCTTCTCCGAGCCACACACTCAGGGCAAGAGTGCCCCCCCGGCATCATCTGCCCCGGGCTCAGCCCATCCACTCAGTACCTGGCCGTCAGCATATCGAGTTCTTCCCTGACCGCCCGGCGGATCATCTCCTCGATATTGGTATAGTCGCGCTTCGCCTTCTCCTGTTTTTTGAGCATCTCTTCCATCTTCATGATCCCGGCCGAGAGGTTCTTCCCGTACTGCAGGGCGACCTCCAGTGCCTCCTCGTCAACCCGGACAACCCTGGACATAGAAAGATGTTTACCGGGCGGGAATTTAATTGTTACAGTTTTGTTACAGAGAGGCGAAAGATGTTACAGATATGTAACAATGGCAGTAATGCCGTTACATTTGTGTTACAATAAAGGAAATGAAAGGAAGTATCGGCGAAAGGCCGGAGGAATAGCCCCGGCTATCCCGGCCCCGCCTGCCGGGCGACGCCCCGGGCTGCCGCCGCGATCTCCTCCGGGTCGCCGAGGTAGTAGCGCCGGATCACTTTCAGGTCTTCGTCCAGTTCGTAGACGAGCGGATAGCCGGTGGGGATGTTCAGGCCCGCGATCTCGTCATCCGGAACATTGTCCAGGTGCTTGACCAGGGCGCGGAGGCTGTTCCCGTGGGCGGCGACCAGGACAGGTTTGCCTGCCGCAAGGTCCCCGGCGAGGTGGCTCTCCCAGCAGGGGAGCACGCGCTCGAGCGTGTCGTGCAGCGACTCGGTTGCAGGGAGGGTCTCCGGGTCGATACCCGCGTAGCGGGGGTCGAACCGCGGGTGCCGGCGATCGTCCCACGGGAGCGGCGGCGGCCGCACATCGTATGCCCGGCGCCAGAGGTGCACCTGATCCGCGCCGTACTTCTCCGCGGTCTCCTTTTTATTCAAACCCTGCAGGGCGCCGTAACTCTTCTCGTTCAGCCGCCACGACCGGTGCACGGGAACGTACATGAGGTCGAGATCGTCCATGACCACCCAGAGCGTCCGAATCGCCCGTTTCAGGACGGAGGTGTAGGCAACGCTGAACGTATACCCCCCGTTCCTGAGAAGTTCCGCCGCACGGTGAGCCTCATCAATACCCCGTGGCGAGAGGTCGACGTCGGTCCAGCCCGTGAACCGGTTCTCCCTGTTCCAGGTGCTCTCGCCGTGCCTTAGCAGGATCAACGTTCTCATAGCACTCTTCTCCGCACCCGGTATGGGACTCCCCTCGGGATAAAACCCCAGTACATGCAAGAAAGCGCCCGGCGAGAGATGCCAAAACGCCCGGATACGGATGGACAGCCCGTCCCCCGCCTTCCTGCGGCACAAAATAAGACAACCAGGATAAATCGTATAATCGCCAGATTCGGCAAACCGGCGATGCATAGGTTCGATTTTTTTCGTAGCCTACCATTCATTTATCACTCATTCCCGCCCATATGCAGTTGTATGGCACCGAACAGAAGAAGGAACAGAAACTATATCCTCACGACGGCGTCGCTCCTCGTCATCGTCGTGGCGTGCATCGTCACCGCGGGGTGCACAGGGGGCACGTCGACGCCGGGAACGTCCGTCGGGCTTGCCGGAACTTCCTGGACATTGGATTCGTATCTCGATGAGAACGGCACGTTCGTCCCGGTTCTGCCGGGAACGGAGGTCACGGCGGCCTTCAGCCCTGACGGAAAGGTCACCGGCTCGGCCGGGTGCAACGGCTACGGCGGCGACTACCAGATCGACGGCACGAGCCTCTCGGTCTCCTCGCTCGTTCAGACGCTGAAACTCTGTCTGGAGCCCGAAGGCATCATGGAGCAGGAGGCACGGTTCATCGATCTCCTCGGCTCGGCAGCCGGCTGCCGGATCGAGGACGACCGGCTCGTCATCACCGACGCGGAAGGCGCCGACGTGCTTGTCTTCGTGCAGGACTCCTTCGCACCCGTGATGCTCCCCGGAACATCCTGGAAACTCGCGAGCCTCACCGATGAGAACGGCACCCTGACCCCTATCATTAACGGTACGGCCGTAACGGCGAAATTCAGCCTCGACAGGAACGTCGGCGGCAGCGCCGGGTGCAACAGTTACGGTGCGGGCTACACCGTAGACGGCGCGAACCTCGCGATCGAGCCGGCCATAAGAACCGAGATGTACTGCAGCGAGCCGCCCGGCCTCATGGACCAGGAGGACCGCTACCTCGCGCTCCTCGCGGAAGTCGCCTCCTACCGGGTGGAGAACGACCGGCTGATCCTCGCCGACAGCGAGGGCAACAACCTGCTGGTCTTCGAGAAGGCCGCCCCGACGCCCGACCTCCCGCTCGTCGGGACGAAGTGGGTGCTTGACAGCTACAGCACCGGAGGGGACGCAATCTCCTCGGTGATTGCGGGGGCGACGGTCACCGCGAACTTCGCGGCCGACGGGAACGTCGGCGGCAACGCCGGGTGCAACCACTACGGCGGCGAGTACACCCTCGACGGCGCGAACCTCGCGGTTTCCTCACTCTTCAGCACCCTGATGTACTGCCAGACGCCGGGCGTCATGGAGCAGGAGAGCGCCTACCTCGCCCACCTCGCAAACGCCTCCTCCTACCGGACGGAAGGCGACCGCCTGATCCTCACGGACGCAGAGGGCAACGACCTCCTCTTCTTCGTGCAGGCACCGGAGGTGCCGGCGGCACCGCTCGCCGGGACGGCGTGGACGCTTGGGTCCTTCAGCAGCCCCGATGGGGAGACGGTCTCCTCGGTGATCGTCGGAACCACGATCACGGCGGTCTTCTCCGACGGGAACGTCACCGGCAACGCCGGGTGCAACTCCTACGGGGCCGGTTACGTGCTCGACGGCACGAACCTCACCATCGAACCGCCGATCAGCACGAAGATGCACTGCGGCGAGCCGGAAGGCGTCATGAACCAGGAGACCCGGTACCTCAACCTCCTCACCTCGGTTGCAGGCTACCAGATCGATGGAAACCGGCTCGATCTCCTCGATGAAGGAGGAGCGACCCTGCTCACGTTCAGCGCGGGCCGACCCTGATCCGGCCCCGTTTCCGGCACAGGGGCCGAACGGCTCCTGCCCGTTTTTACCCATTTCACCCCTCCGGAGGTGCCGTTTACCCCTTCGAAGCGCTCTCCGGATGGAAACCCCGGATAAACACCGCACTCTTCCGATCCGGAGGAAAGGGGGTACGAGGAAATCGCAATACAAATGAGTTACTATTTCTTCTTTCGCCTCCTATGCCTACCCGAAAGAGATGCGACGAGAGGGACAGAACATACTCGCGAAGACGGCATTCCTGATCATCGTGGCGGCGTGCATCGTCTCGGTCACCTGGACCGGGGGTGCGGACGCATCTCCTGGCGAGACCGACCGTATCACCGAACCGCTTAGCGGAACGGCATGGAACCTGGTCGAGTTCCGCGCGGATAACGGCTCCATCGTCGCGCCCCTGCAGGGGACGGAACCGCTCATCGTCTTCGGCGAGAGCGGAACGCTCACGGGGTCCGCCGGGTGCAACCTCTACTCCGCCTCCTACCGGATCAACGGCTCCGCCATCGCAGTAGAACCGGTCGTTGCCACCGCGGCCTACCCTATGAATGAGCAGGAACTCGTCCAGCAGGAGAAACGCTACCGGGAACTCCTCGTGGCGGCCGCCTCCTACCGGGTCGAGAGCGACCGGCTGACGATCACCGGGCCGTCCGGGCGGGAGGTGCTCGCCTTTGTGCGGGCCGAGCAGCCCGAGAGCGTCCCGCTGCTCGCGACCGAATGGCACCTCGCCCGCTACACCAACGGCAGCGGCAGCACCGTCGCATCGCCGGTGCCCGGCACCGATATCACCCTGGTCTTCGACGGCGACGGCACGCTCTCGGGGTCGGCCGGGTGCAACGCCTACCTGGCTCCCTACCGGGTCAACGAGACGGGGCTTGGCGTGGAGCAGGTTCTCGCGACGAAAACCTCCTGCACCGAGCCCGCCGGCATCATGGAGCAGGAGAAGGCCTACCTCGACCTCCTCCGGTCGGCGGCGGGCTACCGGATCGTCGGGGACACCCTCGTGGTCATCGACGGCACGGGGAGGGCGATCCTCTTTTATGAGGCGCGATGAGCCGAAGGGTGCGAAGTTCCATCAGGACACTTTTTTTGCAGGCTCAAAAGAGTTAGTTTGTAGGATACGACCGCCCTTCTTCCTGGCCCCCGGCCGGGAACGAGTAGTGCGCCTGGGTAAAGACCCACGCGTGGCCGGTTCCGCGGAGCACCGCCGTCATCCGCACGTCCCGGGTCTCTCCGATACCGTCGACGACAAAACGGTAGGTCATATCGGCCATCACCCAGGCGACCGTTCCCTCGGCGCCGATATGGACATCGGAGAGATCGAGCGCGACCGTCTCCGCCTGCGCAAAGTCGCGCTCGAGGTGCCGGCGGTAGGCTTCTCTCCCGATCGCCTTCTCGTCGGCACCCGTGCCGAACGCCCGGAACTCAGGATCGGTGAGCGAAACCAGGCTCTCGATGTCCTTCCGGCCCATGGCATCCGTCATCCGCCGGAGCACCGCCATGATCTGCTCCCGTGTCTGCTCGCTGACTCGCATGAGAAGTGATCATGCCAAAAAAGGATATGCGTTTCGAGCAGGTGCGGTGGTTCAGGGCGAGAAGGCGCCGGGCGCGTCTCCGTCCCCCGGATCTCTCCCGATCGAGTGGAGATACGCGCGGAACTCCGGCGAGCGTGCGGCCCCGATGAGGGCGGCGACGCCCTCGTCCGCGGCACGTTCCTCTCTCATCACCAGGTCGCACGACTCGCAGCCGATCGGCGTGAACCGGAGCCCCGCCTCCCGCGCTTCAAGGGCCGTACAGACCCGGACGTCCGCGGGAACGCCGGACGGGGAGGCGTCGATACCCTCCCGGTCGAGCCACGCATCGAGGAGGAACTGCGCCGCCGCGCTCTTCGGGCGGTTGGCGACCCGGAGCGACGCAAGGCTCCCGGCGTCGAGGGGATCGGCCGACGCGACCCCGAACTCCGTCCGGGCCACCGGCACCCGGAGGAGACGCACGCCGGGCAGGTAGCGGAGCACCTGATCGCTCCATGCCGACGCCGTCTCCGGGAGGGCAACCGTCGCCGCGTGGCAGGTCTTCGCCCGCAGGGCGAGCACCGCTCCAATCGTCGAGGCGTTACAGCAGTGGAGATGGTAGTCGGCCTCCGCAAGACGATTTCCGAGCTCGCCGAGGACGGGATCGCGCCTCCCGACGCAGACGAGCGTCCGGGCGACGGAAGCGGACGGGACGGTGAGGCGGACGCGCACCTCCTCGCCCGCCTCGATTCCTTCGCGGGCGGCCGGGATATGGAGGTAGCCGTTCGCCCGGACGACCGCCATCTGGATGCCCCCGCCCCGGGGATGGGGTGTCGCCCAGCAGGTGCCGTCGACCCGCCCGACCGAGACCGGGACGAACTCGTCGAACCCGAGATCGGACGCCAGCCTCCGCGCCAGCCGGACGTCCATCTCCCCGAGCGGGAGCGGCTCAAGCCCCCACCACGAGAGGAGGCTCCCGGCAACCTCGCGGAGAACCGTCTGGGCGGCGACGGGATACCCCGGCATCCCGAGAACCGGTTTGCCGCCGACGTTCGCGAGCAGCACCGGTTTCCCCGGCCTGACCGCGATCCCGTGAAAAACGATCTCCCCGAGCTGCTCGACGGCGTCCCGGGAGAAGTCGCGGGTGCCGGCCGACGAACCCGCCGAGAGGATGACGAGATCGTTCTCGGCTATCGCCGCCCCCACCGCCTCCCGGATCAGATCGGGTTCGTCGGGAACGATCCCGTAACGGCGGCAGGTCGCCCCGAGACCGGTGAGGTACGCCTCCGCCATCAGGGTGTTCGTCTCGATCGTCCGGCCGGGCCCGGGCGCCGTCCCGAGCGGCACGAGGTCGCTCCCCGTCGGGACGATCCCGACCCGGACCGACCGCACGCTCACCCGGTCTATCCCGTAGGTCGCGAGCGCACCGATATCGAACGGCCGGATGCGGTGGCCTTTCGGGAGGACGAGTTCCCCCGCCCGGACATCCTCGCCGGCACGGCGGATGTGCTGCCCGGACGCGGCGGACTTGCGGATCCAGGGCGTGCCGCCCTCGTCCCAGGTATCCTCGATCATGACGACGGCGTCGAACGGTTGCGGGAGCACCTCGCCGGTGTTGACGCGGGTATACTCAGGAAGAGAGAGCGGCCGCTGGTCCTGCGCTCCGCGGGTATCGCCGCTCTTCACCGCGTAGCCGTCGAACTTCGCGATATCGGCCATGGGAACGGAATACCCCGCGTACAGGGGCTCACCTGTCACCCTGCCGACAGCTTCTGCGAGCGGCACGGTCTCGGCGCGGCCCGGCGAGGGGAACTCCCGCCGCATGATCGCGAGCGCCTCGGAGAGCGGGGTGAGGTTCAGGTACCTGCGTGACATCTTCGTGACTCCTTGATCATTGTCTCTGCTGTGGCCGGGAGCGAACGGCGCAGTCGAAGAGCGACTTCTCAGGTGCCGCGAAGATCGCATCGACGCTCTCCGGCACGTCCCGGAGGGAAAAGACCGCCTCCTTTCCGGGGCAGGAGAGCACGTACCGGTCGCCTCCCGAAGACCCCAGCCGGCGGTTTCCGGGGCTTGCACCGGTGATCCCGATGAGCGCGTCGGCGATGCAGGGGTCGGGGCCGGGCGCGACCGAGACCTGCGGGTGGCGCAGGTCGCGCTCGAAGATACGCGTCGCCGCCTCCGCAAGCCGCACCCCGACCGCCACCCCGGGGCAGAGTTCCCCGTGGTAGTTCACGGCCTCGCGGACGAGGCCGGCCCGGTACTCGCCGGGGCTCATCTTCCGGATCTTCTCCGTCCGGTCGTGGCCGGTCGCGGAGAAGACGCAGTCCCATCCCGTCTGGTAGGGTTTGATGTCGATCACCGGCGTTCCGTCGATCAGGTCGACGTTCGCGAGGGAAAGGAACCGGCCCTCCCGCACACCGCGGAGCCGCACCACCGAGACGGAGAGGGGGTTCGGCCGCACCGGCGAGCGGAGAGAGAAGACGCCTTTCTCCGGCAGATCGTTCGAGATCTTCCGGGCGACCGCCGTGAGGACGTCCCGGCCGGCCTCGTGCATCCAGCAGACGAGGATCAGGTGCGAGTTCTCCTCGATGCCGGAGAGTCCCCCGGCGTATCGGGGATATATCTCGATCTCGGCGTCGACGCCCTGGACCGGCATATCGCTCCTGGAGCGGATACCTGAATGCACGAGTCCGATAGGAGAGAGTTCCATGGGCTGCCTTCCAGCGCGATAGGAGTTATGCCTCCCCGCGAGGGGGAGGGACTCCCTCAGTACGCCACCTTCTCGTAGTAGGACTGTGACCGGCAGTCGGTGCAGGCACCGTCGACAAGCAGGTTGTCGGGCACCATCTCGCCGCAGATGGAACAGATCGCGGACTTCCACGGCCATTTCTGGGGCACTTTCACCCGCACCCGCTCCTCCGAGAGGAGATCGCGCCCCGCGTCGATGATCTCGTCGATCAGGTCGAGGCCCCGGGTTCTCGGGTCGAAGAGCGGATCCTTGGTGTACCAGAGAGCGAACGTCGGATACCGCTCGATCTTATCGCCGTCGACGAAGACCCGGGTCCCGTTCACGTACGGGGCATCTGCCGGCCCGTTCATGGTGATGGCGAACTTCCCGATCGGGATCACCCGGAGGCGGTGGTTGCCGGTGGTACAGTGGGCGATCACCTGCAGCGCGTCGGGCAGACACTTCGTAGTCTCGCAGACGGCATAAATCTTCTTGCCCCGGGGGATCTTCAGGAGTTCCAGGGCGTAGTCGACCATGAAGACCCCGACCAGGAGTCCGGGGGCTGCAAAGGTGTGGAAATCGATGCAGCGTTTGAAGTCCTCAATCAGCTCCGGTGGGGAGCCTCTCGACTCGAGCCGGGCCTCGATGTCTTCCCAGGTATGATTCAGTCTCGGTTGCACGGAGAGGTGTTTGGTCAAGGTTGATTGTAAACATTTTGGATCGGTAAATGAGATTTAATTTACATTTAACGGGTTGTTGCGGCATAGCGTCGAGGAAGTGTCACCCAATCGCATAATCATGGATATCGTGACCGATATCCCGGGTGCAGAAAAATGGGCTGGAGTGAGATCAATTATATATCATGAATATATGGCAAAAGGTAAAAGAGTAAGTTTAAATTTATATACTACTTAGTAGAGTAAAGCCACTATTAACATGTCCGTTCTACCCGGACATGCCTGGCAAAACCGACGTTGAATGCAACTATCGGGAGAATTCACATGGCTGACACTAATGGCAAATTACGTTACGTTCCCACAACCTGCCCGTACTGCGGCGTAGGGTGCGGGCTCAATCTTGTGGTGAATGAAGGTAAGCTCGTGGGGGTCGAGCCCCTGAAGAGAAGTCCGATCAATGAGGGCAAACTCTGCCCCAAGGGAACCACCTGCTGGGAGTTCGTGCAGAGCCCCGACCGTCTGACGAAACCCCTCATCAAGAAGAACGGTGAGTTCGTCGAGGCATCCTGGGACGAGGCTTACGATCTCATCGCCTCGAAGTTCAAGGAGACCAGCGAGAAGTACGGGCCGAAATCCCTTGGATTCCAGGTCTCGTGCCGTACTCCGAACGAAGAGTGCTACATCATGCAGAAACTCGCGCGGGTGGCCTTCAAGACCAACAACATCGACAACTGCGCGCGTATCTGCCACGGGCCGTCCGTCGCGGGGCTCTCGCTCTCGTTCGGCTCCGGGGCCGCGACGAACCCCTTCGAGGACGTCCTGAATGCCGACGTCATCTTCATGATCGGTGCGAACACGATCGAGGCGCACCCGCTTGCTGGCCGCAGGCTCGTCCAGGCCAAGAAGGCGGGCAAGAAGATCATCGTCTGCGACCCGCGCTACACACCCACGGCGCGCCTGGCCGATGAGTGGGTCCGCTACAACCCCTCGACGAACATCGCCCTGATCAACTCGATCATGTACTGGATCATCCAGGAGAACCTCCACGACAAGGAGTTCATCGAGAAGAGGACGACGGGATTCGAGGACCTGAAGAAGACCGTGGAGAACTACGCGGACGTCGAGTCGATCACCGGCGTGCCGACCGAGCGGGTCAAGGAGATCGCCCGGATTTACGCCGGCGCGAAGAACGCGGTGATCATCTACTGCCTCGGCATCACGGAGCTCTCGACCGGCACGGACAACGTCCGGTCGCTCGGAAACCTCTCGATGCTGACCGGCAACGTGGGCAGACCCGGAACCGGTGTCAACCCGCTCCGCGGCCAGAACAACGTCCAGGGCGCCTGCGACATGGGTGCATACCCGAACGTCTTCTCCGGCTACCAGAAGTGCGAGGACGACGCCACCAGGAAGCGCATGGAGGAACTCTGGGGCGTCACCGGGCTTGCAAGCGAGTACGGCGTGACGCTGACCGAGCAGATCACCCAGTGCGGCGACCCGATAAGAGCGATGTATATCTTCGCGTTGAACCCGGTCGTCTCCTACCCCGACTCGAACCACGTCATGCGGTCGCTTGAGAAACTCGACTTCCTGGTCGTGCAGGACATCTTCATGACCGAGACGGCGAAGTACGCCGACGTCATCCTGCCCGGCGCATCCTTCGCCGAGAAGGACGGGACGTTCACCAGCGGCGAGCGGCGCATCAACCGTGTAAGGAAGGCCGTGGAGCCCCCGGGCGAGGCGAAGGCCGACTGGGAGATCTTCGTCGATCTCGCTCACAAACTCGGGCTCCAGGGATTCGACTTCAACTCCGCGGAAGATATCTGGGACGACATGCGGCGGGTCACCCCGTCGATGGCCGGCGCCTCCTACGCAAGGATGGAGAAGCCGGAGTCCGTGCACTGGCCCTGCCCCACCGAGGAGCACCCCGGAACGCCGATCCTCCACCGCGAGAAGTTCTCGTCGGCCGACGGCCTCGGGCACTTCTTCGGCATCGAGCACCGGCCGCCCGCGGAGGTCGCCGACGCCGAGTATCCGTTCACCCTGATGACCGGACGTCTGCTCTTCCACTACCACACCCGGACCCAGACCGGCCGGGCGGAGCTCCTCCACCACGAGGTGCCCAACGGCTACGTGCAGATCAACAACGAGGATGCAGCGCGCCTGAAGATCCAGAACGGCGAGATGATCAAACTCACCAGCAGGCGCGGCGAGGTCGAGACCACCGCGAGGGTGACCGACGAGGTCGCACCGGGCGTGCTGATGATGGCGATGCACTTTGCGGACGCGGCGGCGAACATGCTGACGAACACCGCGCTCGACCCGCTCTCCAAGATGCCGGAGTTGAAGCACAGTGCTGTGAAGGTCGAGAAGATCACGGGGGTGCAGTAAATGGCAGCAAAGGGAGATATGGTATACGCCTGGACGACGAGCCCCGATATCGCCAGCGTCGCGGAGTGCGGCGGTGCGGTGACCGGACTGCTCAAGTATGCCCTGGAGAACAAGATCGTCGACGCAGTCCTCGCGGTGAAGAAGGGCGTGGACCTCTACGATGCGGTCCCGACGATCATCACCGACCCGGCGGAGATCGGGCAGACGGCAGGCTCGCTCCACTGCGGAACGCTTCTGCTCTCGAAGCTGGTCAAGAAGTACCTGGGCGGGGCCGAGGATATGCGCCTTGCCGTGACGGTGAAGGGCTGCGACGCGATGGGCCTCTACGAGCTCGCGAAGCGCAACCAGGTCAACCTGGACAACCTTCTCATGATCGGCGTCAACTGCGGCGGGTCCGTCAGCCCGGTCTCGGCCCGGAAGATGATCGCCGAGAAGTTCGGCATCGACCCGAACGACGTCGTCAAGGAGGAGATTGACAAGGGCCAGTTCATCATCGTCACGAAGGACGGCCAGCACAAGGGCATCTCGATGGACGAACTCGAGGAAGAAGGCTTCGGCCGCCGGTCGAACTGCCGCCGCTGCAAGATGAAAGTCCCGCGCCAGGCGGATCTCGCCTGCGGCAACTGGGGCGTCATCGGCGACAAGGCAGGTAAGGCCACCTTCGTCGAGGTCTGCTCCGAGAAGGGTGCTGATCTCCTGAGCAGGGCCGCGAAGGCCGGGGCGATCGCCACGGAGCCCGCGAACCCGAAGGGGATCGAGATCCGCGGCAAGGTCGAGAACGCGATGCTGAAGCTCGGCGACAAGTGGCGGGCGAAATACTTCGAGGGGCTCGGCGAGGGCAAGGAGCGCCTCCAGAAGATGATGGAGGACACGTCCCGGTGCATCAAGTGCTACGCCTGCATCGAGAACTGCCCGATCTGCTACTGCGAAGAGTGCAGCACGAAGAAAGACTACCTGGTGCCGCCGGGCGTGCTCCCCGTGCCGTTCATGTTCCACCTGATCCGGTTCGCTCACGTGGCGGACTCCTGTGTCAACTGCGGCCAGTGCGAGGAGAACTGCCCGATGGAGATCGCGAACTCGCTCTACATGCACGCCCTGCAGGCGGACATGGAGAAGATGTTCGGCCACACCCCGGGTGTGGACATGGAGCTCCCGGTGCTTGCGCTCGTCGAGGAGAAGGCGGAACGGGAGCGGCTCTCCGCAACCGGCAGCGACCAGATCTTCAACGTGTTCAAATAACCGACGCGTGCCCCGAAAGAGTGCGACGGACGGAACGTCCGGAGCATGAGCACCATCAGGTGCGAGGGCAGGCGGAGTTCGAGAAGAGCGAGCGACCGGCCGAAGGGCGCGATGGGCGGCAGGCGGTGACGGGGTAACACCCCGGCCCCCTGCCTCTGCCCGACCGTTCGGCCGGGCGCGTGATCGACAACATCTTGAGTTCCATAAAAAACCTCAACGCGCCCGTGCCGGGGCGCAAAGAGACGTGTCTGGCAATACCCGGCGGCGGGGAGGATTCCCCTGTCATCGCTTCACGCCGCCGGAAACCCATGGAAAACCTTTTTTTACGATCCTTCAGGGAATCCCGACGGATCTCGTTCGCACAACAAAAAAAGGCGGAAATCGGAAGGCTGAACTGCAGCAATACCGTATGAGATATCGATATGAAGTTCGTATGCCCGCTTATTGTCGTCCGTGACGTAGAGTCCTCCCGGGCGTTCTACGAAGAGGTGCTGGGTCAGAGGGTTCTCCACGATCTCGGCGAGAACGTGGTGTTCGAGGGGGGGTTCGCGATACACCAGAGATCGCACTTTTCAAACCTCATCGGCGTCGCCGAGAGCGATATCGTCCCGCGGTCGAACAACGCCGAACTCTACTTCGAGGAGGACGATCTGGACGGCTTCCTCGAGCGGCTCAAAGGGATGGAGGCCGTGAAATACGTCCACGAACCGATCGAGCAGCCCTGGGGACAGCGGGCCGTCAGGTTCTACGACCCCGACATGCACATTATCGAGGTCGGCGAACCGATAGAGAGCGTGGTAACGAGGTTCCTTGAGAGCGGGCTCTCGGTTGAAGAGACCGCACGGCGCACCTCGATGCCCGAGGAGTTCGTCCGGCAGTGCGCGTGATCCGGCACGGTATAGTTATCTCACGTACAAGAAGACTGAAGTGAGCGCCATGTCCAGGAAGATCCCCTGTATCCCAATCAGCGGCGGAAGCGCCGCCCGTGATGCCGCCGAAGAGACGCCGGCGGCGATCTTCGTCAACGGCCGGCACCTGACGACCGTCATCTTGAGCCCCGGCGGGTTTCTAGACTTCATCACCGGCTACCTCTATACAGAAGAGATCATCGGGAGCGCTGACGAGATCGAGTCGGTCAGGATCGAAGAGAACCGGATCAGCGTCATCACGAAGAACGTCTTCAGGCGGGTCAGCGTAAAAAAGACCATCCTCTCCGGGTGCGGGGGAGCCGTCTCCTACATAGACACCCAGAAACTGCCCGCGATCGAGTCCGATCTCGTGGTTGCCGTGCCCGAGATCGAGGCCGCCGTCGCCGCCCTCACCGCCCACGAACCGCTCGACGCGGTCGCTCTTGCCAGGGGAAGCCGGATCGTCGCCCGGGGAGAAGACCTCGACCGGCACAACGCTCTCGATCGGGCGATCGGCCGGGGGCTGCGGGAATCCCTCGACTTCTCGCGGACGGCAGCGGTCTGCACCGGGACGGCCACCTCCGAGACGGTCAGGAAGTGCCTGATCGCCGGCATCCCGGTGCTCGTCTCCACCGGCGCCCCGACCGCGCTTGCCGTGGAGGTTGCAGAGGAGACCGGGCTCTGTATCGTCGGGTTCGCGGGCACGCCGGAGATGGCGGTGTATACCCACCCGGAGAGGATAACTGGGATGGAGGGGTGAGGGGGCTCGCAACTCCGGTGCTCACGTTTTTACCCGGGGCCTGATGGCTTATCAAGCCCTGGCCGTTGCACTCCTCCCCTTCATCCCCCACCCCGCCCGGCCTTCGGCCTCCTCATTCGCACCTTCGCACCTGCGGTGCTCGAACTCCGTTCCTGATGGAACATCGTTCTTCGGTGCTCATGCTCCGGCTCTACGACCCGTCGCACCTCGCCCCAGGGGGCGGGGGCAGTGCGTGGCGATAGGCGATGGTTCGGAGAACGACTGTCCTTAGGACAGGAGTTCGAGAAGGCCGGAGGTCTTCGAGAACCGGAGCTAGAGCACCGAAGGTGCGAAGCCGGTGGAAAAACCGTATACCGTTCTTCTCCGGGTTCTCCCCCGTGCTGTGGACCGTGGGAGTATCGCCATTGGGGGAGGGGGAACTCGTTCCCCCTCCCCTGTCTCTACCGGACAAGGACACCTGTATCCCACACCCCACCCAAGGGGCGGGGGCAGTCATGGCGATAGCCGGTGGAAAAACCGTATACCGTTCTTCTCCGGATTCTCATCGCAATGCGAGCGGCAACAACCGGAGATATGAAGACTCAAAAATAGACGCCGAGATCCGGACGGGCCAGAGGATTGAGAAAACCCCTCACCGTCCCCGGCTGATCTCGTCGACGGCCGCAATCAGGAGATCGATCTCCTGCTCCGTCGTGAAGGCCGCCATGCTCGCCCGCACCGTCCCCTCCGGGAGGTTCAGGTGCTCCATCAGCGGCTGGCAGCAGTGGTGCCCCGAGCGCACCAGGATATCCGCATCCTCATCGAGCATCTGCGCAGCCTCCTGCGGGTGGACGCCGTCGATGGTGAACGAGACGACCCCGATCCGGGCGCCGGGCTTCCGGCCGGCATAGACCGTGACCCCGTCGATCCCCGAGAGCCCCTCGATCAACCGGGCGGTCAGGCGCTCCTCGTGCCGGTGGATCTTCTCCATCCCGATCCCCGAGAGGTAGTCCACGGCGGCGCCGAGCGCGATCCCGCCCCCGACGTTCGGCGTCCCGGCCTCGTAGCGCTGGTAGCCCTCCGCCGGGACGTAGCCTTCGGCACTCACGCTCGCGACCATGCCGCCGCCGAGCATCGCAGGCTCGATGAGGAGATCCCGCATCCAGAGGACGCCGGTGCCGGTCGGGCCGAACATCTTGTGCCCCGCAAAGCAGAGGATGTCGCAGCCGAGGTCCGCGACGTTCACCGGCATGTGCGGCAGCGACTGCGCCCCGTCCACCAGGAGGAGGGCGCCGTGCTCCCGGCAGAGCGCCGCGATCTCGCGAACCGGCGTCGTCACGCCGAGGACGTTCGAGGCGTGGGTGACGGCGACGAGCCGGACGCCGCCAGCGGCCAGGGTCTTCTCGAGCGCGGCAAGGTCGAGCGAGTAATCGGCGTCGATCCCGATCACGTCGAGCGCGACCCCCTGTTTTGCAAGCGCCCGCCAGGGGAGGAGGTTCGAGTGGTGCTCGAGGATGGTGGTCGCCACGCGGTCGCCCGGCTTCCAGGAGAGCCCCTGCGCGACCATGTTGATCGCATCGGTGGCGTTCTTCGTAAAGACCGTCACCCCGGCTTCGCCGCCGATGAACCGGGCCACCTTCTCGTGGGCGTGCCAGTAGCGCTGCGTCGCGATCCGGGTCAGCCGGTGGACGCCCCGGCCGACGTTCGCCCGGTATCGGTGCTCGAACTCGACGAGCGCCTCCACCACCGGCTCCGGCGAGAAGGTCGTCGCCGCGTTGTCGAGATAAACGATGTCGCCGAGGATCGGGAAGTCCTTGCGGATCATGTCCGGGACGGACTCGTTCTCTGCCGGCGGTACCGGCTCGCGGATACCCGTACTCTTCATGGTCGTCACCTTCTCCACCTTCCGGACCGGGGCTTCCCGGAGGGTGAAGTCGTCGTTGACGGCGATCCCCCGATCCCTGCAGACCTCGCGCATCTTCGGGGGCAGCGCCCGCCACCGCCAGAGCCCCCACCGGTGGTAGGCGTCAGGCAACCCGTTCTTCTCCGCCCAACGGATAAGGAATTCGTCCCAGGGATCCGTCAGTTCCGGGTGCATCTCCCGGAGCCCTTCGTACTCGCTCTCGAGCACCGCCGGGCAGAGGTAGCAGCCCACCCGCTCGAGCCCCATCTCGTAGAGCGGGTTCATCGGAACCTCGCGCCACCAGAGGTAGAGGAAGACCTCGAGCGCCCGCCAGTTCCGGATCGGCGAGACGTTCAACTGCAGGGGGTTTGCCGGGTTCTGGCTCGTCTCATCGAGATCGGCACGGTTCCAGGACTCATACCACCGGTTTCCCTGGATGGTGACGCAGGGGCCGAGCCCGGCGAGATAGATCTTCAGCGGCTGGAGTTTCAGGAGTTTGCAGCACCAGCGATGATCCTTCCCCGGCGGCCCCGCCTTCTCGACCGCCTGGAAGAAGTCGCCGCCTTTTCTGATGATCTCGACGCCCTGCGACGCCGCGAACTCCACCGTCTCCGGGAGTTCGAGCCCGGTATCGATGAAGAACGCATTCTCCACACCTGCCCTCCGCGCAAGATGGAGGACGGCGGTGCTGTCCTTGCCGCCGGAGAACGAGACGTTCACGCACGGCCGGTCGTTCATGTGCTTTTTGATCGTCCGGACGGCGTTCCGTTCGAGGTTCTTCAAGTGGTAACGGTTCTTCTCGATCACCGTATCCCAGCCCGGGTCGGGCCGGCTGCGAGGCTCGACGGAGACGAGTTCCTTCACCCGAACCTGCCCGTCCCTGACGACGCCCGTGCCGAACCGGCTCTTGTAGGAGACGATGACCGTCCCGTCCGGCACGGGAGCCGCGAGCGGGAACTGTTTCCCGCCGATGCGGCCCTTATGGGCGCTCACCGCGGGCTCGGCCTCCAGGTCGATGATGCCGCGCGTCACGTGCGGCAGGATGTGCGGGAGCGCTTCGGGAGCGATATCGAGGCTGAACTTCCGCGCGATCGGGTCGAACGTGAGCCAGCCGAGCCGGTCGCCGTGGGCGATCACGAGATCCGCCCGGTCGACGCCGCCGGTCTTGTTCAGGAGCACGACGCGGGGCAACGGGACGTTGCCGAACCGTTCGGTCAGAAGACCCCGGATGAGGGCCATATCCGCCGCGAGGGCGGGCCGGAGATCGTGCGGCTGCAGGAGCGGTATCTCCCTGACTCTCGCTCCGCAGGCGCAGGTGCGCCCGATAAGGGGGACGTTGCACTGGTCGCACCAGTAGAGGACTTTCTTTACTGCCGGTTCGCGCTTCACTTAAAGGAGTATTTGGTTGCGGCAGGACATTAAGTGAACCGGTGATGAAATACCGCAGGAAAAACGGGCTCTGGACGCCTCACTGACGCCTGATCAGCAGCCCGAGACCGGTTCCGAGAACGACCAGGAGGAAGGCCGCGGCCAGGAAGAAGACTGCGGACGATAACCTTTCCCCTCCCCGGCACGCGGATAGGAGAGGGGATACGGCGCAACATTTATTCGTTTTAATGCGAACATTACTCCCATGGCATCACGTTGCGTAAACAACCTCGGTGGACGGGTGATCCTCAAGGAAGCGACATCGGAACAGGTGAACGACTACGTGCGAAAGCACTGCAGAGAATACTACGAGATGCCGCCGGACTTCGTCTTCAAAGAGATCCGGATGCTCCTGAAGTCCCCGATGCTCGTCGGCCTCCAGATCAAGAAAGGGAAGATCCTGCTGCCGTTCACGAAACCCTGCCCAGGTTATGGGACTATCCTGTATGAGATCGCGGCAAAGGAAACCGACCTCGACTTCATCCGCAGCAATCTCACGAAGGTCTCCGGGTAAGAGCAACTCCGGCCCGGAGTCCTGAGGGGGGAACCGGGCGGGCTGCGCCGGAATAGGCAGGGATAAGAGATGCGCACGTTGCGGGGCTCTGCATATATATCAACCCCATTTCACCGTACCCATGCGGCCTGACCGATCGCTATATAGTCCCTGACTGAAAAACGCTATAAAGATCATTGTGGGCATTAAGGAATGGGTAATCCCTCAGGACAAGGCATTTTTTGACCTTTTCGACAGGATGGCCCAGACGGTCGTCTCCGCAGCCGATCTGCTCGTCGAACTTGTCGAGAACTTCGAGAACGTGAAAGAGCAGTGTCACCGGATGAAACAGATCGAGCATCAGGGAGACGAGATCTCGCATGAGATCTACGAGCAGCTGAACCGGACGTTCATCACGCCGCTCGAGCCGGAAGAGATCTCCCGCCTTGCATCGGCGCTCGACGACATCCTCGACTACATCGACGGCACCGCGCAGCAGATGTACAGTTACGGCATCACCGAGACCGACGACTCGATGATCCAGCTGGCAAAACTAATCCGGCTGAGCGTCGTCGAGATCGAGAAGGCCGTGGCCGGCATCCGGACGATCAAGAACCCGGGGTTGATCGAGGAGCGGTGCATCGAGGTGAACCGCCTGGAGAACGTCGCGGACAACGTCCTTGGCCATGCCATCATGGATCTCTTCAAAACGGAGGATGCCATCACCATCATCAAACTCAAGGACATCTACGAGAACCTTGAGATGGCGACCGACAAGTGCGAGGACGTCGCGAATGTCTTGAGCGACATAGCCATCAGACACTCCTGACCGCCATGGATCCGATCATCGTTCTCGGCATTCTTCTGGCCTTACTCTTTAATTTTGCAAACGGCTTGAACGACGCCGCAAACTCGATCGCTACCATCGTCGCGACAAAGGCGCTAACACCCCTGCAGGCGGTGCTCCTGGCCGGGGTCTTCAACCTCCTCGGCCCCCTGCTCTTCACCACGGCAATTGCGGCAACCATCGGGAGGGGGATCGTCGATCCCGTTTCCCTCACGCCGATGCTGATCCTCATGGGCATGGTCGGCGCGGTTCTCTGGGTCTTCATGACCTCGTTCTTCGGGATCCCGGTCTCGAGCAGCCATGCCCTGATCGGGGGGCTTCTCGGCGCCGGGATTGCAGCCGCGGGAACGGGCGCGGTCCTCTGGCCGTCGCTCGTGCTCATTGAGCAGACCATCTTCTACGGGCTCGTAGGCGCGGTCCTCGGCGCGATTGTCACGGGCGTTGTTGCACACCATAGAGGCGACTTCAAGCCGTGGAACCTCCTCCTCGGCGGGCTCATCGGGGTGACCATGGCAATTCCGCTCGCCATCATAGCCGGCTTTTTGAAGATCAGCGGCATCCTCGCAGTCGTAATCTTCATCGTCATCTCCCCCACGCTTGGATTCCTCTCCGCGTTCGCCCTCGCCACCCTCGTCACCTGGATCTTCCGCAACCATCCTCCCCGGCGCCTCTCCCGTACATTCAAGAACCTCCAGATCTTTTCGGGCTCGCTGCAGGCCATCGGCCACGGCAGCAACGACGCCCAGAACGCGATGGGCATCATCACCGCGATGCTCCTTGCCGGCGGCCTGATCGCCGAGTTCTCCGTCCCGCTCTGGGTCATCCTCACATCGTCGCTTGCCATATCGCTCGGAACCCTCCTCGGCGGGTGGCGCGTCATCGACAAGATGGCCAACCGGATCACGAGAATCCGGCCCTACCAGGGGTTTGCTGCGTCGACCGCCGCCGGAAGCGTCCTCTCGCTGATGACCGCGTTCGGCGTCCCGGTCTCGACGACCCACGCGGCAACCGGCGCGATCATGGGCGTCGGCGCGACCCGCGGCTATTCGGCGGTCAAGTGGGGCGTTGTCCGGGAGATCCTCGTCGCATGGATCCTGACGCTCCCGGCGGCGGCGATCGTGGCCGGAGGGTGTTATCTTGCCGCGCGGGCGCTGGTCGGCGGGGATTTTTGAATAAACGGGCTCTCTGCCCGGTCGCCCAAACTCCCTTTTAATCGAACTTTGTGAGGGTTGACGATCGCGTAAGCCCATCTACGGATTTTTTCGGACTCTGTTCTTATTGGAATGCTGCCTATCCCATGCACGGCTTTCCACTGGATATCGCCACGCACTGCCCCCGCCCCTGGGGCGGGGGAGGAGGCCGAAGGCCGGGCGGGGTGGGGTCACAGATGTCCACGTACAAGGTAGAGACAGGGGAGGGGGGCTGCACCCCCCTCCCCGTCAGCCCCTCCCCGCGTGGCGATATCCCCACGGTCCAGTGTACGGGATCTCTCACAGTTATGATTCGTGTTCGTGTTTGAGACGTCACGGGGTTCGAATCGCGATATTCACTAGAACTGAAACAGAAGCGCTGCCGGTAACAAGCCGCCCAGCCGCTGAGAAATCCGTAGATGGGCTTTGCAGGAGTCCCGGAGAACAACAACTCAGAGCGCAACCCCGAGCCGCCCCCGTCCGCCCTACTCCCCGCCCTTCTCGTTTGCAGCCCGCAACTCCCGGTAATACCGGCAAAGCCCCGCGACAACACAGACCTCGTGCTTCGGGTTCTTTGCCGTGCAGACGGCGCGCCCGTGGCGGATCAGGAGGTAGTTGATGTCCCGCCAGACCTCCTCGGGGAAGAGGGCGACGAGATCGCGCTCGATGATATCGGGGTTCGTGCTCCCGGTGAACCCGAGCCTCTTCGAGACCCGGCGGACGTGGGTGTCGACCGCGATCCCGACGTTGATATCGAACGCGTGGGAGAGGACGATGTTTGCGGTCTTCCTCCCGACACCAGGGAGCGTCCGGAGTTCCTCCATCGTCCGCGGAACCTCGCCGCCGAACTCGGCGACGAGTTTTCTTGCCGCCCCGACGATGTAGCAGGCTTTGGCGTGGTGAAACCCGATCGTCCTGATCAGCGGCTCCACCTCCTCAGGCTCCGCGCGGGCGAGCGCCTCCGGCGTCGGGTAGCGGGAGAAGAGATCGTCGCGGACGGCGTTCACGGCACGGTCGGTCGTCTGCGCCGAGAGGATCGTGAGGATCAGCGTCTCATACGGGTTATGAAACTCGAGAAAATGGCGCCTGCCGTCAATGACGGGATACTGCTCGAGAAGGCGGCGGTGGATCTCGCAGGCGGTCGTACGGTTCATGATAGATGGGGCAGGGCAGATTCGAACTGCCGTCAAAGCGTCCCAAACGCTCTAGGATGGACCAGGCTACCCTACTGCCCCCTGTACCTGCATACGTTGGGAATCCAGGCAAAAATAGTTGCCGATGAAGGAGAGGTTCAGGAGAGCAGAGGGGTCACACCCTCTTCGCAGACGACGGTGCCGACGAACGCCCCCTCCACGATCGCCCGGTAGAGGTTCTCCGGGTCGCGGCCGTCGAGCACCAGGAGCGGGATGCCCGACCGCTCGATCACCTTTCCGGCCACGATATCGAGCACCGTGTTCGCGCCCGCGTCCATCCGGCTCCCCGTGATGATATCGAGGAGCTCCTGCGGCGTGAGGCGCTCGTGCCTCACCGCACCGGCATCCTTCTTCGGGTCAGCGCTGTAGATCCCGTTCACCGACGTCGCGTTGATGAGGAGATCGGCACCGACGCTCTCGGCGAGAACCGCGGAGACCGCATCGGTCGTCTGCGCCGGGGTGATCCCGCCCATGACGACGATCTTGCCGGTCTCTGCAAACTCCAGCGCCTCCGTGTAGTTCTCCGCAACGCGCGGATAGGCTGCATCCCCGAGCCCGGCGATGAGAAGACGCGCGTTCAGCCGGGTCACCATGATGCCGAGCTCGTCCGCCGCCGCCTCCCCGGCGCCGAGACCGCGGGCGACCCCGATATACCGGCGCGCCTCCCCGCCGCCGCCGACGACGATGAAAATCCGGCACTTACCGCCCATCTTTTTCAGAACAGACACGTATCGATCGATATTGTTCGATTCAAGCGAAGGAACCAGAACCGACCCGCCCAGAGAAATTACGATCTTCTTCATCCCACCCTATTATTATCCCCAATATCACTCATATACCTGTTGTGAAGAGGCTCCACTGCCCCGTATGCGGTTCTACGGATGTCTGGGCGGTTACCGGCGGGTATACCGGCTGTATCTACCGCTGCAAGCATTGCGGCTACTCCGGGGCGCTGGTCGTCGAGTACGACGACGAAGAGAGCGAGGAGCGGGGCGACCGGTAGCCCGCCCGCAATGACTATCATGGTTCCCCTCCCGCGGTGATCATATGCACGAGGCGCGACTCTACCGGAAACTGGAGGAAAAGACCGTCCGCTGCTCCCTCTGCGCTCACCGGTGCACCATCAAAGAGGGCAGACAGGGAGTCTGCGGCGTCCGCATCAACCGCGGCGGCACGCTCTATGCCGCCACCTTCGGCAAGGTCATCGCCGAAGCGGTCGACCCCATCGAGAAGAAACCGCTCTACCACTTCCTGCCCGGAACCCTCTCCTACTCCCTCGGCACCATCGGGTGCAACTTCCACTGCGAACACTGCCAGAACTGGCAGATCTCCCAGCAGACACTGGAGATGGAATCGCTCAGGGATATCAGCCCGGAACAGGGCGTGGAACGGGCGATCCGGTCGGGCTCTGCAAGCATCGCCTGGACCTACAACGAGCCCGCCATCTGGCACGAGTACCCGCTCGCGATGGGGACGCTGGCGCGGCAAAAGGGCCTCGGGACAGTCTACGTCACGAACGGCTACATCACCGAAGAGGGGCTCCGCGAACTCGCGGGGATGCTCTCAGCCTTCCGCGTCGACATCAAATCGTTCTCCGACACCTTCTACCGGAAGGTCTGCGGCGGGCGGCTGCAGCCGGTCCTCGACGCGACGGCGCTTGCAAAAGAACTCGGGATGCACGTCGAGACGGTCACGCTGGTCATCCCGGGGCAGAACGACTCGATGGAAGAGATGGAGACGCTTATCCGGTGGGTGCTCGAGAACCTCGGCCCCGACACCCCGATGCACTTCACCCGGTTCCACCCCGACTACAAGATGCTCGACGCGAGGCCGACCGAGATCAGAACGCTTGAGAAGATCTACGAGCGCGCGAAAGAACTCGGGATCCACTACCCGTATCTCGGCAACGTCGGCGGGCACCCCTACGAGAACACCTACTGCCCTGCCTGCGGCAGCCCCGTCATCGAGCGGTCGGGCTACGCCGTCAGGATACGCGGGCTCGAGGGGCAGACCTGCACCGAATGCGGCGGGCACATCGAGTATGTCTCCAAGATCCGGTGAACGGCAGAGATTCCTGACCGACCGGATGCTCGGGACGCTCACCCGCTACCTCCGGTTCATGGGCTACGACACCATGAGCGCAAACAGCCTCTCCCCGGGGAGTTCCCGGGAAGACACCCTCCTCCTCGAGATCGCCGGCCGGGACGACCGGCTTCTTCTGACCCGCGACCGCGAACTCGCGCGGCGGGGCGGCGAGCAGGCAGTCTACATCGCGTCCGAAGAGATCATCGCCCAGATTCGGCAGATCGCCGACCTCGGGCTGATCGAGCCCGAGATCCGGATGAGCCGCTGTTCCCTCTGCAACACCCGCCTCCGGCCGGCCACCCTGCGGGAGATCCGGGAGGCACGCTACGCCCCGCGGTCGACCCGGGGGAAGGAGTTTTCATGGTGCCCCGTCTGCCGGAAACTCTACTGGATGGGGTCGCACGGCCACCGTCTCGAGCGGCGCCTGAAAGAGTCTTTCTCGTCCTGACCCGGTGCATCGGAACCCCCAAAACACCTCATTTTGGGGTTTTTTTGAGAATCCAAAGATATATCATCTCGGAGGCGATATGAAGCGCTCGAACTGCATGCCGGCACGATAGAGATCCAGATGCTGAAGAGGGGCCGTAAGCCCCGGTGGCCGGCAGAGACGATAGAGACGAGGAATACCATGGAGAGTCTGAAGATCGCATTTTTCTGCTGGGAGTCGCTGTATGCGGAACGGGTCGGCGGGCTCGCAAGCGCGGCGTCAAATCTTGCCGAGACATTGGCACAGAACCACGAGGTGCATTTTTTCACCCGGGGAGAGGGAAAAGACACCGAGATCAACGGAGTGCGGTACCACTACTGCTGGCCGTCGGGAGAGGACATCGTCCGGTACTGCTCCGATATGAGCGGGAAGATGCTTGAGAGGTTCCACGAGTTCGACACACCGTCGTTCGACCTCCTGCACTTCCACGACTGGCACGTGGTCGACGCACTCCAGAAACTCCGCGACAGGGAGACCGTCTTCACCTACCACTCGACGGAGTTCGGCCGGAACGGGAATACGTTCAGCAACGGGTGGCCGTTTACGGAGATATCCGGGATCGAACGCTGCGGCGCATCGATTGCAAAGCATATCACCGCGGTCTCCTCGACCCTCCGGCAGGAGGCCATGAGCCTCTACGAGATCCCCGACTGGAAGATAGACGTCGTCCATAACGGCATCGTCCCGGATCACTACCAGGCGGACGTCGATCCGGAGGAGATCAAGCGGCGCTACGGATTCGACCCGGACTCCCCGCTGATCCTCTTCGTCGGGCGGCTTGCGTGGCAGAAAGGGCCCGACATGCTGGTGGACGCAGTTCCCGCTCTCCTCCGGGAGCACGCCGACGGCCAGTTCGCGTTCATCGGCGACGGGCAGATGCGCCGGGGGCTCGAGACCCGGGCCCGGTCGCTTCCGGTCCGGTTCCTCGGACGACTGCCCGACGCGGAATACGTGCCGCTCCTCAACGCAAGCGACATCGTCGCCATCCCGAGCAGAAACGAGCCGTTCGGGCTTGTGCTCCTCGAGGCGTGGAGCGCCGGCCGGTGCGTCGTCGCCTCCGACGTCGGCGGGCTCTCGGAGAACATCGAGCACGGGACCGACGGGGTCAAGGTGCGGCCGCACCCGAACTCGATCGCCCGCGGGCTCTCCCGGGTGGCCGACTCACCTGAAAAAGCGCTCGCCATGGGGAGGGAGGGGCTCGACAAGGTGAAGAAAGAGTTCCCGTGGGGCCGTGTCGCCGGGCGGATGGAAGGCGTCTACAAAAAACTCGCGACGCACGACACGATCCCCTGCTGATATCACGGCAGCATGGCGGCCGTAAGGTGCTCCATCAGGCGGAACGGGTCGGATGCGACGATCGGCGTCCCGGCGTAGAGTTCCATCCCCCCGATATCCGATGTCCGGGAATGGAGGTCGCCCCGGTCGACCACCCACGCGACGTAATGTCCCTCCTCCTCGAGCGGGGGCATGTAGACCGCCGCGTTGTAACTCTGGACCCCTATGTTGCGGTAACACTCGAGCACCTTTGCGAGAGCCGGGGCGATATCGTGCGGCGACTCCGCGATGATCGCGACCTCGTGCTCCTTTCTCGGGGTGAGGTGCGCCATGACGCGGGCGCCCCTGTAGACGAGCCCGAGGCCGACGGCGGTGTGGGCAGCGAAGAGATCGTCGTAATACTCGCTCCCGTAACGGCACCGGTACTCCTCCCGAACCCCCTCGAGCCGGGCCGGAGCGGCATAGGGGAGGTGGGTGAGCAGCACCTGGGCATGGTTGTGCACGATGCTCCCTCCCGCACGCCAGAGGAAGTTCCAGATGATGAAGGGGTAGATCGCCCGGGGGTTTGTACGGTTCGCATCCTGGCACCACCGGACGGCCACGCTGATCATATCGGCGATCTGCGGTTCTCCGGTCACGTAGGGATCGTTCTCTTTTGCGATGATGACGGCGTGAAGGTAATCGTACTTGGCGATGTTGCCTGCCGTCACCCAGTAATCGCCGTCGATCCGCCCGAACGTGTCGGCCGGCGTCTCCTCGATTGGGTTCGCGAACGGCCCCTCCGCCGAGAGTGCCCGGAGATCCCGCGTCTCCTCGGCACGGGGCGTCAGCACCGGGCGGCGAGACCGAACGGAGTTAAAAAGCGTGCTCTCGCCGGTCTGGTTATTGGTCACCCTCACGATCTGCTGCGTCTCGATATCGCCGTACTTCTCCCGCACCCATTCAAGCATCGGATCAGGGAAGACCAGGTGTCCGGGTTCGACATACCAGGAGTATATCCGGCCTACGAGTTCCTCCGCATCCGGCGCGAGTTCCTTCACGATGCCCGGCAGTCGGGTGATATCAAGCCTTTCCATAGGGTTCCCGTATACCGGCCTTCCCCCGATAAAGATTCGCATCGGCCGGGGCGAACCGCAAGACTGCCCCGATAGGGTAAACCATTCCCGGTTACAGACCCGGCGTATCAGGAGACGCAGAATGGAAGATTTATTGGTAACGGATAACGAATATAATTTGAATAAGCGGGATTCAGGGAAACAGCACCTTCGACAACGCATTTTACCGGCAGCAGGAAATGGCATTCTTTGATAAGTTCCGGACGAACATCGACGGGTTACAGCAGGCGAAGGATTATCCCGGCCTGGTTGCGGTTCTGAGCAGTGAAGATCCCCGTAACCGTGCCGATGCAGCGCGGGCACTCGCCGCCCTCGGGGTTCCCGCCATCCCGGATATTCTCAGGACGCTCGAGAAAGCCCGTCCCGCGTCGCGAAACCGGATGGCCGAATCTCTCGTTTCAGCCGGGGCTCCATCTATTCCGCTGCTTCTCGTCCTGATTCTCCGGGCCAGCCCCGGCCTGCAGGCATCCATCGCCCACGCAATCGCGGAGACGGACAACTCGATGGCCGAGACGCTGCTGCCCGCACTGCACCACGAACAACCGGCAATCCGGCGTGCTACGGTGATCGCTCTCCAGGGGATGGGCAGGAAGGCAATCCCGCCCCTCGCGAGAGCGCTCCGTGACGGCAACCACTCAGTGCAGAGAGAGGCCGCAAACGTGCTTGCCTCGATGCAATGGTCGCCCGACGACGTCCAGGAGAAGGTGCAGTTTTACTACCTCCGGGAAGACTGGAAGGAGCTGGCCAAACTCCAGGGAGCCGCCGTCCCGGTTCTCCTCAAAGCCCTGGCGAGCGACGACCCACGGATGCGGAGCGAGTCGGCGCGAACCCTCGGGAAGATCCGTGACTCCCGGGTTGTCCCGCCGCTCATCAAGGCGGTAAAAGATCCCCGGCTTGACGTCCGTATCCGTGCCGTCGAGGCGCTCGGGGAGATCGGTGACGACCGGGCGAAACCCCCGCTGGCCAATGCCCTGAGCGATCCCCACCACCAGGTGCGGATGGAAGCGGCATGGGCCCTCGGCAAGCTGGGCTGGGTGCCGCAAAGCGACCTGCAGAGAGCAGATTACCTGATTGCAGGCGAACAATGGAAAGAACTGGTCCGGATGGGAAGACCGGCCATCCCGCCACTCATCCGGGCGCTGGGGACTGATTACTCGGGTGTTCGCACCGGCGCGAGCGAAGCATTGCGGCACCTGGGGCAGCCCGCACTCAACGCCCTGAAGATGGAAGCCTCGTTGAAAGACCCCGCACGGAAACAGCGGGCTCTGGCTGCCCTCGAGTACATCCGGCAGCGCCAGGAAGAAGTCTCCCGGACAAAGCCCGCACAGGAAGACACCTCGAGGTACGAGGAGGAACTCAAAGAGGGGCTTACCATCCAGAAGAGGTTTGAGAAGCAGTTCGGGCGCCCGAACTACGTGCCGGACGGGGGGGTCACGATACCCTCGCCGCCGGCACAGGACGAGACGCCGAAGGAACCCGAGCAGCCCACCGAGCAGGCACCGGAAGAGCCTGAAGCGGCCGTGAGCCTCAGCGACCTCATCCAGGAGAGCCAGCAGGCGGAGGCGGCGTGGGCACAGGTCAAAGAGCGCTGGAAGACCGATATCTCGGCGGCTCCCGGCGGCGCAATCCCGCTGGACCAGCTCATCCCGATCGAGTTCGAACAGGAGATCGTCGAGACCGACGAGGCAGAACAGGAGGAGCAGTTTTCCTACCGGCCCGAGGAGGAACGCGAGCCGCAAGAACTGGCGATCCCGGAGATCTTGAGGGACACGGTTGAGCCGCCGGAACCCCCTGAGTTGTTCCCGGAAAAGACACCGCTTGAAAAATGCCTTGAAGCGCTCAGGAGCAGCGACGACAGCATCCGGGCCGCGGCGGTCGCCGCGCTCCAGAGCATGGGGAAAGAGGCGGTCGGATACCTCATCGAAGCGTTAAGCGACCCCCACTACAGCGTCCGCATCGCCGCAGCGGAAGCGCTCGGCGAGATCGGGGATCCGGATGCCGTCGAGGCGCTGGTCAGGACTCTCGGTGACGAGAGAGAAGATGTGCGAATCGCCGCCGCCTCGGCGCTCAGCCGTATCGGTGACCGCCGCGCAGTTCAGCCGCTCATTCACCTCTTCCGCGACAGGTACCACGGCGTCCGGGTCGCTGCGGCGGATGCCGTCGCGGAGTTCGGCCGTGGCGCACTCAGAGAACTCGAAGAGGCACTGAACGACCCATTGCCGGTCGTCCGGGTGACGGCGGCGAAAGCAATAGGCCTCATCGGCGCAACCGAGTCGATCCCGCTCCTCATCACGTACCTCGGGGATGCAGCACCGGATGTCCGGTGGAGCGTTGCCCGGGCCCTGGGCGACTTCGGCGCCATGGCAATCGAACCGATCTCGCATGTGCTGAGATCAGGCACCAGGGAGATGCGTCTTGCAGCAATCGACGCCCTCTGGGAGATCCCGGACGAGGGTGCAGGCGACGTTCTGCGCTACGCTCTCGATGACGAAGACGAAGAGGTGAGGACAAAAGCTGCGGCCGCCCTCAGAAAGCGGCAGGTGATAGATGTCTGGCGGAGGACGCTCGGCAGCCAGGTCGAGGAGGAGGAGCGCACCCCGAAGAAGAAGAGGAAGGTCCGGCTGGAGGATAAGAAGGCGTTCGAACTGTCAGGCAAACAGGATATCGATACCCTGATCAGCGCGCTCAAGGACAAGGATTGGAACACGCAGCTCGGTGCCGCCACACGCCTCATCATGATGGGGCGCCCCGCCGTGGACGGCCTCATCCGTGCACTCAGGGACGAAGACCCGGATATCCAGTCCGCTGCGGCCAGTATCCTCGGCGACATGCGCGAGACCGCGGTCACGCCGCTCATGGATGCCCTGGACGACAGCGACCGGTTCGTCAGGCTCGTCGCCGCCCGCAACCTTGGCAGGATCGGGAACAAACGGGCTATCGAAGCCCTGATCGGCTCCCTGCACCAGGAACTCGACACCGAGGTCCGGGCGACCGTGGCGGAGGCCCTCGGGTACATGGGGAGCAAGCAGGCGATCGAGCCGCTGGCCCTGGCGCTGCAGGACCGGGATGAGGAGGTCAAGATTGCCGCCGCGCGGTCACTCGGCTACATCGGGGATCTCAGTGCCCTGGAACCGCTGGTTCTGGCGCTCCACGACGTGGATGACCGGGTCAGGTATGCCGCGCTCGAGGCCCTGAAGGCTCCCAGCGACACGATGCGCCGCCACCTGATCGCCGCTCTCCGAACAGGGGACGAGACGTTCCGGGCGGGGGTCGCCGAAGCGCTGGAAGCGGGCGGCTGGAGACCGGAGACCGGCGAAGAACGGACGCTCCACCTCATGGCACAGGGGAGGTGGGCGGAGGTGGAATGGGTCGGCGCCGACGCGCTCCCGGTGCTTGCGGAAGCGCTCTCCGATCCGTTGATCGAGGTTCGGGCGAACGCCGTCCGGACCATCGACCGGATCGGAGGAGAGGACGCCGTCGCCCCGCTCGTCGAGGCACTCAAGGACGATGCGCTTGCGGTCAGAAAGCGGGCCGAATGGGCCCTGATCCAGATGGGCGAGGCGGTGCTCCCGACGCTCGACATGGCGATCAGCGAGGAAGCACAGCCGGAGGGCCGGGAGGGGCTGCAGCGGGTCATCGAGGAGATCCGCGGGAAAGAGACGGGGAGGATCTAGGGTATCCGCCCGGCTTCCTTCCAGTAGTCGTACTCGTGGTGCCAGCGGTCTTTGTTTGCCGTGACCAGCGCCCGCATCCGATCACACATCGCGGCGTGAAGTTCCTCCTGCTCGGGATAGGTCTCCTTCTTCTCGATGGCTCTTGCGAGTTTCTTCCCGAGTTCGTAGGCCCTCCCCTCCGCAGGCACGATCGTCTCCGGGTCGCCGCCGAGCACCACGTCGATCCCGCCTACGGTGTTCGCGCCCAGGGTCTGCAGGATCCTGTTCAGATATGCCACGACCTCGTCCGCCCCGGAGCCGCCTGCCGTGGAGACGGCGCACCCGTACTTCCCGATGAACATCTGGCAGTGGATGGTGTCCGCCATACGGTCGAGCAGGGTCTTGATCTGGGCGGTGACCGAGTCGATGTAGTTGGGCGACCCGAGGACAATCCCGTCGCTCTCAAGCATCTTCCGGTAGAGTTCGGCAAAATCGTCTTTCTTGATGCATTCTCCCCGCTCGCAGCAGACCAGGCATCCGTTGCAGTACTCGATCCGGAGCTTCGTGACGTCCACGAGTTCCACCTCGGCCCCGGCGCTCTCCGCTCCGTCGAGGACGGCCTGGACGAGCCGGAGCGTCTGGCTCTTTGAGCCGCGGGGGCTTCCGTTTATCCCAAGTATCTTCATTGTATCTCCTCTCGTCTGTAAACCCGTATCCCGGATAACGCTTGCCCACGGCCTTACGGGATGTCGTGCGTTATGTCGATATCAGCGTGATACTGCCGGTCACAGTCCCCGGGGAACGCGTTGACGGTGAATATCTTCGTCTCCCCTGCCTGGAACCGGGGAGCGAGAACGGTCTCGGTCGCCCGGATCATATTGCTCTCGTCGTCGATGAGCATGAACCGGATGACGGCGTTTCTTGCGGGCCCGTCACCGTCGTTGGTCACCGTTCCCGTCACGATCCAGTAGCAGGATCCGTCGGTGCGCATATGCTTCTCGGGCGTGGTGACGCTGGCCGAGAACGACGGTTTCGGCCCGGCGGGAGAATAGGTGGTGTAAGCACCAGGTGTCGCCTCCGGGGTCGGGTCTTCCGGTTCCGGCTCGGCGGAGTTCCCCATGCAGCCAGCCGTGACGGCAGCACCGAAGAGGCAGCCGAGGAGGATAAGCGTTACGAGGCTCCTTCCGAGAAGAGAGTGTTTCTTCATGATGGTTCATCGACCGGCGGATATATAACGGATGCGAAACCGTATCCGGAACGGGGAACGGTTTATCTGCTCTCCGGACAAGGGCCGGGACGATGAACAGGGTGACTGGGGAAACTGCCGGGACGGTGACGGTCTGCAACGCCGTGACCGGGAAGGTGGAAGAGGTCGAGAGGGTCGTCATGTCCGACGAGGAGTGGCAACGCCGGCTGACGCAGGAAGCGTTCTCCGTCGCCCGGAAGGCGGGCACGGAACCGGCCTTCACCGGGAGGTACTGGGACTGCAAGGAGGATGGCCTGTACGTCTGCGTCTGCTGCGGCAACCACCTCTTCTCCTCGGAGACGAAGTTTGAGTCGGGGACGGGCTGGCCGAGTTTCTCAAAACCGGTCTCCGGCCGGAACATCAGGACGGAACCCGACACGCAGTTCTCCATGAACCGGACGGAGGTGCTCTGCCGGCGATGCGACGCCCACCTGGGCCACGTCTTCGACGACGGGCCGCCGCCGACCCATACACGCTACTGCATGAACTCGGCATCGCTCCGGTTCGTGCGACAGAAGGATCTCGGCCGGCGCGAATGATTATCCGGGAGCGGCGCCGACCCACTGATCAGTGACAGCCCATCCATCCCCCTGGGACGAGGACTACCGGAGGCGGGGAAACCTCTGGGGAGGAGCCCCGGCGCCGCTCCCGGATCTCCCCGCCGATGCCGCCGTCCTCGAGGTCGGCTGCGGAAACGGCAAGACCCTCGAGGCTATCGCCCGGCGATCCTCGTGCGTGACCGCGGTCGATATCTCTCCCGAGGCCGTCGCCCTCGCCCGGCGCCGCCCGGGGACGGCGGAGATCGGTCTCGCCGTAGCCGACGCCCGGCACCTGCCGTTTTGGGGTGCGGCGTTCGACGCGGTCTTCCTGGTACACGTCGCCGGCCACCTCCCCGCACAGGGGAGAACGGCCATAGCCGCCGAGGCCGTCCGGGTGCTCAGGCCCGGCGGAACGCTCTTCTTCCGGGGTTTCTCCGTCGAAGACATGCGCGCCGGGAAAGGGACGGAGCCGGAGCCGTGGACGTTCCGGCGGGGCGAGGGCATCATCACCCACTACTTCACCGAGGCCGAGACGGCGGAACTCTTTTCGCCGCTTGTCCCGGTCTCGGTCCGGACGCACCGCTGGCGGATGCGGGTCAGGGGGGAGGATCTCCCCCGGGCGGAGGTGGAGGGGGTGTTTCGGATGCGACGGGCTGAAGGATGCGACTGCCGGAACGGCAGGAGCATGAGAAAACGCGAAGCGTTTTCGGGGCCGGAGCATGAGCACCGATCGGTGCGAACGGAGCTGGAGCACCGGTAGGAACGACGTTCCATGGGAATGCGGCGGGCCGGAAGGCCGGAGTTCGAGCACCGGAGGTGCGAGGTGCGGGGGCAGGAGCACGAGAAGACCGAAAAGTTTCGATTCAGGATCTAGCACCCGCGGTGCGCAGGCCACCACAGTCCATTGCACAGGGACAGGCGGGAATAAGCAGATACAGTACCCCCATAACATTACGCTCCCAGGCACAAACACAGAAGGGCACGGGCCGGCGGCACCGGGGCCGGCGCACCACGGTCGGCCCCGCCCGGAGCCCCTGCACCGACCGGAACCGGAGACAAACATATCTTTTTTACCCGCCCGAACCGATCTATACGTACCTGATTACGGAGGAAGCCCGAACCGCGCCGGTCGATGCGGTCGCTTCCGGGTTCCTCCGTGCAGCATGGTCAACCTTTTTTGACAACGGAACAAAATAACAGGAGAGGAAGAGAGGTCATGTGTATTGCAATGCCCGCTGAGGTACTCGAGATAAAAGAGGGCAACATCGGCGTCGTCGACTTCGGCGACCTGCAGCAGGAGGTCAGGCTCGACCTCGTCGACGTGAAGGTCGGGGAGTTCGTCCTCGTCCACGTCGGGTTTGCCATCCAGCGCCTCAGCAGAGAGGAGGGGCTTGAGACCCGCGAGGTCTTCAGGCAGGTTTACGCCGCGATGGAGGAGTAATGCACGAGTACAGCATCGCCTACGACATCTACACGACCGCCCGCCGGGCCGCGATCGAGAACGACGCAAAAGAGGTGAAGTGTGTCAGTGTGGATGTCGGCAAACTGGCGATGGTGAACCCCGAACAGGTGGAGTTCCTCTTCAACGTCATCATCGAGGACGACCCGCTCTTTTCGGGGGCACAACTCTCGTGCCGGGAAGCCGAAGCACGCACCCGCTGCTCCTGCGGCTACGAAGGGGACGAACGGTTCGTCTGCCCCCGGTGCGGAAAACTCCCGGAGATCGTTGCAGGAATGGAAATCGTAGTAACCAACATCGAGATAGAAGTGGACGAAGAATGAAAGTCAACCTCATGCACGGTGCCGGCGGCGAGGTGATGGGCGAGCTCCTGCGCGTCATCACCAACCTCAAGCACAACAATGCCGGCGGGATCGGGCTCGAATCGCTGGACGACGGCGCAGTCATCCCACTGAACGGCCAGAACATCGTCTTCACGACCGACAACCACGTAGTCTCGCCGATCTTCTTCCCCGGCGGGGATATCGGGCGCATCGCCGTCTGCGGAACCATCAACGACCTCGCGATGATGGGCGGGCGGCCGATCGCCCTCTCGTGCGGCATGGTCATCCCCGAAGGCTTCGAGGTCGCCGACCTCGAACGGATCGTCGCGTCGATGGACGCAGCACTCGGGGAGTGCGGGGCAAACCTCGTCACGGGGGACACAAAAGTCCTCGAGCGGAGCGCGCTTGACACCATCGTCGTCAACACCGCCGGGATCGGCGTCGCCGAGCGGGTGGTGCGGGACAACGGCCTTGCCGTCGGCGATAAAATCATCGTCAGCGGCACCATCGGCGACCACGGCATCGCCATCATGGCCCACCGCGAAGGGTTCGACTTCGGCGGCCAGATCAAGTCCGACGTCGCCCCCCTCTGGCCGCTCGTCGAGAAGGCGCTCGCGGCCGGGAATATCCACGCCATGAAAGATCCGACGAGAGGCGGGTTTGCAAACGCCATCAACGAGATGGCGAGTAAGAGCGGCGTCGGTGTCGTCATCGAGGAGGAGGCCCTCCCCTTCCGGGCGAGCGTCCGGAGCGCCGCCGGGATGCTCGGTCTCGACCCGCTCGAGGTGGCGAACGAGGGCAAGGTCGTCATGGGGGTCGCACCCGAGGAGGCAGAGGCCGTCCTCGCGGCGCTCCGGAGTCATCCCTACGGGCGTGACGCCGCGATCGTCGGCGAGGTCGTCGAAGGCACCAACGTGATAATGCGAACCGCCATCGGCGGAGAGCGTTTCATAGAACCGCCGGTCGGCGACCCGGTTCCGCGTGTCTGCTGAAAGGGCACGACAATTTTTTTTCCCACCGGCCGGGTGAGACCCGCGCCTGTCATATACGATAAACGCCGTGAGCACTCTTATGGAGAGGCATGAGACGATGACGGAGGAGGCGGAACTCGAGGTGCGCCTCGTGAACGTCTGGGACGTCGAGACGATCGCCGACCTTTACCGGGCGGGCGGCTGGTGGAACGAGCGATGGGATCCCGCCGACCTTGCCGCCCTCATCGCGGGAAGTTTCGCCTTCGCCGTCGCCGTCGACCGGGCGACCGGCAGATCCGTCGGCATGGGCAGGGTGATCTCGGACGGGGTCTCGGACGGCTACGTCCAGGATCTGGTCGTCCTCCCCGGATACCGCGGCCGGGGCATCGGAACGATGATATTATCTACGCTCCTCGATTACTGTACGTCTGCAGGTGTCGCCTGGGTCGCCCTCGTCGCCGAACCCGGAACCGAGCCGTTCTACACCGCGCTCGGCTTTAAGAGGATGGAGGGGCACACACCCATGCGGTGGTACCCGGATAGGAGGTGAAAGATGCTGAAACCGGCCGATTTCAAGCCCGTGAGCCTGGACGATCGCGACATCTTCTCCAGGCATTACCGGCAGTTCCCCCAGGTGCACAGCGACAACACGTTCGCGAACATGGTCTGCTGGAACCACTACGCAGACTACCGTTTCGTAGAGGTCGAAGGTTCGATCGTCCTCTCGAGCACCATCGACGGCGTGACGGCGTTTCGCATGCCGATCGGCCCGAGAAACCCGGCTCTCCTCGAGGACGTCATCGACCTCGCGCTCCGGGAGGGCGGCGAGATACCGCTGCGGGTTCTCGACCCGGCAAGCGAAGCGTGGCTCCGGGAGACCTACCCGGACCTCCCGCTGCACGAGAACCGGGACTTCTTCGACTACGTCTACCGGACCGAAGACCTCGCCGAACTCGCCGGGAAGGACTATGCCACCATCCGCCGCCAGGTCAACCGGTTCGGCCGGGAATACCAGTATACGGTCGAGAAGATCACCGAGGAGAACATCGAAGAGGTCTGGGAGTTCCTGGTCGTCTGGTGTGAGTGGCGGGACTGCGACGCCGAACCCATCCTCGCCGCCGAGAAAGACGCCATCCTCTTTGCTGTGAACAACTTCTTCACCATCGGCCTCGAGGGCTGGATCGTCAGGATCGGCGGCACCATCGGTGCGATATCGGTCGTCGGGCCGGTCAACGCATCGATGGCGGTCGTCCACTTCGAAAAAGCGCTTCCCGAGACCTATCGCGACATCTACAAGGTGATCACGACCGGGACGGCGGCCGGGCTCAGTGACCGCTACCGCTACGTCAACCGGGAGTGCGACATGGGCGTCGCCGGGCTCCGCGAGTCGAAGACGCGCTACCACCCCGCGTGCATGGTCGAGGTCCACTCCGCGACCCGGCACGACCTGGAGGCATGCTGCCGATGAACGCCGACCTGCTGCTCCGAAACGTGACGCTCCCGACAGGGAGGCGCGCCGATATCGCCGTCGCCGACGGTATCGTCCGGCACGTCGGCGCGGCGGTGCGTGCCGGCGAGACGATCGACTGCACCGGCTACACCTGCCTTCCGGGTGCGGTCGATATGCACGTCCACATGCGGGGCGGGGCGCAGGCCGGGAAGGAAGACTGGCGGACGGGGACGACGAGCGCGGTCGCCGGGGGGGTGACGGTCGTCGTCGACCAGCCGAACACCGTCCCGCCCATCACCACGCCCGAACTCCTCCGGGCGCGCATCCGCGAGGCGGAGGAGCAGGCCGTATGTGGGTTCGCGGTGAACGCGGGCGTCGTGCCGGAGGCCGATCTCGCCGGGATGTGGGAAGCCGGCGCGATGGCCTTCGGGGAGACCTTCGCCGCTCCGTCGAGTTACGGCGAGGGGCTGGATGCGGAGACGCTCAGAGGGTTGTTTGCCCGCATCCGCGCACTCGGGGGGGTCGTGACCGTCCACGCCGAGGAGGTCGGCGGCCAGGCGCCGGCGACGCTCGCCGACCACGACCGCGCCCGGTCGGGCGAGGGGGAGGCCCGCGCCGTGCAGAAGGTCGTCGGCCTCGCCCCGGCAGGGCTGCGGCTCCACTTCTGCCACGCGAGCACCGCCGCCTCGGTCAGGGCCGCGCGCGGCACGGTGGAGGCAACGCCGCACCACCTCTTCCTCTCGCGCGAGAACTTCGAGGACGACGAGACCCGGGCCCGGGTGAACCCCCCCCTCCGGGACGAGAAGACCCGGCGTGAACTATGGTCGTGCTGGGAGAGGATAGACGTCGTCGCCTCGGACCACGCCCCGCACACGGTTCAGGAGAAGCAGGCGCCCTTCGAGACCGCGCCCTCCGGCATCCCCGGGGTCGAGACGATGGTGCCGCTTCTCGTGGCGGCGGTGCAGCGAGGGCGGATCACCCTTGCCTCGGTGATCGAGAAGACGTCGTGGAGACCCGCCGCCATCCTCGGCATCCCGCGCGCGGGATTCGAGCCGGGCGACCGGGCGGACTACGCCCTCTATCCGGACGAGATCACCCGGATCGACGCCTCGCGCCTCCACGCGAAGTGCGGCTGGTCGCCGTTCGAGGGGCTCGATGCGGTCTTCCCGGAGGAGGTGATCGTCGGGGGAACGCGGGCCTACGCCCACGGCGACCTCCGGGAGGCACACGGAGCGTGGTGCCCCGGGCAAGGATATTTATCCCCGGAAAATAAATAATACAGAGCCGATAAAGCGCACCTTATAGGTCCCCGGGTGATCATCTGGCGAGACGCCCGGAAATGATCCGCGGGACAACCCAGGTGCGCGACAGGCACGCCCGGCATATGGGTTCGATCGGGTGAGGATCGGCACAAGCCGCCTGTGAACACCGATCGTTAGTGTCGGGCGACATCCCTTTCAAGAGGACTTTTCTCATGAACACCTACGCCGATGCCGTCGCCGAAACCCCGCACGGGGTGACCATCACGCTCGACGTCACGGCGGGTGCAAAGCGCTCCGCGTTTCCAGCAGGCTACAACGAGTGGCGCAAAAGCATCAAGTGCCAGATAGCGGCCCCCGCCGTCGGCGGAAAAGCCAACCGTGCCATCACCGATCTCCTCGCGGAGACGTTCAATGTCCCCCGCGCCGACGTGGAGATCATCGCCGGACACACGTCATCCTCAAAGACCGTGGCAATCGCCGGCGTATCGAGATCTCATGCTCTCGCGTGCCTGAACGGCGCCGGAACCTGATATCACGCGGACAGGGAACCCAAGACTCCCCGGAGATAGCGACTTTTGCCCCAAAAGAGTTATACGACAGGAGATTTCAAAACGCTGTTCCCCGGAGCCATAATTTTAGATTTATCCTTTAAAAAGTCTTGCGTCAAGACCGCCATCTGATTTAAGTAATTTCACCCTAGATATATGATTAACCCGTACGTCCGCGCAGATCAAAACCCGTGCGGTTGCGGCGATCAGATTTATCCATACAAAAGGAGGCAAGACTCCATGTATTCACCGGATACCACAAAGTATCTCATTCATCTTATCCTGCAGATCGAGGGGGTGGTCGATAAACCCGACGTAGTGGGCGCCATCTTCGGCCAGACCGAAGGGTTGCTCGGCGAAGACCTCGACCTGCGCGATTTACAGAGAACCGGCCGCGTCGGCCGGATCGATGTCCAGATCACCACGAAACGAGGAGAGACAAAAGGCGAGATACTCATCTCGTCTTCACTCGACCGGGCGGAGACCGCGCTCCTCGCCTCGTCGCTCGAGACGATCGACCGGGTCGGGCCGTGCACGGCACGCGTGAAGGTCGACCGCATCGAGGACATCCGGGTGACCAAGCGGCGCAAGATCGTCGAGCGTGCCAAAGAACTCCTCCTCGAGGACTTCGATGAAGGCTCCATCAACAGCGACGATCTGCTCGACGAGGTCAGGGAAGCCATCCGGATCGAGAAACTCGAGTACCTCGGCGAAGAGAAGGTACACGCGGGGCCGAACGTCGTGGACTCCGACGCCATCATCATCGTCGAAGGACGGGCCGACGTCATCAACCTGCTGCGCTACGGGATCAAGAACGCCGTTGCGGTCGAGGGGACCAACGTCCCGCGCATCATCATCGACCTCTGTTCGCAGAAGACCGCGACGACCCTGCTCGACGGCGATCGGGGCGGCGAGTTGATCCTCCGCGAACTTCTCCAGGTCGCCGAGATCGACTTCGTGGCCTACAGCCCGCGGGGGAAGAGCGTCGAGGAGATGAGCCGCAAGGAGATCGTCAAGGCGCTCCGGAACAAAGTGCCTGCGGTGGGGATCATCGACCAGCCCTCCTCCGAGGAGAACGTCGGGCGGCTGCCTGCGTATACGGCCCCCGCCGAGGCACGGACTCCCGCCGGTGCGGGCAATGGCGAGCGGTCGCCGCGCCGTGAATGGGACGCAAAGCCCGCCTCGACGCTCGGGGAACACATGGCCGACGTCCGGGACAAGAAAATTGCGCGGTTCCTCTCACCGGATTACACCGTCCTCCTGGAATCCAACGCAACCGACGTCGAAGGCGCACTCCAGAACCTGAACGGCGACGTCGAGGGGGTTGTCGTCGATCGTATCATCGACCAGAAACTCCTCGATCAGTTTGGAGGGAGAGACATCGAGTTCGTGGCTGCCCGGGACTTTAAGGGTATAATAAAGCGTCCGCTCTCCATCAGGCTCATAAAGATAGGGTGACGGTTATCCCGGGTGCAAATTTATATATATTTACATCCACCATTTTTATCTCTGGGAGAGAATATGCACAAGGAAGAGTTGATAGCCTTACATGGGATTCTTACTGAGATTAAAGACTTTTTTGAGTTGCAGAACCCGGAGTTAAAATTTTCGCAATATTACGCATTGAAGATAGACCCTTCTCAGGTGCATAAGAGCAAGATGGAACACAAGTATGCAATATTCGTGCTCGGCACGGAACTTGCCAACGCCATGAAGGACGTGGAGTTCTCGTCATCCGGCCGGATCTCCGCCCGGATGAAGGAACTTGCCGAGAAGACCTTAAAAGAGATAGAGTATCTCCAGTAAGAACGTTACGCAGGGCCCAAGGCCCTCCGCTCCCCCCTCTCCTTCAGGCACGCATCTCGCGCTCGCGCTCGATGAGATATCGGGCGAGCAGCTTCGGGATGGGTGCCGCCATACAGTGCCAGTTCGGCGTCCCGTTCACCTCGAGAACGGTGTAGCCTTCCCGGTCACGAAGGAGATCGACGCCGCAGTAGTCGATCCCGATCGCCGCCGCCGCCGCCTCGGCGACGGCGCGCATCTCCTCGTCGATCGCGACCGGCATCCCGGTCCCGCCCTGGTGAATGTTGTGCATCAGGGTATCGGAGATGCGGGCTATCGCGCCGACGGCCTCCCCGCCGAGGACGAAGATGCGAAAGTCCCGGTCGTTCTTCACGTACTCCTGCAGGTACCAGGGCCCCGGCCCGAGTTCCCCGGACTCCGTCACGAGCCGGATGCCGTTTCCATCATACCCGTAGAGCGGTTTGTAGACGACTTTTCCGTGGCGCCGGAGAAACTCCCGTGCCTGCTCCTCCGACTGCGTGTAGGACGTATCCGGCGTCCTCACATTGTTTGCCAGAAGGAGTCCCGTCGTCATCACCTTGGATGCGCAGGCAACGATGCTCTCGGGTGTATTGATCACCCGGTTATGGAGCGAGAGCACGTTTAAGGTCTCGAACTGGTGCCCGTCCTGCCGGATACCGCAGACCCATATCAGTTCGTTCTCAAGCCCGGAATCGAGGGGGTCGAGTTCACCGAGTTTGAGAACCCCGTATCGGGCGTCGGCTCTCTCCAGTTCCCGCATAACAGCGCCGGTCGAGTTGTCGTCCGGCGTATCGGTCGGTTTTGGTACGATGTGGATCATGCGCCTCACATCCCGCTCCCGGAACGGCAGTTCACGGTCAGGGAATTTCCAGTACCATTTTGTACCTTGCCGGATATAACCGGTAGGTACCATGCAGAAGAACCGGGTATGTATCATCGGGTGCGGAAACCCCTTCATGGGCAACGACGGGGCGGGGATCGCGGTGATGCGCCGCTTTGACGGGAGATTGCCCGGGGTGGATGCGATCGACGGCGGCACCGGCGGGTTTGGCCTGATCCCGCTGATGGAAGACTACGAGATGGTGGTGATCGTCGATGCGATGACAGGTATCGGCGACCGCATCGGAGAAGTCCGTACCTTTGAAGTCCCGCCGTCGTGGGATCTTCCGGTATACGCGCTCCACGACATCGGGATCGGAGAGGTGGTGACGATTGCCCGGGAACTCGGATACGCCGGAGAGATCGTGACCGTCGGGATTGAAGTGGGCGAAATTCAGGCGTTCAGCAAGGATATCGACCAGGAGGTTGAAGAGGGGATCCGTGTTGCCGAGCAGGAGATCCTCACCATCCTCCGGGAGCGGATCGGTGCTCCAGGGAGCAATCATAGATAGACGTCGCCATACCACCCCAATTATTGCGTATTCGGCTCCCTCACGAGGGGTATAAATAACAAGGTTTATCTTATACCACAGAGCTAAATCTGTCTGAATGCAACTGCCACGCGGTCGGTTTCATCGTCTAATCAAGTCCACGACAACCCGTGCCCTGATGGATGAGTTTGTCTCGGAACAGTTTAGCGGGATATGCACGATTGTCCTCGGCAGCGAGAGCGCTACTCTGGTGTTGAACGATGGTCAGGTTGTGCTTGCCGAATATGGGGGCATGAAAGGGCAGCACGTACTGGACACGGTGCTGGAGGACGAAGAGAACGAGGTGGCGGCTGAACTGAACCTTCTGACGCCGGAGCAGGTACGGCTCGCTCTGGAGTTCAACCCCCTGTTTGCGGTGGGAAAGCCCGAACGATCGGGCCGGCCATCGGCGGGGAGAAGTGCTCCGGGAGGGGCTACGCCACCCACAGCACCGAAGAGTGCCGGTGGAACCTCTTCCTCCAGGCGTCGTCCGGCACCGACCGCAGAAGTGCATCGAATTCCCATGCCGGGAGTGAAACCCGCGCAGGGGACGGCCGAGGCGTCTCCATCAGGAGGTGACGAACTCGACACGCTCGTCCAGAACATGGAAGAGATGGACGTCGAGCAACTGGTCAGCAGTTTCAAAGTAAACTGCAAGGACATGCTCAAGAAGATTCACCTCGACCACCTCATCAAGGACAAAGAGACCTAAACTTCAGGAGCTGGTAACAGAATGGATTCAACAGGCATTATCCAGTTTTTCCTCATCCTCCTCACATTAATAACGGTAGCCGGTTTTGCCGGCATTACGTACTACCTTGCGGAGATCTCCCGGGCACTCAAAGGGCAAGGCGCCTCACAGGTTTCGGTAACGCCGGTGGAGCCCCCGGCTCCCGATCCGGCCGCGCCCGTCTCCACGCCTCCTTTGAGGCCAATCGAGCCCGCGAAGATGGGGAGCCTTGAGGAGACGCTCGGTGCAATCAGCGAAAAATACAGCCTTGCATCCCTGACGCTGGCGACCGCGGACGGTCTTCTGATCGGCTCGACGAAGCCCGGCAGCGAGGACGAGGCCGCACGATACAGTCACCTCTACTCACAGGGAAGACCGTACGGCGAGGAAGGGATGGAACTCCTTGGAGTCTCCTACCGCGGGGAGACGGTGGTCGGCATCGCCCACCCTTCGGAGCATCTCTCCGGCGAACAGACGAACGCACTCGAACAGGATATCCGGGAAACCCTGCAGCACTGGGTGTAAGATCGGAAAGATCAAAATAGCGAGTGATTACATGGTAAAAGTATACACGATTGCGTCCGGTAAGGGCGGTACCGGCAAAACGACGGTCACAGCAAATCTGGGTCCGATGCTTGCCCAATTCGGAAAGAAGACGTGCATCCTCGATGCCGACGTCGGAATGGCGAATCTCGGGCTCGTCCTCGGTCTTGAAAACCTCCCGGTGACCCTGCACGAGGTGCTGGCAGGCAAAGCACGCGTCCGGGACGCCATCTATGACGGGCCGTTCGGCGTGAAGGTCGTCCCGTGCGGTCTCTCCCTGCAGGGCTTCCAGCAGTCGAACCCCGACCGGCTCAAGGACATTATGACCGACCTTGTGAGCGAGTTCGACATCCTGATCCTGGATGCTCCTGCAGGGATCAGCAAGGACGGCGTCATCCCGCTGACGATCGCCGATGGGGTAATTCTCGTGGTAAACCCCGAGATCTCCTCGATCGTCGACTCCTTAAAGACAAAGATCCTGACCGAGACCGTCGGCGGGCACGTCGAAGGGGCGATCATCAACCGGGTCACGGCAACCGGAAACGACTTCAACAGCACACAGATGGAGAAACTCCTCGGGGTCCGGGTGCTCGGGATCATACCGGAAGACCCGAACATCCGCCGCGCATCGGCCGGAAGATCGCCGATCGTGGTGAAGTTCCCGACGTCCAGCGCATCCCGTGCCTTCAAGCGTCTTTCTGCCGACGTAGCCGGGATTGAGTATACCGAGGAAGAGACACGGCCGTCCAGGGAGAGCTTCGTCGACCGGCTCGCCCGCGCCCTCTTCCGTGCAAAAGCGTGATCGTTCTGGCCGCTAAGGCCTATCACACCCATTACCGCCTTTTTCTACCCGGTCTTCGCATGAACAGCACAGGTAGTGACCCGTGCAAGCACAAGGCAGAGTTCGCCGGTGCCGGCTCCAGCCGCACGAATATTTTCTGCATGAGAGCTAAAAGGCCCTGTACAACCGGCAAGCGGAACGAAACGAACCAAAATCCGAAATATTCTTTTCCGGGATGGATCCTTTTAGCGAACAAACTATATACTTTTAATAGCAGGAAGTGTTAATCACCTTCTGAGGCTCGCAATGGAGATACATGTGGATAAGGACGCGTGCGTCGGGTGCGGTCTTTGTGTCAAAGACTGCCCGATGGATGTGTACGAACTCCAGAACAACGTGAGTGTCGCGGTCAGGCCGAACAACTGCATGGGATGCCTTTCCTGCCATGAGATCTGCCCGGCCCAGGCACTCGAGCACCGCGGCATCTACGCCGCCCGGAGACACTACATCGACATCAAGGTTTGTGAAATGCTTCGGAAGGTGATTTGATGAGCGCTGGATATATCGATGAGATGCACGAGGCTTTTCACTCCGATCTCGTCTACCGTTCCGAGGATATTCCCCTCGAGTGTTCGCCCAAGCCAAGAGAGATGGAACATACGCTTCACGGCGTGATGAAACTCAACGGCCTCGTTATCAGGTCGCTTGAGGAGATCGCCGGCCGTGGAGCGAACGCAGTCACCTACCGTGCCGGAAAGAAGTTCGGCCACGAGGTCGCCCAGTACTTCCAGAAGCGCGAGGACGTGGAAGGGGCGCTTCATGAACTCTCCGACCTGCTCCGGGGCCAGTACTCGTTCGAGGTCTGGAAGCCCGAGGACAAGGAGACGTTCATCATCGAGGAGAACGGCGAGACGTTCATCTACCTCGTCTTCCACGACTGCATCGTCCGCCAGACGCTCCGTCGCAATGGTCTCGACCAGGGCGGCCCGCTCTGTCAGACGCTCTTCGGGTACGTCGTCGGCGCGGTCGAGGAGATCACCGGCAGGAAAGCCAAACTGGAGATCGTTCACACCGGCCCGAACGCCTGCCTGAAGAAACTGGTTCTGAAATGAGGCGAGGACGATGAAGATTGCTATTGAAGAACTGGCAGGATGTTCGGGATGCACGATCGCGGTGCTTGACCTTCACGAGATGCTCCTCGATATCGTCGCGGAAGCGGAGATCGTCTACTCCCCGGTGATCATGGATGTCAAGGAGCCTCCTGAGGGTATCGATATCGCGTTCGTGACGGGAGCCGTCCGGAACGAAGAGAACCGCGAGCGTCTGGAGAAGATCCGGAAGCGGTCGAAGACCCTTGTCGCACTCGGAACCTGCGCCTGCTACGGGGGCGTATCGGGTCTCTCGATGCTGAGTTCGAACGAGGATCTCTTCTCCTGCGTCTACCGGGAGGTGGAGACGACGAAGCCCGACGGGGTCATCCCAACGGACGTGCCGCCGTTCCTCTACCGGGCGTTCGCGGTGGGCGACCTCGTGAAGATCGATTACTACGTCACGGGCTGCCCGCCGAAAGAGGCGTTCTTGAAACAGATCATCCCGGCAATGGTCGCGGGAGACACCCTCGAACTCTCGCGCAAGTCCGTCTGTTCGGAATGCGACAGGAAGATGGGGACGGTCGAGAACTGGACGCTCAAGCGTCGGCACGAGGGTATTCCCGATCGCGAACACTGCCTGCTCGGACAGGGCTACCTCTGCCTCGGGAGCGTCACCTTCGGGAGATGCGGCGCATCGTGCCCCAAAAACAACATCCCATGCCACGGGTGCAACGGCCCCTCGCTCGATATCCTTCGCGAGCCCTGCCGGGATATCTACGGCATGATGGCGCGAAGAATCTCAGATCTCACCGATAAGCCGCAGAAAGAGGTGGAGAAGGAACTCTACGACGTCGCACACACGATGTATGCCTTCACCATCGGGAGCCTGATCATGGAGGACAAGGAGAACTCAAAGATCCGGGATCTGGTAAAGGAGAGGAGCAGATGAAAGAGATCACGATCAACCCGGTGACCCGGATCGAGGGTCATGCCGGCGTCAGGATCAACCTCAACGATCAGGGACAGGTCGACTCGGCCCACTTCCAGGTCGTAGAACTGAGGGGGTTCGAGAAGTTCCTTATCGGCGCTTCAATCGAGGAGGCACCCCGAATCACGCCCCGCATATGCGGGATATGCCCCTCGGCACACCACCTGGCTGCAGCGAAGGCGACCGACCAGATCTTCGGCGTCGAACCGCCCGCGAACGGAAAGAAACTCCGGGAACTCCTGAGCATCGGGCAGTTCATCCACTCGCACGCTCTCCACTTCTTCATGCTCGCGGCTCCGGACTTCATCCTGGGCCACGACGCACCTGCGGAGAGCAGAAACGTCATCGGGCTTGCCCGCCACTCGCCGGATCTCGCAAAGAAGGCGATCGCGGTCAGGAAGTTCGGCCAGCGCCTGACGGAGGCGGTCGGCGGCAAACCCATCCACCCGTCGAACGCGCTGCCCGGCGGGATGTCGGCACCGCTCACGGAAGGAAAGAGAACCGAGCTGGTGACCATGGCGAACGAGGCTCTCGGGATCGCGCGTGAGGGATGGGAGATCGCTCGCGGCCTTCTCGACGGCGTCGATATGGAGCTCGGAGCAGTAAAGACCGGATTCCTCGGCATGGTCAACAACGGGGTCTACTCGACCTATGAAGGGCCTGCTATGATGCTCGGGCCGGACGGAGGCCAGCTCGGTTCGTTCTCGGGCCAGGACTACACGAACTTCATCGAGGAGTACTCGGAGGACTGGTCGTACCTGAAGTTCGCCCGGTTCAAAGGCGGAAACTACTACCGGGTCGGGCCGCTCGCCCGGCTCAACATCGTGCAGAAGATGGGCACGGAGCACGCGGACGCCGCTCTCGCGGAGTACCGCGAGCGTTTCGGCACCGTCACCCAGGCCACGCTCGCATACAATCTGGCGCGCTACATCGAGTTCATCGCCTCGTGCGAGCAGGCCGTCCAGTTGCTCTCCGACCCGGGCGTCACCGCTTCAAGCATCCGGACGCCGGTGGGAGGAGTCGTGAACCGCCGGGGCGTCGGGATCATCGAGGCACCCCGGGGCACTCTGATCCACGACTATACCGTCGATGAGAACGGCATCATCGAGCGGTGCAACCTGATCGTGGCGACCTGCCAGAACAACTACGGGATGGACCGCGGCGTGGAGGATATGGCACGCCGGGTGGTGGAGAACGGAGCGCTGACCGAGGGGGCAGCAAACCGCATCGAGATGATCATCAGGGCGTATGACCCCTGTATCTCGTGCGCGACACACGCGATCGGGAGAATGCCCATGAAGATCGAGTGCGTTCGGAGAACATAGGAGATAAAACATGCTTAAACAGATCCTGGGAGAATTCCTGAAACTTGACGGGGTTACCGCCGCAGTCGTGGCGGGGCGGGACGGCTTTGTGATCGAGAGCGTCGTTGCCGGGGACGTGGACGTCGAGGCCCTGGGCGCGATGGCGTCGACAGGTATGGGTACGTCCGAAGCCATGAGCGACGAACTCGGGAAGGGCGAGATGAGCCAGATGCTCATCGAACTGGAGAACGGGCCCATCCTGCTCTCCCCGCTCTCGGAAGACGAGCTGATCGCCATCGTGGCGAACGCGAACGTTAATGTCGGGAGAATCCGCTACGAACTGAAGAAGAACAGGGATCGGATAACTGCTGCTCTGTGAGACGATGCTACCCGACGGCATCTCACTTGGACGACTGCAGGGGCCTCTCTCGGCCCTTGCGTCAATCAGCCCTCACTTCACCGGAGCGTTGCGTGTCAGCGAGCCCGGAGGAACCGGGTTCGTCCTGGTTCAGACCGGGAAGCCATATGCAGCCGCGTTCGAGAACAGCAGCAAAGGTTTGCTGCTCAGTGGAGACGAATCTTACAGATACCTGCTTGACCGGCCGTCGCTCAATGCCGAACTCATCGCCTACACCGCCGGGGAGACCGAGGCAGCCCGGGAAGCCTCCCGTGAGGCCGGGTGCCTGCTCACCGAGGGCGATGCAGAGCCTTCTTCCCGGATTGGGTCGGTGGAGACGAGTTGCCTCGACCAGATAGCGCGGCAGCCGGGCGTCGTTGCGGTCTCGGTCTTCCACGAGGGGTTTGCCCTTCAGTCGCTCGGCTCCGCGGACTTCGAGCAGGTGGCTGCGGTCGCCGAAGACCTGCTCCGTGCCGGCACCCGCATCACCGGCGATATGGAGATGGGCGATCTCTCCCAGATGAACCTCGAGACACCGACAGGGAAACTCATCATCGCACCCTACGGCGATCTCTCTCTCTGCATCCTTGCAAAGCCGGATGCCAACCTCGGCCTGATCCGGCTCGCGATACGGGGGATGCAGGAGAACCCCGAGTGAGAGGCGGTTCCGGCACTCCCGCTCTCTTCCCGGTGAACCGCACCGACGGTGCACGCGAGGCCCATGTACGGGAGATCCCGTACGCACTCTTTTCTTGCCGCATTGTATGAGCGCACCAAACAGTTGATATCTCCGCTCGCTGGAGTAGTCACATGCATCTCTCGATCAAATCGAGGAGAACGGCGAGGCGATCCTGCTTTCGCGGGGTGATCGCCCTATGAAGTATTACCCGGTTCATGCGGGGTACCCGCCGTATGCCGAGGTGAACCCGGCGGTTGAAGCGGCCTTTGCCGAGCATGGGAGGGGCAATGTTCAGATGCCCCCGAAGGTCTACGTGACGTTCGTCGAGAGCGGGGATTTCCGGACGATGCCGGCATACCTCCCGGCCCGGGGGATTGCCGGAGTGAAGATCGTCAACGTTCACCCGCAGAACCGCACGAGGGGCCTCCCCACCGTCATGGCGCTCACTGTCATCATCGATATAACAACCGGTATCCCGACGGCGATCATCAACGCCACCGAACTCACCGCGCTGCGAACCGGGGCGGCGGGCGCCATTGCGGCGAAGTATCTCGCGCCCCGCCACCCCATCACCCTCGGGATCGTGGGGGCCGGCCGGCAGGCGGAGGCGCAGGTCGAGGCGACGGCCGCCTCGCTCGCGATCGAGGAGATCCTGGTCTGGAGCAGGAGCGAGAAGAGCGCGGAGGCTTTTGCAGAACGTTACTCCGAGTACAACGCCCGGAGCGTCCCGCTTGAGCGCGCCTGCGACTGCGACGTGCTGACCACGACGACGCCGTCGACGAAACCGGTCGTGATGGCGGACTGGATCCACGAAGGGACGCACATCAATGCGATCGGAGCGGATGCCCCCGGCAAACAGGAACTGGATCCCGCGATCCTCGCGAAAGCCGAGGTCTTCGTCGACGACCCCGGCCAGGCGGCCCACTCGGGCGAGATCAACGTCCCGGTCGGCACCGGGGACTACGACCCCGCCCGGATCGCGGGGACCCTCGGCGAGGTCGTCATCGGGAAGAAAGGACGGTCGTCCCCGGACGCCATTACGATCTTCGACTCCACCGGGCTTGCCATCCAGGACCTCGCCATCGCCGCCCTTGTCCTGCGGGACGACGGGGAGTACGAGCTGCCGTTCCCGTGAGGTCGGCCTTGCGGGAGCCGCTCCCCGGGGGCCGAACCCCCTCCGGAATTATGCTTCAGGGAAGTCGTTCCTCGCGTGGAACCGTATCCTTATCTGCTCAGATTAACGCACGCAAAAGAGTATTCAGGGAAGAGATCGGTCAACTCCCTCCCCGTCTCGTATAAGGCAGGCGAGTTACTCGTCCGTCCCGGGCTCTGCGAAGGCCTTCCAGACCTGCTCGCGGTAGACCGGGCCGCTGTTGTAGGTGCAGAACGGGATCAGGCGGCCGTCGGGGGTCGCGTAGTGGATGCAGCACCGCTGCACCCGGGAGAGATCGTAGTTGTATCGGTCCATGAAGTGCATCGTGCCGATGAAGAGGGCGTTCCAGTGGAACTCACGCAGGGCCTCGAAGTTCTGCATGATGAGAGCCTTCCCAATCAGTTTCATGAACTCCCCGGTGTTCTTCTGCTCCGCCTTCCTCGTGGAGCCGTAGAGGTCTTTGACCCCCTCGACAAGGGTCACGTACTTGTTGAGCGACCCGCCTTTCGCGAGGTTCGCCGTCATCTTCTCGACCGACTCGAAGAAGGCGTCGACGTCCACCATCTTGTTGACCGGAACCATCCCTTCGTCGGTGACGAAGACGTAGGTCGCTGCGCCGCAGTGCTGGTGCGTGGTGAACGTGATCTGGGGTTTGCCGGTATACGTCCGAACGAGTTCGGAGATCGGAACGACACAGGGCACCGGGTAGAAGTAGTCCTTCTTGATCACGCCGTCCGTCTGCTCCTCGATCCGCTCCGCAAGCTCGGGGATGGTGATCCGCTCGTTCCTGACGTCATCCTCGCTTGCGGCCCCGGTGAACGCCACCGGCTGGAAGTTGACGCCCCGGATGGTCTTGATATGCTCGGCGGCGTACTTGATGATGGCCCCCACCTCGTGGTCGTTCCTGCCCTTGATGACCGTGGGCACCAGCACCACCCCCATGCCGATCCTCTCGCAGTTTTCGATGGCCCGCCGGTCGCTTGCGAGTTTCGAGTTCGTCTCGCGGGACACGCCGTCGAAGTGGAGGTAGACGGTGGAGAGCCCTGCCTCTTTGAGCTGCCTGGCGTAGTCGGGCTCCTGCGCAAGCCGTATACCGTTCGTCGCGACCTGCACCTGGGACATCCCGAGTTCTTTTGCCTTCCGGATGATCTCGGGAAGATCGTCGCGCATCGTCGGCTCGCCGCCCGAAAACTGGACGGCAGGTGCCGGGACGGGCTTCTGCTCGCGCAGCATGCGGAGCATCCCGACGACCTGGTCGAAGGTTGGTTCGTAGACGAAACCGCATGCCCTGGCGTTCGCAAAGCAGAAGTCGCAGTTGAGGTTGCACCGGTTCGTCAGATCGATATTTGAGAGCAGCGTCGTCGACCGGTGGTTCTCGCAGACACCGCAGTCGTTCGGGCATCCTGCCGGGGAAGCAACTTTCTGTGGGTTCGAGATCCCATCTCCGGTGTGCTCGTAAGCGTCGAATCTCCGGTACATCTCTGCGTCGGACCAGTAGAGGCCCCGGTACGCACCGTGTTCCGGGCAGGTACGGACAAGCCAGACCTTACCCTCCTCCTCAACGATATCGGCATCGAGCACGCGACCGCATGTTGGGCAGAGGCTCTTCGTCTTCTTTATCAGCATTCTCTCACCGTGCCCACCTTTTCATTCGTATCTCATGTTTCGACACTTTAATCTTTATATTTACTGATTGTACTGGATATTGACAGTAATCAGTACAGACATCGGCTACTGGATTTTCGCCGGGCTCGCGGCACTCTGGATCATGCTTCCGGCATACGTGCCGAACTCAGCGGCTGCACTCTTCGGCGGCGGGAGACCCATCGATCTCGGACGGACGTTCTCCGACGGGAGGAGGATCTTCGGCGACGGAAAGACGTACCGCGGATTCTTTGGCGGCGTCCTCTCGGGGGTGCTGGTAGGTCTCATCGAGATCTGGGCGGCTGCCGCGTTCGATCTAGGTGCTCTTCCCCAGCAGACGTTCCTCTCCATCACCCTCCTCGCGACCGGTGCGCTCCTCGGGGATCTCGCTAAAAGTTTCCTGAAGCGGAGACTGGGGAAGGGACGGGGAGAATCCTGGTTCCTGGCAGACCAGTACGACCTGGTCGTCGGTTCCTTCCTGCTGATCCTCATCTTCGACCCCCAGTGGTTGTCCTGGAACATCACCATCCCCATCGCAGTCTGGATCGTCGTCATGACGCCTCTCCTGCACCGGGTGGTGAACATTATCGGCTATTACATCGGAGTTAAAGAGGTACCATGGTAAACCCAATCGCGACACTGTTGCTTGAGTGCGGGGCTATCGAGTTCGGGGAGTTCGTCCTCGCCTCAGGAGCCCGGAGTTCTTACTACATCGACATAAAGGCTGCGACGACGAATCCCGCCGTCCTTGGAGAGATCGGGAGAGCCATTGCCGAAGAGGAGGAGTTCGAGATGGTCGCCGGGGTGGCGGTCGGCGCCATACCGATCGCCGTCGCCGTCTCGCTCGCGAGCGGCCGGCCGTACGCGATCATCAGGAAAGAAGCCAAAGATCACGGCAAAGCCGGGACGATCATCGGCAATGTTGCCGGGAAGAACGTGCTGCTGGTCGAGGACGTGACCACATCCGGGGGGAGCGCTCTCTACGGTCTTGAGGCTCTTCGTGCCGCGGGCGCGCACGTCGACCGGGTAATGACCGTCGTCGACCGTGAAGCGGGCGCTCGCGAGGCACTTGCAGAAAAAGGCGCGTCTCTTCTTGCACTTGTGCGGGTCAGCGAGCTGCTGGACGGATAAACATTTTTTAAGAGCGGGCATATATGATGGATATGAAAGTACTCGTTGTAGGCGGTGGTGGCAGGGAGCATGCGATCACCAGGGCGCTTTCCTGCAACAGTGACACGAAGATCTTTTCTGTCATGGCACGTAAGAATCCGGGAATTGCCCGGGTCGCGGAGCGGGTGCTCCTCCAAAAAGAGACCAATATCGAGAAGATAATACCATTCGCCACCGATTGCGGAGTCGATGCTGCAGTCATCGGGCCGGAGGCCCCCCTCGAGGCGGGCATCGTCGACCACCTCGAGGCGGCGGGGATACCGTCTCTCGGGCCGACGCGTGCCGCGGCCCGGATCGAGACGGACAAGGCGTTCTGCCGCCGGCTGATGGAGCGGCACGGTATCGCGGGGTGCCCGGATTACCGGGTCTGCCATGACCCGGAGGAGGCGCGGCGATTCATCGAGTCCTACGACGGCGACCTCGCGGTCAAGCCGATCGGGCTCACCGGCGGGAAGGGCGTGCGGATCATGGGCGAACACGTCGATGTGGCGGGAGCGGTCGAGTACGCCCGGGAGATCGGGGGGGACGTCGTCCTGGAAGAACGGCTCGTGGGTGAGGAGTTCACCCTCCAGACGTTCGTCGACGGCGAGCACCTGGTGCCCATGCCGCTCGTGCAGGATCACAAGCGTGCATACGAAGGGGACGTGGGACCGAACACCGGCGGCATGGGCTCCTACTCCCTGGCGGATCACATGCTCCCCTTTGTCTCCCGCCGGGACTACGAGAAAGCCCTCCGGATCATGGAAGATACGGTCGCGGCCATGCGAGCCGAAGGGACGCCATATCGCGGGGTTCTCTACGGCCAGTTCATGAACACCCGCGAAGGCCCGAAAGTCATCGAGTTCAACGCCCGCTTTGGTGACCCCGAGGCCATGAACGTCCTCTCGCTCCTGGATTCGGACTTTGCCGGGATTATCGGCCACATCATCGAGGGCGACCTTGCGCCGTCGCACGTCCGGTTCGCGAAGATGGCGACGGTCTGCAAGTACCTCGTCCCCGAGGGCTACCCCGATGCGCCGAGAGCTGACGAGCCGCTCACCCTCGGCGACTACGGCGACGCCCTGCTCTACTACGCAAGCGTCGAGGAGCGGGCCGGGACGCTCCATACCCTGACGTCGCGGGCGCTCGCGTTCGTCGGGAGGGGCGAGACGCTCGAGGAGGCCGAGGCGATAGCCGAGAAGGCGGCGTCTTCCGTCTCGGGAAGCGTCTTTCACCGCAGAGACATCGGCACCCCCGAGCTCCTCGAAAAGCGGTGCCGCCACATGAGGGAGATTGCATGAAGAAGGATTTTCTCTCGATCCTCGATATCGACGAGTACGAACTCGAGAGCATCGTCGCCGACGCGGTGCGCCTGAAGCGCCTGAAGTCAGCGGGAACCGCGCATGAACTCCTGAGGGGGAGGAGCCTCGGGATGATCTTCGAGAAGGCGTCCACCCGCACCCGGGTCTCGTTCGAGGTAGGGATGTCCGATCTCGGCGGCCACGCGCTCTTCCTGAACCCCCAGGATATGCAACTCGGACGGGGCGAGGAGATCCGGGACACGGCACGGGTGCTTGCCCGTTACGTCGATGCGGTGATGATCCGCGCCTACAGCCACGCCACCATCGAGGAGTTCGCCCGATACGCGAATATTCCGGTCGTCAACGGCCTTTCCGACCGCCTGCACCCCTGCCAGGTGCTGGCCGACATCATGACCTTGAGCGAACGGTTCGGCGACCTTCACGGCCTGAAACTCGCGTGGGTCGGGGACGGCAACAACGTCTGCAGTTCCTGGCTTCTCTCCACCGCCCTGACCGGGATGGAGGTTGCGGTTGCGAGCCCGTCGCGCTACCGGCCGAAGGACGAGATCGTCGACCAGGCACGGGCAGCGGGAGGAAAGGTCACCATCGTCACGGACCCGGACGAAGCGGTCAGGGACGCGGACGTCCTCTACACCGACATCTGGGTCTCGATGGGCGACGAGCAGGAGCGTGCCGAACGGCTGCAGGCGCTCAAGGGCTACACGATAGACTCCCGCCTCCTCGCGCAGGCGTCCCCCGACGCTCTCGTGATGCACTGCCTCCCCGCCCACCGGGGCGAGGAGATCACCGACGAGGTGATGGAAGGGCCGCAGAGCATCGTCTGGGATCAGGCCGAGAACAGGCTCCACGCGCAGAAGGCGCTCCTCGTGCGCCTGATCGCGGGCGGGATGACGTCGGTCGATTGAAATATCGTTGCAACTGTTTCACCCGGGTTCACGGGTGAGAACGATTGTGGGCTCTTCCCGGCCGGAAGCCATAGGGTTCCCCGGTGGGGGAGCCCGTCCAGGGATTTTTAGCGGACTGTGCAACTCGCACCTTGTAGTAATCTAGTTCCATTTCTGACGCATCGTTGTGGCTCGAAACCAGATAACGCCTCAAACTCGAATATACGGCCCTAACCGTGAGAAATCCCGGGACACTGGACCGTGGGGATATCGCCACGCACTGCCCCCGCCCCGAGGTGTGGGGTGCGACGGGCCATAGGGCCGGAGCATGAGCACCGAAGAACGATGTTCCATCAGGAACGGAGTTCGAGCACCGCAGGTGCGAAGGTGCGAGTGAGGAGCGCGAAGCGCGGGCGGGGTGGGGGCAACAGTTAGGGGCTTACATGGTAGAGACAGGGGAGGGGGCAGGCCCCCCTTCCCACCTGACGGTGGTCGAGCTCTGCTCCTTCGGAGCATCGCACTCCCCGTCGGCCCCTTCCCCAATGGCGATAAACGATGCGTGCCCGAAGGGCAGGCGGAGTTCGAGCACCAAAGGTGCGAGTCTCCCACGGTCCACAGTATGGGAGAACCTGGAAATGTAAAGGGTCCCGGCTCGCTCCCGGGATAAGGCTTTCCGCCAGGCTAGCACCAGGAGGTGTTCGAACCCTGTTCCTGTCGAAACATCGTTTATCGCCATGGCTGCCCCGCTCCTCAGGAAGGGGAGGAGGCCGAAGGCCAGGGCAGGTGAGTACCACCAGATAACAAACCGGCAGAGTATGCGAAGCGTTTAGAGCGAGTTGGAAAAAAAGAGAGGGTTATGCGTTCCCGAGCCAGACGTCGACCTTGTCGCGGTTGGCGTCGACCCACTTCTGCGCGGCTTCCTCTTCGGACATGCCGCCCTCGATATCGGTCATGACCAACGCGATGTCCTCGGCAGTCCACTCGAACCGCTCAAGGATGGCGTGGGCCTCCGGGTCGTCTTCCGCCAGACCCTGGCGCGCGAGAGTCACGACGTCCTCGGCCCCGCCGTAGACGCCCTTCGGGTCTTCGAGGAACTTGAGGTCGAAGCGGCCGAACTTCCAGTGCGGCGACCATCCGGTCACCACGACCCACTCCTCGTTGTTGATGGAGGAGGAAAGTTCAGTTGCCATGCCGGCGCTGCTGCTCGCAACCAGCTCGTAGTTGAGATCGTACTCATCGATGGCCTGTTCGGTCCGGGTCATGATGCCCGCACCGGGCTCGATGCCGACGATCCTGCCGCCGAACTGATCCGAGACGTCGTTCATCTCCTCGATCGAGTCGATGGTCACGTAAGTCGGGACGACAAGCCCGATACGTGCCGCGCCGGGGATATTTTCATTGACGTAATCGATCTGGTCGCCGTACTGCTCCCAGTAGTGCTCGTGGGTGTGGGGGAGCCATCCGGTCGTCGTGAAGTCGACGTCCCCGCTGGCGAGCGCCTGGAAGAGCGGTCCTGCGTCGACTGCGACCATTTCGACATCGTATCCCGCTTCTTCAAAGACCTGCTTCATCACGTTGCTGCTGGCAATTGCACAGTCCCACGTGACGTAGCCGATGCTGACCTTTTTTGCCTCAGTTTCCGTACCGGTGCAGCCGGCAGAGAAGAGGCAGAGTGTCAGAATTAAGCCCGTCAGTGCGAGCAGGCTTCCAATTTTTCGAACCATAATTCACCTTATAGATTTTTGTCCCGCCAGAAGGCGGGTAGATTGCATTCAGAACCCGGCTGTGTGGGGTTCCGGGCTCTCACGAACTGTCCGGGACGACGAAGGCGCCGTTGACCCGGACATAGAGCAGAGGTGGCGGTAAATGCCACTCCTGGCGTGTTTGCACCCCAGGGCAAAAAGGCCAGTTTTTGACCGGTTCAACGTATGGACTTAACCCTATTTAGGTTTTACGGGTTCTGTTCGACAAACGGAGGTCTTTTGAAACCGGATTTCAAAGGTTGTCCGGCCGGGAAACCATGCCCGGTGTGCATGCAGCATCGTCGTTCTGCCGTTGCCGGGCATCCGGGAAGGACGCGAAAAAATATGAGGTCCGATCCGCTTTTCCCGGTCACGACCTCTCATTGTGCTGCGGCACGAGGTTCTGGGTGATCCGGTCGAGGATGATCGCGATGATCACGATGGCAAGCCCCGCCTCGAACCCCATGCCGATATTCACCCGCTGGATGCCCACGAGCACCTGGTAGCCGAGCCCTCTGGCACCGATCATCGATGCGATGACGACCATGGAGAGGGCGAGCATGATGCACTGGTTCACCCCTGCCATGATGGTGGGAAGCGCAACCGGGAGCTGCACCTTGAGGAGTTTCTGCCGCGGCGTCGAGCCGAACGCGTCCGCGACCTCGATCAGTTCGATCGGCACCTGCCGGATCCCGAGGTTGGTGAGGCGCAATGCCGGCGGTATCGCGAAGACGACCGTTGCGATGGTGCCCGGCACGTTCCCGATGCCGAAGAAGATCACGGCGGGGATGAGGTACACGAACGAGGGCATCGTCTGCATGAAGTCGAGGATCGGCCGGAGCGCTGCATTGAGCGCGTCGCTTCCTGCGGCCGCGATACCGAGCGGGATCGATATCGCGAGCGCGACGATCGTCGAGACGAGGACGAGCGCCAGGGTGAGCATGGCGAGGTCCCAGAGCTGGAGATCCCAGATCAGCAGCAGGCCGAGCGCGGTAAGCCCTGCCAATTTGATATCGCGCCGGGTGACGAACCAGACCAGCACGCTTACCAGGACGATCAGGATCGGTGCCGGTATGGCGATCAGGATGCTCTGAAACCCGCCGATGAGGAACCCGAGCCCTTCGCTGATGGCATCGAGCAGCCAGCCGAAGTACTGCTCGATCCAGTCGACGAGCGCTTCGACGGCGTCTCCAATAGGAATTTTAGGCAGTTGCATTCACATCCTCCCCCTTTCTTGCCAGAGCGGCGAGTATGGCGCCGCGCGATATGACACCCCGGAGCCTGCCGGTATCGTCCACCACCGCCACAGGGTAGGGACTCTCGACGATCAGCGAGATGATGTCGGAGAGCGATGCATCGGGAGCCACGATGGGAACGTCGGTGATGAGGATGTCGGCGAGCTGCTTACCCTTCTTGACCGCCAGGGCGGCGTCGTCGAGCGTAACCCGTCCACGGAGCAGGCGCTGGCGCGTGACCACGAATATCCCGGGGATGTCGTGCTCCTCCATGAGGTGCAGGGCAACCCTCGGGCCCGCGGTGCACTGGGCGACCGGCTCGGGGCGCCGCATCACGTCGCTTGCCGAGAGAACCCTCGTGAGGTCTACGTCGGCAACGAACTTCTCGACGTAGGCGTTCTCGGGGTTCGTCAGGATCTCTTCCGGCGTGCCGATCTGCACGATTGCGCCGTCCTTCATCAGGGCGATCCGGTCGCCGAGTTTCAATGCCTCGTCGAGGTCGTGGGTGACGAAGATGATCGTCTTGCCGAGCCGCTGCTGGAGATCCAGCAGTTCGTCCTGCATGTCCCTGCGGATAAGGGGGTCGAGAGCGCTGAACGCCTCGTCCATCAGGAGTACATCCGGGTCGCTGGTGAGCGCGCGGGCGAGCCCGACACGCTGCTTCATGCCGCCGGAGAGCTCCCCGGGCATGCTTCCCCCGTAGCCCCCGAGCCCCACCATCTGGAGCACTTCCTCGGCTTTTGTGTGCCGTTCTTCCGCCGGAACGCCCTGGATCTCAAGGCCGAAGGCGACGTTGTCGAGAACTGTCTTGTGCGGGAGGAGAGCAAAACTCTGGAAGATCATCCCGAGCTTGCTCCGCCGGGTCGTTCGGAGTTCTTCCTGGCCCATGCCGACGATGTCCTCGCCGTCAAGCATTATTTTGCCCGCAGTGGGTTCAATGAGCCGGTTGATGCAGCGGAGAAGCGTTGATTTCCCGCTTCCGGACAGCCCCATCAGCACGAACGTCTCGCCCGGCATGACGTCGAACGAAACGTCATCGAGGGCCAGCGTCGAGCCGGTCTCCTCGTAGATCTCCTGTTTCGAGCGGCCTGTTCTATGGAGTTCCAGTGCCTTTTCCGGGTCCTGCCCAAATACCTTGGTCAGGTCCCTGATGCTGATTATTGGTTGTAATGATCTTGTGTACTCTATGGGTATCTCCTCAAAAATGATGGAACCCTCCAGCTTCACGATTTCTATGTTATCTGCTTTATAATTTCGGGTTCCTTAAAATCCGCTTACTTTTGGACGGTTTTTAATTTTTGGGCCATTTTGATGTTTTTTAAACGCTGGGCTGTATGAATGCCCCTTATCCCGTGATTTATCTATAGTGTGCCGACTATTTTCTATATAGTGCTCATTCTTCCGGATCCCGGGATCTCCTCCCCGGCCCCCGGTGACCTCCGGCCGCGCAGACAGGCGCCGGGGTTACCCGGTCGTTGCGGCAGCGCCTCCGGGGCCTTCGCGCCCAATCCGTCGGCACCCGGAAAAAGAGGAATGGCCGGGCTTCCTGCCGGTGCGTCCGTCCATACCATTTCTTTTATTGGGTGAAAGGTCATATCAATGTAGAATACTCCAGTCTGCCGTTAGGCAGGGAAGAACGCGGAGATCAATACCATGGAAAAGGGAAAAGTCGTCCTAGCATTTTCGGGAGGTCTCGACACCTCCATCTGTATTCCCCTCCTGCGCGAGCACTACGGGTTCGACGAGATCATCACCGTTGCCGTCGACGTAGGCCAGCCCGATGAGGAGATCGCCCGGGCAACCGAGAAGGGCCGGATGCTTGCAGACAACCACTACACCATCGACGCGAAGGAGAAGTTCGTGGCGGACTGCATCTTCCCCTCGATACGGGCCAACGGGTCGTATGAAGGTTACCCGATGGGCACGGCGCTTGCCCGCCCGCTGATCGCAGAGGAGATCGTGAAGGTCGCAGAGAAGGAAGGCGCCTCGAAGATCGCGCACGGGTGCACCGGGAAAGGAAACGACCAGCTCCGGTTCGACTTCATCTTCAGGGCCTCCGGATACGATATCGTTGCGCCGATGCGGGAGATGAACCTGACCCGCGAGTGGGAGATCTGCTACGCACAGGATCACGATATCCCGGTGACGGTGGCGAAGGAGAAGCCCTACAGCATCGACGAGAACTGCTGGAGCCGGAGCATCGAGGGCGGCAAACTCGAAGATCCCGCCTTCCACCCGCCCGACGATATCTACGCCTGGACGGTCTCGCCGAAGGATGCTCCCGACACAATGGAAGAGATCCGTATCGAGTTCGAGCAGGGCGTTCCGGTCGCTCTCAACGGAAAGAAGATGCCCGGCCTTGCCCTGATCCGGGAACTGAACCGGATCGCCGGAAGGAACGGTGTCGGCCGCAACGATATGGTCGAAGACCGGATCCTCGGCCTGAAGGCCCGCGAGATCTACGAGCACCCGGCCGCGACCGTCCTCCTCGCCGCGCACAGCGACCTCGAGCGCCTCGTCCTGACCCGTTCGGAGCTCGCATTCAAGCGTATCGTCGACGATAAGTGGTCGGAACTCGCCTACATGGGGCTCGTGCACGAACCGCTCTTCTACGCGCTCGATGCGTTCGTCGACAAGACGCAGGAGCGGGCGAACGGCACTGTGGACGTCGGCCTCTACAAGGGTAGCGTGAAGGTGCTCGGACGGAGCTCGGATTCCGCGCTCTACTCGGACGACCTTGTCTCCTTCGACTCGACGACGCTCGACCAGAACCACGCCGTCGGGTTCTCGAATTTCTTCGGCCTGCAGGCTCGCCTGCTCAAAAACCTCAAGAAACGTTGAAGGGGTGCCTAGAGCACCTTCTTCCCGGCTTCTTTTCCCGGCGTGCACTCGAAGACGTCGGTGATTGTGATGACGATGAGCGACTTCGCCGGGTACTGGTGGCCCTTCGTCCTGACCTGGTCGCGGAACTTCTCGTAATCGGGGCCGGACGTCTTGATCTCCGTATCACCCTTCACCTGGAAGCAGCGCTTGGTCTCCTGGTCATAGAAGTAGAGTGCCGTGACAGGGTTCTCTTTGAGGTTCTCAAGCGTCTTTACCATGTAGTTGTCCATGATCCAGACAGTGTCGTCGCCGACGAGCTGGATCGATGCCATCGGCGCTACGTTCGGAACACCGTCCTTCGACGCGGTGGCCATCGGCATGACTTTGGTCTTTGTAAAAATCTCTTTAACATCACCTGAAAGCGCAACCATACGGTTCACCTCTCCCCCGGGCGGAACGGGCGCGACGGAGCGCCGCAGCCTGTCCGGTAATGTGGTTATCCGTGTTATCGATATATAAGCGCTCTGCCGGAACCGGCAATCCCGGTCGTTCGGCGATGATCCAGGATGGCGGCAGGGCATACTCCCGCCCGGTGCGGTGTCCCAAAAGCCGGGCGGCTTCCGACATCCTCTCTCTCCCCCGCAGATAACAAAGCCTCCTCAGTCTCCCGGCTTTGAGCAGGGCCGCAGGAGATCTCCAGAATCAGTTGATCCTGCCGGAGAATCCGGTGTGCTCTCCCGGGAACCGGAAGAACGAGATCCCGGGGAATTTCCTCCCTATCCTGGCCGCAGGAGCCGTATGGAATCATGGAAAGGTATAAAGTGGGAGACGGGGAAACGACTACTATGTGTGCCCGCTTTTTGGAGCGCTTTTTCAAACCCACGCCGCATATCGTCGAAAGCCCGCCTCCGCCGGCGATCTCCCACGGAGCGGGCGCGTGTGTTCCCGAGTACCGGGTGAAGCCCTATTTTATCGTAGCGTCTGTTGAGATGGGCAACACCACGACAAAGTGCATTCTCACCGGCACGAGCCTTGAGACGGGCAGGTCGTACATCATCAACAAGACCGTGACCATGAGCCGTGATGTGCGGCCAGCGAAGCCCGGTGAAACGGTCTTCGGGGCGACGCTGGACGGGACGGAACTGACGCGGGAGTCGGTCACGGAACTGGTGCGCGACACCCTGATCCAGTGCCACAAGGAAGCTCACCTGAGCATCAAGGACGATCTGGACTTCGTCGTCCGGAGCACCGGTGTCGTGGCGGCAATGGACTCTCCCGACCAGGTCGGGGACTTTGTTATTGCTCTTGCAAACGGCTGCCTCGCCGCCGGCGTCCCTCCGCGGAAGATGACCCCGCCGATGTCGATCGACAACCTCCCGCCGAAACTCCGGCAGTTCTCGTTCGCCGATAAAGTGGTCTTCGTCGGTGCGGTGGCCGGCGTCGTGCCGCCGGTCGGGTGCACCGGCGTCGAGATGGTGGCAAACGAGATGGAAGGGGAACTTGCGATGGCAGGCATCAAGGAGGGCGCCAAATGGACGGCGGTAGACTTCCGCAACCCCTGCATATCCATCGACTTCGGGACGACGCTTGATGGGCGGATCACGAGCGACGTCGCACCCGATGAACCGAATCCGTTCGCCCAGACGACCGGGAACTTCTGCGGGCTCGCGGGCGCCATACCGGACGCGATCGTCCGGGGCACCGGGCTCGTCAAAGACCGGACGGGAACCGCCCTCGACCTCTTTGGCGACCACAGCATCAAGGGCACGTTCGGGGGCAGAAAGCGTTCCGTCGTCGATGATTACGTCGACCGCTGCCACGAGCACATCGATATCCGTATCGTCCCTCCCGACCGGACGAGGTTCGGGCGGGTTCCGGTCTGCGCCGACGTGGCCGATAAGTCGGGCGTCGCTCTCATCGGGTGCGACTGCGGCGTCAACGGCAGTGGAATGCCCGCCCTTGCGGAGATCGGGCACGAGATCCACGAGAAGCACGGCATGGGCGTACTGACCGAGGTCGTCGACCGGGTCTGCGCGAGGATGGCGCTCCGGCTCATCGACGTCGCCGTCGAGAGGGGGATGGTGCCGCCGAACTCGTCGATCGGGTTCACCGGGCGTGCGGCGATATCGGGGAAGAAGCCCGAGTACATCCTCGAGGGCATCACCGAGCGGAACCTCTACGATACCCCGAACGACCACTTGGTCTTCGTGGACGACGGTCTTGCCCGGGGAGCGGCACTGATGGGGAGGTGCATGAACTCGCTCGGGAAACCGAAGGAACCGCTCGGCGGTGTGCGGGGAGGACCATGTATTATGTCCCGCCGGATCAAAATAGGAAAGTAGGATTGGTGTCCAATGACTGAAGAAGAACTCTACGATATGCTCGTTCCCCCGGGCGTACCCCGGAAGATGATCTACGACGTCGTCGAGAAGTACGATGTTGAGGTGGTGCGGCGGCAGCAGAAGATGTCGTTCGCGAACATGGACGGGGATGCGAGAGAACTGATCGCGTTCCGCGGCAAACGAGAGGTCGTCGAAGAGGTGCAGGAATACCTTTTCGCGCGGCTCAAAGAGTTCGTTGCGGAGTAACGATATCTTTTTTTCCCGGTTTTAAGCCGGGGAGTTCCGGGCGAGGTGTGGTTTTGGGGTGCCACGGCGAGGGCCGGGGTGGTGGTTTGAGGAGGAGTTGCTGCACGGGGGCTATTTGGGGTATTCTAGGGCATTCCTGGCTGAGAGTCTCGTCAAAGGGTTTTTTTAGGGCACTGTCCTTACTGGATCATCGTTTATCCTGATGCACGGATTTCCAGGGGATATCGCCACTGGGGGAGGGGCTGACGGGGAGGGGGGTGCAGCCCCCCTCCCCTGTCTCTACCTGGTTCGAGGACACTGCTAACCCCCACCCCGCCCGCGCTTCGCGCTCCTCACTCGCACCTTCGCACCTGCGGTGCTCGAACTCCGTTCCTGATGGAACATCGTTCTTCGGTGCTCATGCTCCGGCCCTATGGCCCGTCGCACCCCACACCTCGGGGCGGGGGCAGTCATGGCGATAGGCGATGGTTCGGAGAACGACTGTCCTTAGGACAGGAGTTCGAGAAGGCCGGAGGTCTTCGAGAACCGGAGCTAGAGCACCGAAGGTGCGAAGCCAGTGGGAAGCCGTCCACGGTTCTTCTTCAGAGGCTCCCCGTGCTCTCGGCAAGAGGCCGTTCACAACGCAGATATACATATTGGGCCAACGGCGAAATTACAGGAAAATCTGCGAAAAATCTCGCAAGATGGGACAGCAATAGAATCAGGCAGCACTATCAGGAATAGAGTAATCGCGCGCAAAACCCGGTAGAAAAAAAGAGTGCGCGAGAGGCGCATTACATCAGCCCGTGGTAGTGCCCGAGCGGCTCGAGGGTGATCTCCTCGCGCTGGATGGCGTCGATCGCCATTGCCGCCGCCCGCGCCGCCTGGAGGGTGGTGATGTAGGGTATGCCGTAATCGACGGCGGCCCGCATGATCTGGATGTGGTCCTGCCGGGACGCCTTGTCCGCCGGGGTGTTGATGATCAGCCGGATGCTGCCGGAACGCATCGCGTCGATGACGTTCGGGGAGCCTTCCTGAACCTTCCGCACAAGGTTCGCCTCGACGCCGTTCTGGGTGAGGAAGTCGACCGTCCCGCTCGTCCCGTAGAGGGAGAGGCCGAGTTCCCGGAGTTTGCGGGCGACCGGCAGGAGTTCCTCCTTCTGCTCGTCCGTCACCGAGATGAAGACGTTTCCGCTTGTCGGCAGGGTGTTGTCTGCAGCAGTGCTCGCCTTGTAGTAGGCGCGGCCGAAGTCGTAATCGATCCCCATCACCTCGCCGGTGCTCTTCATCTCCGGCCCGAGGACGGTGTCGACGCCGGGGAGTTTGTTGAAGGGCAGGAGCACCTCTTTGACCGCGACGTGCTCGATCTCGGGCTCGGTGATACCCATATCGGCGAGTTTCCGCCCCACCATCACCTTCGCCGCGATCTTCGCGAGCGCGATGCCCGTCGCCTTCGCGACGAACGGCACCGTCCGGCTCGCACGCGGGTTCGCCTCCAGGACGTAGAGCACGTCATTCCTGACGGCATACTGGATGTTGATCAGGCCGACGACCCCAAGGCCGAGAGCGATCTTCTTCGTGTAGTCCCGCACCCGCGCGATCACCGAGGGCGTGAGGGACTGCGGCGGTATGACGCAGGCCGAGTCGCCGGAGTGGACGCCCGCCCACTCGATGTGCTCCATGATGCCGCCGATCAGGACGTCCGTCCCGTCAGAGACCGCGTCGACATCGATCTCGACGGCGTTCTGGAGGAAGGAGTCGATCAGCACCGGGTGCTTCCGGCTCACCCGGACGGCCTCCTTGATGTAACTCTCGAGTTCGGCCTCGTCGTGGACGAGTTCCATCGCCCGGCCGCCGAGGACGTAGGACGGCCGGACCAGCACCGGGTAGCCGATCTCGCCGGCCATCCTCCGCGCCTCCTCCTCCGAGTAGGCGGAACTGTTCGCCGGGCTCGGGATACCGAGCCGGGTGAGAAGCCGGCTGAACCGGTCGCGGTCTTCCGCCACGTCCATGGCGTCGGGCGACGTACCGAGGATCTTCGTCGGGAGATCGAGACGTTTGATCTCCGCTTCCAGCGGTACGGCCAGGTTCACCGAGTTCTGGCCGCCGAACTGAACCATGACGCCGTAGTAATCATCCTTCTTGAGGATGTTCATGACGTCCTCAAGCTGCATCGGCTCGAAGAAGAGCCGGTCGGAGGTGTCGGCGTCGGTCGAGACCGTCTCGGGGTTGTTGTTGACGATATGAACCTCGATCCCCTCTTCTTCGCGAAGCGCCATCACCGCGTGGACGGTGCAGTAGTCGAACTCGATCCCCTGGCCGATCCGGATCGGCCCGGAACCGAGGATCAGCACCTTCTTCGCGTCGCCCCGGACGAGCTCGCATCCCTCCTCCCAGGTGGAATAGAAGTAGGGCGTCGTCGCCGGGAACTCGGCGGCGCAGGTGTCCACCATCTTGTAGGTCGGGGTTCCTCCGAGCGCCTCGATCTCGGCGGCGGTCTTCTCCGTCAGCGCCAGGAGGTCTTCGTCCGAGAAACCGTGGCGCCGGGCGACCCTGACATCCTCCGGTTCGAAGTCGGTCTCGAGTTTCCGCTCGAGATCGACGATGTTCTTGATCTTCTCGAGGAAGAACGGCGTGATCGCCGTGAGTTCGGCAACCTCACCGACCGTGAACCCCACGCGGAAGGCATCGAAGAGGCACCCGAACCGCTCGTCCGTCGGGGACGTCAGGATCATCCGGATCTCGCTCGGGCTCGTGTGCCGCTGCATATCGTTGTCGAGCGATCGGAGCGCCTTCTTGAACGCCTCCTCGACCGTCCGCCCGATTGCCATCACTTCACCCGTGCTCTTCATCGCCGTCGTGAGCGTCCGATCCGCCGACTTGAACTTGTCGAACGGCCACCGCGGCACCTTCACCACCACGTAGTCGATGGCAGGCTCGAAGGATGCCGGGGTGACGCCGGTCACGGTGTTCATGATCTCGTCGAGCCGAAGCCCGATCGCGATCTTCGCCGCGACCCGGGCGATCGGGTAGCCGGTCGCTTTGGAGGCGAGCGCGGACGACCGCGAGACCCGGGGGTTCACCTCGATGATCCGGTAATCGCCGTCTTTGTAGGCGAACTGGATATTGCATCCGCCCTGGACGTCGAGCGCCCGGATGATCTTTATCGCAGCTGTCCGGAGCGTCTGGAACTCGTCATCCCGCAGGGTGAGGATCGGCGCGACGACGACGCTCTCGCCGGTGTGGATGCCCATCGGGTCGACGTTCTCCATGCCGCAGACGATGATGCAGGTATCGGACGCGTCGCGCATCACCTCGAACTCGATCTCCTTCCACCCGGCGACGCTCTCTTCCACGAGCACCTGGTGGATCCGGGAGCGGGCGAGCCCGAGCTCGCATATCCGCCGCATCTCTTCAAGCGTGTGCGCCACGCCGCCGCCGGAGCCGCCGAGAGTATAGGCCGGCCGGATGATCGCCGGAAGGCCGACCTCGCGGATCGCCTCGTCGATCTGGTTCATGTGCTCGAGGATCATGCTCCGGGGGACGGGCTCGCCGATGGCGTTCATCAGGTCGCGGAACTGCTCCCGGTCTTCGCCCCGGTAGATCGCCTCGAGCGGTGTCCCGAGGATCTCGACGCCCTCGAGCGCACCCATCTCCGCGAGTTCCGCGGTCATGTTGAGGCCGGTCTGGCCGCCCATGCCGCTCAGGATCCCGTCAGGCTTCTCTTTTGCGATGATCTTCGCGATGAGTTCGGCCTTCAACGGCTCGATGTAGATGACGTCCGCCGTATCGGGATCGGTCTGGATCGTCGCGGGGTTCGAGTTGACGAGGACGACCTCGACGCCCTCCTCCCGGAGCGCGCGGCAGGCCTGCGACCCCGAGAAGTCGAACTCGGCCGCCTGCCCGATCTGGATTGGGCCGGAACCGATGATGAGAACTTTCTTGATATGAGATTTCTTCGGCATTATGGAATCTCCCTGTATATGCGGTCAAAGAAGTGCATCTCCGTGTCCCGGGGGCCGCCGTGCGCCTCCGGGTGGAACTGGACGCAGGTGATGGCAAGATCGCGGTTCTCGAACCCCTCGACCGAGCCGTCGTTCACGTTCCGGTACGAGACCGCGCATCCCTCGGGCAGGGTCTCTTCGTCCACCGCGAACCCGTGGTTCTGCGTGGTGATGTAGATGCTCCCGTCCTTGTAGCGGACCGGTTGGTTCGTCCCCCGGTGTCCGAACTTCATCTTGTAGGTCTCGGCGCCGAGCGCGAGCGCGGCGACCTGAATGCCCATGCAGATCCCGATGACCGGCACCTCGCCGGCGAGGTCGCGGACGCACCGGATGGCGTGCGTCGCCCTCCTCGGGTCGCCGGGGCCGTTGGTGATGAAGAGTGCGTCGGGCTCTGCCGCCATCACCTCGTCCGGTGTGGCGGTGTGCGGGAAGACGTGGATATCTGCGCCCCGGTGGCCGAGGCTCTCGAGAATGTGCCGCTTCACCCCGAGATCGATGACGGCGATACGCTTTCCGGAACCGGCGATCCGGTAGGGCTTGGGAGAGGAGACGCTCCCGATGAGGTCGACGTCACTGATCGGGGGCGCTGCCCGGGCGCGCATGACCGCCTCGTCCCCGTCATCGCTGCCGACGATGAGCGATGCCCTGAGCGTGCCGACCATCCGGGTCTTTATCGTCAGGCTTCGGGTATCGACGCCCGATATCCCGAGAAGGCCGTTCTCTTCAAAATATTCTGCAACCGAGGGTCGTGCCGCGGGCACGCGTGCGATCTCGCGCGCAACGCAGCCCTGCGCGTGAACCTTCGGGCTCTCAAAATTCTGCTGGTCTACACCATAGTTCCCGATGAGGGGATACGTAAACATCAAAAGTTGTCCGGCATAACTGGGATCAGTCAATGCCTCCATGTAACCGGTCATCTGCGTCGTGAAGACGAGTTCGCCGGAACATGTCCCCTCAACGCCAAAACCATCCCCTACAACAAATGTTCCGTCTTCAAGACCCAGAACCGCCTTCATGAATTACCATACCATGTGGATCAGATTCCTTATTAACGGTAATGACGGATCGAACGCCCACCCCCGCACCCCGGCAGGAAACCCGGAACGGCGGGGCTTCATCGACCCGAAATATTGAAGGCGGCCGGGCGTGAGGTGACACGTAATGAGCGAGAGCGCGGCGGAGAAGATCCGGACCATCGAGACACCGGAAGGGACGTTCACGCTCAGGCTCGTCCGCGACGACCTGGGGAAGATCTATCCGGGCATGCTCCGGTATACCGTCGAGGTTCTCCGCGGCACCGAGACGGTCTACACCTACGCGATCAACACCTACGAGAGCGGACGCCAGGGCAGCCTCTTCGACACCCGGATGGCGGCGGAGATCGTCTTCGCCCGGCTCGCGCACGACGTGGCGTCCCGCCCACGCCTCTACACCCGGCCACGGCCCTTCACCCGCCCCCTCCCGGGCACCGGGACGGCCGAGGTCGTCATCCTGCAGGGGAGCCCGCGCCGGTTCGGGAACTCCGCGAAAGTTGCGTCCTGGTGCGACGACGAGGCCGCACAGTCAGGCCTCACGTCCCGGATCTTCTACCTGCAGGAGATGGACATCCGTCCGTGCATCGGCTGCTACGTCTGCTACGACCAGGGTTACTGCCCGGTCGAGGACGACATGCCCCCGATCATCCGGGCGCTCGAGGCCGCTTCCGTAATCGTCGTCTGCACCCCGGTCTACACCGGCACCGTCCCGGCGCCCCTCAAAGCGATGATGGATCGCTGCCAGTGGCTCCACGCCCGGGAGAAGATCCTGGGGAAGGAACTGCATGCCCGGGGTCTGCTCGTCGCCGTCGCAGGACGGCGGGGGAGCGAGCCGTTTGTCTGCGTAACGAGAGTTGTGGGGATGTTCATGGAGAACCTGGGCATCCGCCCCGCCGACCCGGTGCTGATCGGCGACCTCGACCGGGCGAGGGACGTGGAAACGATCGGCGGGGTTGAAGAAGGCGTCAGGGAGGCGCTCTCCGCGCTCCTCGCGTCCCGAAACGAAAGATAATATAGCATCCGTTCCCCACCGATGATGCATGGCAGAAGTGACTGTTGAGATTGTCGGGTTCATGGAGTCCGAATGCGGCCCGTTTCCCTGTGACGAGACGAGATCCTGCGGACTCGAGACCTGTTACCCCTCGAATAACCTGATGGACGCCATCAGCGCCCTGCGCGACGAACTTCTCGACCGATACGGCGATACGGTCGAGGTGAAGACGATCCTGCTCGACGACGAGATGCCCGACCACGTCCGAACGCTCATTGAGGAGCGCCACCCCCCCATCCCGATCATCCTGGTCAACGGCAGGCTTACGTCGATCGGGAGGGTCTCGCTCGACCTGATAAAAGAAGAGATTGATTATGCGCTTGAAGAGTCTTAGAATATCTTCTTCAACTCTCCGGTCGCAAGGTCGAAGTACAGGCCGTGGAGCCGAACCCGCCCCTCTTTTTCAGCAGCCATGACCGGCGGATAGGTGCGGAGGTGCTCGAGTTGCAGGCCGACGTTCTCGATCTCGATGAGCCTCCGCCGGATATTCTCTTCCTCCGGGGTTTGCGGCACCTGCATCCGGGACTCAACGCGGCGTTTCGCCTCTTTGGCGTTGTTGAGCCAGAGCGGGATATATGCATCGCTGCTCTCGACGTCGAGCCCCTTTATGGCACCGCAGTCCGAGTGCCCGCAGATGACGATATCCCCGACTTTGAGGTGATTGAGCGCGTATTCGAGCACGGTCGCGAAGTTCCAGTCGTGAACCGGGACGATGTTGCCGATGTTCCGCTGCACGAAGATCTCGCCGGCCTTGGAACCCGTGATACGTTCGGGATCCACTCGTGAGTCCGAGCACCCGATCCAGAGGATCACCGGGCTCTGGCCTGACGCCAGCGGCCCGTAATGCTCCGGATCTTTTGAAAAGTCTTCCTCCTGGAAGCGCTTGTTACCTTCAAGGAATTTATCGATCATCCGTATACTCCGTAAGATGGTAATGGGCGACCGTGTCGAACAGGTACGCCCGGGGAGGAAGTTACGCCCGAGAATTTAAAAACATATATACCTTGAGTTCACGGCAGGCAGACGAATGCCGGAACCAGGGAACAAACGCCATTCTGACCAGGAATGAGGCCGGAAGCGCACGGGCGCTCGAGGACGCCGATGCCCGGATCCGGGATGATGAAGGCGGAATGCACCAGGGTCAGGACAGGTCTGGTTAACCATCTCGATTTGTTTAGTTCCCGATCGCTCGACCGAGCGGCGATCCACGGCAGGGAGTATGCGCTCCCCCGTGGCGATGTACCGGGAGCGGGTCTCTCAATGCAGACCGTAACGGCCGAAAAAAGGGGTTACCTCTGGACGGCGCCGAGGTTCGCCTGCTCCACGGTCTGCGCGTAGCGGGCGAGCACGCCGGTAAGCCGTTTTTCCGGGGGTTTCCAGGCCTTCCGCCGCTCCTCGAGGGTCGCTCTCTCTACGGCGAGGTCGAGGCTTTTCGCGTAGAGGTCGATCGCGATCTCGTCGCCGTCCTCGACGAGGGCGATCGGCCCGCCGACCGCGGCCTCGGGCGCGATGTGCCCGATGCAGGGGCCGCGGGTGCCGCCCGAGAAGCGGCCGTCCGTCACCAGGGCGACCCGGGCGTAGCCGAGGCCCATCAGTGCCGAGGTCGGCGAGAGCATCTCGGGCATCCCGGGCCCTCCCCGCGGTCCTTCGTAACGGATCACAATGACGTCGCCTTCCGCGATCTCGCGGTGGAGGATCGCCTCCATCGCGGCGTCTTCACCGTCGAAGACCCGTGCCGGCCCCCGGTGCCGCCACATCGCCTCCGGGACGGCGGCGCACTTGACGACGGCGCCGTCGGGGGCGAGCGATCCTCTCACGATCTTCAGGCCGCCGGCGGGGCTGACCGGGGCGTCGGTCGTCTTGATGATCTCCGGGTCGGCAACCCGGGCGTCTCCCGCGATCTCAAGGATCGATCGGCCCGAGACCGTCGGGGCGTCGTCGAGGTAGCGCTCGAGCATCTTTAAGATCGCAGGTATTCCTCCGGCCCGGTGGAGGGCGAGCATCGAGTGCGGTCCTCCGGGCTGCATGTGGCAGATGTGCGGGGTCGCCTCGGCGACGGCGTTGAAGGTCTCGAGATCGAGGGGAACCCCCGCCTCGCGGGCGATGGCCATCAGGTGGAGCACGGTGTTCGACGACCCGCCGAGCGCCATATCGACCCTTATTGCATTCGCGAGGCTTGTCGGGGTGACGATCTCGCGGGGGTGGACACCTTCCCGGACAAGGCCGACCGCCCGCTCCCCGCTCTCCCGGGCTATGCGGAGTTTTGCGGCGTCGACCGCGGGAATGGCCGCGCACCCGGGCAGGGAGAGGCCCAGCGCCTCGGTCACGCAGGCCATGGTGTTCGCGGTGTAGAGCCCCTGGCAGCTCCCGCACCCGGGCATCGCGGCGCATTCGAGTTCACCGAGTTCCTCCTCGCTCATCGTGCCGGCGGCGACGCGGCCCACGCCCTCGAAGACGTCGATGAGGGAGAGTTCGCGGCCCGCCGCGTAGCCGGGGAGCATCGGGCCGCCGGTGACGACGATCGCCGGGATGTTGCACCGCACCGCCGCCATCAGCATGCCGGGGACGATCTTGTCGCAGGTGCCGACGCAGACCAGACCGTCGAACCGGTGCGCCTCGACCATCAGTTCGACGGCGTCGGCGATGTTCTCCCGCGAGGGAAGGGAGTAGCGCATCCCTTCGTGCCCCATCGCGATCCCGTCGCAGATGGCGATGGTGCCGAACTCGAACGGCACGCCGCCCGCGGCCGCGACGCCCTCCTGCACCTTCTGCGAGATCGACCGGAGGTGGAGGTGGCCGGGGACGATGTTGTTGTATGCGTTCGCTATCCCGATGAAGGGCTGAGCCATCTCACGGTCGGTGACGCCGAGCGACCTGAGCAGCGCCCGGTTCGGAGCACGCTGGTAGCCAGTCTTTACCGTCTCACTCCGCATGGTAATCCTCGTAGGAGAATAAACGCGTGGGGAGAAAAGAGTATTCCGGTTGCGGGGGTGTGGTGCAGGGGGAGGAAGATTTTTTCCTGCAGGGTGGGGGCGGGTTTTTTGTCCATGGTAATGGAGCAGGTACTGGAGTTTAACGGGAATAGTATGGTCTCCGATAACATGAGCTCCGGCAGTGTAATTACGACCCCCTAACACAGAACTGTTGGACTCAGAGAGAGCCCCATGCACTGGACCGTGGGAGTATCGCCTTGGGGGAGGGGCTGACGGGGAGGGGGCATGCCCCCTCCCCTGTCTCAACTCTCAAAGATCTGTACTTCTCGTCACCCCACCCCACCCGCGCTTCGCGCTCCTCCCCCTTCCTGCGGGGCGGGGGCAGTGCGTGGCGATAGGCGATGTCCCGTGGGGACATCGCTGGAGAAGACCGAAGGTCTTGGACTGGCGACTGGCCGAAGGGCAGAAGCAGAAGAGAACACGAAGCATTTACAAGTGGCGATGGTGCGCAAAAATCCATTGTTCACTGAGCGTTCAAACTGTGCAAAAAAGAGGAGGATATGGAATCCGTTTCACCTCTCAAACCCCTCATACAACTCCACAACCCCCCCTATCACGATCACCGCCGGGGGCCGGACGCCGGCGGCGCGGGCTTTATCGGCGATATCCGCAAGCGTCCCGACCGTCACGCGCTGGTCGGGCCGGAGCCCCCGCTCGATGATCGCGACCGGGGTTGCGGGGTCTTTGCCGTTCGCGGTGAGGGCCGCCGCGATGGCGGGGAGGTTCTTTACGCCCATCAGGATGACGAGGGTCCCCTTCAGCCGGGCGAGGACCTCCCAGTCGAGGGCGGACTCGGGTTTCGTGGGGTCTTCGTGGCCGGTGATGAAGGTCGCCTGCGACGCATATCGCCGATGGGTGACCGGGATGCCGACCATCTCCGGGACGGCGATGGCGCTCGTCACCCCCGGCACCACCTCGACCCTGATACCGTGCTCCCGGAGGGTCTCGACCTCCTCCCCACCGCGTCCGAAGAGGAAGGGGTCGCCGCCTTTCAGGCGCACGACCGTCTTCCCTGCCCTGACCCGCTCGACCATCAGCGCCTCGATCTCGTCCTGTTCAAGGGTGTGGTTCCCGCCGTACTTCCCGCAGTCGACGAGCTCGGCGTCCCGCGGGAGGGTTGCAAGGATCTCCTCGCCCGGGAGTTGGTCGTAGAGGATCACGTCCGCTCCGTCGATCACCTCGCGGGCCTTCATCGTCATGAGGCCGAGCCCGCCCGGGCCGGACCCCACGAGATACGCTTTTCCTGTCATGGTTTTATCCCCAGTGCCGCATGAGCCTCACGAATCAGGGCGGCCGCCTGGACACGCAGCGCCCGCCCCCACTCCCGGGCTTCGCCGACGGTCGCGACGTGCCGCTCGATCCGCTCCCACCGGGAGCCGTCGAGCGCGAGCACCTCGGCGATCAGGCTCCCGTTCCGGCAGTAGATCCCCTGCGGGGTGAAGCACCCGCCGCCGACCTCCTCCATGACGGCACGCTCGATCTCGACGTCGAGGCGGGTCGGCGCGTGGTCGAGCGGCGCGAAGGCGCCGGCGACGGCCGGGTCGTCCCGGCAGACGACCGCGATGGTCCCCTGGTTCGGGGACGGGACGAACCGGTCGGTGGGGAGGGCTTCTCCCGGCAGCGTGAGCCCGAGGCGTTCGAGGCCCGCCTCCGCGAGCACGATGGCGTCGTACTGCCCCTCGCGGAGTTTCCGTATCCGGGTGTCGACGTTCCCGCGAAGCTGTTTCACCTCAAGCGACGGGGCGTCGCGAAGGAGCTGGGCGCGCCGCCGGGTGCTCGACGACCCGATGACAGAGACCGCATCGAGGGGGCACTCGTGCACCAGGAAATCCGCCGGCGAGTCCCGCTCGAGCACCGCAGAGCAGGTGAGCCCCGCCGGGCGGGCCGCGGGGATGTCCTTCATGCTGTGCACCGCGGCGTCGATCTCGCCGCGGAGGATGGCGTCGTCGAGCGCCCGGACGAAGACCCCCTGCCCCCCGATGGCGTGGAGCGGGACGCCGGTCGCGGTGTCGCCCTCGGTCGCGATCGTGACGACCTCCGCCTCGATACCCCGGTCGGCGAGGATGCCGACAACCTTGTTCGTCTGTGCAAGCGCGAGAGCGCTTCCCCGTGTGCCTATCCGAAGAGACATGATCCGTATGCGTCCGCTATCTGTTCGATATCCTGTTCCGTGTGCGCGGCCGAGAGGAAGTTCGTCTCGAACTGCGACGGCGGGAGGAAGATCCCGGCCTCGAGCATCCCTCGCCAGAACCGCGAGAACGCCACCGTGTCGCACTCCTTGACCTCGCGGTAGTCTCGCGGCGGCTCGCTGCGGAAGAAGTGCTTGAAGAGCGAGCCTATCCTGACGAATGTTCCCCTGCCCGCATCCGCAGCGACTTCCCCGATCGCCCGCGTGGCATCGTCGAGCCGCCGGTAGATCTCCGGGTGCTCGTGCAGGTGGCGAAGCGCCGCGTACCCTGCCGCAAGGCTCGCCGGGTTGCCGCTGAAGGTTCCGGCCTGGTAGACCGGGCCTGCGGGGGCGACCAGTTCCATGATCTCGCGCCGTCCCCCGAACGCCCCGATGGGGAGGCCGCCGCCGATGATCTTGCCGAACGTGGCGAGATCCGGCTTTATCCCGTAGAGAACTTCCGCGCCGCCGATCCCGATCCGGTAGCCGGTGATCACCTCGTCGAGGATGAGGAGGACGTCGTGGGCGGCGGTGATCTCCCGGACGTCGGCGAGGTAGCCGTCGTCGGGGAGGACCGGGCCGACGTTCCCCATGATTGGCTCGAGGATGAACGCGGCGACGTCGTCGTTTCCGGCGAGGAGGGCTTCCAGCGCCTCCGTATCGTTGTAGGGGACCTGCCGGGTGTGCGCCGTGAGGCTCGCGAGGACGCCCGCGGAGTCGGGCACCCCAAGCGTGGTCGCCCCCGACCCGGCCTTCACCAGGACCGCATCATGGGCGCCGTGGAACCCGCCTTCGACCTTGATAATGTCCTGCTTCCCCGTGTAGCCGCGGGCGAGCCGGATCGCGGCCATCGTCGCTTCGGAGCCCGACGAGACGAACCGCACCATATCGACCGCGGGATGATCGCTGGTGATGATTCCCGCAAGGTCGAGTTCGAGCGGCGTCGGCGTGCCGTAGAGCCACCCCTTCTCGAGCTGGCGCTCGATCGCCTCCCGGATCGCGGGGTGCGCGTGGCCGAGGATGAGGGGGCCGTAGCCGAGGCAGCAGTCGATGAGGTCGGCTCCGTCGACGGTCGCAAGGTGCGACCCTGCAGCGCGCTCCACGTAGAACGGGTAGGGTTTGATTGCCCGGACAGGGCTGCTGACCCCGCCCGGCATCAGGACTTTCGCGCGGGCGAAAAGGTCACTGCTCTTCATCGAGCCACCTCGCCGCGTCTTCTGCAAAGTAGGTGATGATCAGGTCGGCCCCGGCACGCTTGATGGCCGTGAGGGTCTCGATGGCGACCGCCCGCTCGTCCAGCCACCCGCGCTCGGCGGCGGCCTTGATCATCGCGTACTCACCGCTGACCTGGTAGGCCGCGACCGGCAGTCCGAACCCCGTGACGGCCGCGAGGATGTCGAGGTAGGCGCCGGCAGGCTTGACCATCAGGATATCCGCCCCTTCGGCCGCGTCGAGCTCCGACTCCATCACCGCCTCCCGTGCGTTGCCCGGGCAGACCTGATAGGTCGTCCGGTCGCCGAAACTGAACCCCGAGTCCGCCGCGTCGCGGAACGGCCCGTAGAGAGCGCTCGCGAACTTCGAGGAGTAGGACATGATCAGGACGTCCTGGTATCCGGCGGCGTCGAGAGCCTGCCGGATCGCGCGAACCATCCCGTCGAGCATGCACGACGGCGCGACGATATCGGCGCCGCTCTCCGCATGGGAGACAGCTATCCGTGCCATCAGTTCGAGCGAGGGGTCGTTCAAGAGGTCGGGGCCGTCGGCAGTCTCCCCGACGATCCCGCAGTGGCCGTGGTCGGTGTACTCGCAGGCGCAGACGTCGGTGATGACGACGATCTCCGGCAACCGCTCCTTGATATTGCGGACGGCACGCTGGACGACGCCGTCCGCCGCGTAGGCGCCGGTCGCCTCGCCGTCCTTTGCGGCCGGAACCCCGAAGAGGAGCACCGCCCGGATGCCGGCAGCCCGGAGGCGCTCGCAATAGTCGGCGACGTCGTCCGTCGGGTGGCGGAACTGCCCCGGCATCGAGGCGATTGGAATCGGCGCATCGATCGATTCGTCCACGAAGATCGGCGCAGTGAGGTCGGTCTTTCGCAGTTCGGTTTCGCGGAGGAGCGGCTGGACGATCCGCCGCCGCATCCGTCTCATTCTTCGTTCTGGAAACATGGTTCTCCCCGGGTAATCGCCCTCATCAGGGCTTCTGCCGTTGTTATATCGCCGCACTCCGCACACGCACGGATTGCCGTCGTCACATCCGAGAGGATTTTATTGGTGAGCGCATGCGTCAGGTCGTCAATGACCTCCGCCGTGCGGTCGTCCCTCTCCCCCAGGCGTGCGAGCGCCCTGTCGCGTTCACGCGCCCGGATCGACTCCGCCCAGGTGTAGAGGAGGGCGAGCGTCTCGTCGGCCGCCGCCCGACGGAGGAGCCGGACGAAGTGGTCGGCCTCCTCGTCGATGATCCCCCGTGCGCGATCCGCCTCGCTCCTCCGCGACTCCATGGCTGCGTCGTTGACGGTTCTCAGGTCGTCGATGGTGAAGAGGTGCACGCCCTCGATCGACCGCACCCCTTCCTCGACATCGCGGGGCTGGGCGATGTCGATGAGGATCAGGTGGCGGGGGTGGGTATCGAGCGGCCAGAGCCGCTCCTCCATCACCGCCCGGATATCCTCCGTTCGGATGACCGGGTGCGGTGCGGCGGTGCAGGAGATGACGACGTCGGAGAGCGCGATGTAGCGGTAGAGGTCCTTGAAGTTGACCGCGCGGCCCCCGATCTTATCCGCAAGCATCACCGCGCGCTCGTAAGTCCTGTTGGCGACGTAGATTGCCGTGAGATCCCTGGCGGCGAGCGCCTGCGCCACCAGAACGCCCATCTCCCCGCTCCCGACGACCAGGATGTGCCGGTCGCGCAGGGTGCCGAGGAGGTTCTCCGCGAGCGTCACGGCCGCGGAGCCGACCGAGACCGCTCCCCGGTTGATCTGCGTCTGGCGCCGGACACGGACTCCCGCGTGCACTGCCTTCTTGATGCAGAGGCCGATGGCGCTGCAGCAGGCTCCCGCCTCCTCCGCAGCCGCGAGCGCCTGCTTGAGCTGCCCGAGGATCTGGTCTTCCCCGACGATCAGCGAGTCGATCCCTGCGGCCAGTTCCAGGAGATGGCGGGGCACGGCCTCGCCCTCGATGACCGTAAAGCCGTGCCTGCCTTTCTCCTGCAGGAACCCTTCGAGGCTCCGTGCGTCGCCCTGCACCAGAACCTCGATGCGGTTGCAGGTCTGGAGCAGGAGCGCGCCACGAAACCGTTCCCGCGCCTCGCGGAGAAACGCCGCTTCGTCGGGAAACCGGAACGTCTCGAGCGTGGCGATGTCGGCAGTATGGTGGCTGATCCCCGCGAGCGCGAGGGGGATGGTGAACGGTTCAGGCATGGAGGTACCTCTCGATCGCCAGTGCGCGTGCCCGGCCGTAGTCGGTGGCGAGCGCTGTCCGGATCTCGTCGTCTCGGAGGATCTCCCAGAGGATGCGGGACCGCTCTGCCTGCACCGGTTCGGTCTCCCGGAGCATCGAGCGGATCTCCTCCTGCAGTTCGATCATCGTATCGAGGTCTGCGTAATCCGCTTCGAGCCTCGTGCGGAGGTACCGCGATACGGCGGGACTCTTTCCGCGGGTGCTGATCGCGACGAGAAAACGGCTGCCCCGGACGACCGAAGGGATGATGGCATTGCCGGGAACGCCTGCGGCGTTGTTGAAGAGGACGCCGGCCTCGGCGCACAGCCTCCCTATACGGTCGTTGAGATCCGGATCCGGCGTCGCAGCTACCGCGAGGAACGCACCCGAAAGAAAGCCCCGGAGCGCCTCATCCGAAAGAGCCGAGAGATCGGCCTTCTGCCGCCGGACCGCAAGACCGTCGAGGTCCGGCGAGAACGAACGGCTGATCACGGTCACCACCGCCTCATGCTCAAAGAATGCAGCCTTCCGGGCACCGACGTCGCCCCCGCCGAATATGAGCACCCTCCGGCCCGTCAGGTCAAGCATGAGAGGGATCATTCGTTCTATAGTGTGGTGAACGGACTACATTAAGGTGTTGAAAAACCGGTTTCCTCAAAAACCCGTGAGCGTATGCCACGCGGCAGGATCACCGGGATCCGTTGACCAAAACAAGGTATTAATGAGACGAAGAACATCTTCTACGTGAGAGATATGGCTGAAGATACGTATGCATTCAGCAGACTGGACGGCGCCTTCCAGCGCACCAAAAGCCTGCTCTGGCCGGTCCGGTGGGGCGTATGGCTCCGCCTGGCCCTGATTGCGCTCTTTGTGGGAGGGGGCGTAAGTTTACCGAACACCTCCGGGTACAACTTCGAGGAGGGCGACCTCCCGCCCGGCGTCATGGAGTCCCTTCCCGAGATCGCGCCGCTCATCGTGGCGTTCATCCTCATCGTGCTTGCGATCGCTCTCGTCTGGTGGATCATCGGCACGGTGTTGCAGTTCGTCTTCGTCGACATGTTGCGGACGGGTGACATCCACATCAGGCCGTTCTTTGGAGAGCGGCTCGGAAAAGGAGTGCGGCTCTTCCTCTTCCAGGTCGGCCTCTCGCTGATCCTGATCCTCGCCATGATGGCCTTCATCCTCATGCTTGTCGGGATCGGGGGATCGGGTATCGGCGGTGCTGCATTCATCCTGGTGTTCATTCCGTTCATCCTGATCGCAGCCCTCCTCTTCGGGATCGTCTTCCTCCTGACCACCGACTTCGTCGTCCCGATCATGATTCACGAGGACTGCGGGGTGATCGAGGGATGGCGTCGGCTTTTCGGGATGATTTCGGAGAACGTCATGCAGACCGTCGTCTACATCGTCACCAGGCTCGTGCTCGGCCTCATCGCCGGGATCGTGCAGGCGATTCTGGTCATCCTTGCAATGGTGATCATCGCGATACCCTTCATCCTTGTCGGGATCGTGCTCCTCGCCGCACTCCAGGCGAACTACGTGCTGCTCCTCGCGCTCCTCGTCCCCTACCTGATCATCGCCATTCCGGTGGCGCTCCTGATCGCGGTGCCGTTCGTCACCTTCTTCCGGTACTACGGGCTGCTGGTGCTCGAGGGGCTCGCCCCGGGATACCGTCTCCTCCCCGAATAACCCATTTTTCGGGCGGATATGCTCTCCTCGCCGGCCCTGCCCATGTGACGGAAAGACTCTTCCTCTCTGAAACCATGAATCCCAGTTAGCATGGTCGTCGAACCGCTGGTGATCCTTTCTCTGGCGCTGGCGCCGGGGGTCTTCTGGGCGTGGTACTTCTACCGCAGGGACAAATTCGAGCCCGAACCAAAGGCGCTGATCGTGAAGATCTTCCTCCTCGGCGTCCTCGTCACGTTCCCCGTCGCCTTCGTCGAAGGCTTCTTCGGCCTCTTCATCGTATCCCCACTGATCATGGGCGCCGTCATCGCGCCCATCGTCGAGGAGTACGGCAAGTTTGCGGTCGTGCGCCGGTTCGCCTATCCAAACCCCGAGTTCGACGAACCGATGGACGGCATCGTCTACGCCGCAGCCGCCGCCCTCGGTCTCGCAACGCTTGAGAACGTCCTCTACGTCTTTACGGCATACCTGACGTCGCCGGCGCTTGCCCTCAGCACGATCGCCGTCCGCGCGATCTTCTCGGTCCCCGGGCATGCGCTCTTTGCCGGCGTATGGGGCTACGCCCTCGGCAGGGCCAAGTTCACGGCCGCGGAACGGCGGCCGACGATCGTCCTTCAGGGACTTCTGCTCGGGATGGTGCTGCACGGTATCTTCAACTTCCTGCTCTTCTCTGCCGAGATCTTCGCCTACGCCATCGCCGTCTTCATCCTGGTCCTGACGCCGGGGCTCTGGATCCTTGCGAACCGAAACATCAGGCAGGCGCTCGACCATGGAGACCGGTAGGTGCGCGGGGGCGGCGCGGTCGGCCTCCCGCAGGGCCGGCCGTCGGCCCGGAAACGCCGCCCATCGTGTGATCCTGCAGGGACGGCAACGCCCGATCCGGGCCGCGCTTCGATAGGCTTATTAGCCTGAAAAACCCATGTTGTAAGGCACACAGTGCGAAAGCACAGGCGTGCGCCGATAGTGTAGTGGTTATCACTAGGCGTTGCCAACGCCTAAACCCGGGTTCGAGTCCCGGTCGGCGCATCAGAACTTCGGTCTGACCTTTCTTCCAATGTTTCCGTCAGAGCATACCGGCTCTTCCGCATTCCTCAACGGCAGGTTCACGCGAAGGGATGCTTCGCCGTATCCTTCTGTGCAAGCACCTCGGCAACCGCCGGTTCACCCTTGACAGCCCGGCGGATGGCGAGCTTCGTCGCCTCGTAGTTCCAGTCGTAGATCTTCTTCTTCTCCGCCGCATCCCACTCGATGAAGACCGACGCGATGATCAGCAGATTGTCGGCCTCCGCCTCCGGGATGACACCTTCCGCAACGCTGTCCACCACCGCCTTCGCGACGGCGGCCTGGGCCGGGCCGAAGATCAGGAGGGCCTGGCCTGCATTCTTGATCGTGACCTTGTTGACCATCAGCGTCGAGGGCTTTGCCGGAATGTTCGGGGTGAGCACGGCAAGAAGCGGAGTGTGCCCCCGTGCAGGCGATGCGAGAGCCGTGACGAATGCCTGCTCCACGCTGCTCCCTCTCCTCCCGATGACCAGATCGACGTGGGCAACCTCCGGCCCTTCGCCGACGAGCGCTTCTCCGATGAGTGCATCTTCGAGATCAACCATGATCGGATACCTCCAGAATCTGGATTACGCCGGTATGGATGCATGAAGGTAATAAAACGTTGCGGGGAGTGGATCCCGCCGCGAGCGGGAGCGGCCAGCGGCCGCTCCACATGCTGCGGTTCAGGCCATCCGCGTGTTCGAAACAGAGTGCTCTTCCAGAGGAGACCTGCCGATATGCGGCCGCCATACCATCCGTCCGCACACGCAAAGCCGGTGCGGCCGGCGGCCGGGCCGCACGGAACGCCGTCGGGTCTAGCGAGATCAACCATGGCCATCAGATGCTTCCCGAACCATACCCTTATATTTCCCGCTCCGTATTATACCCAAAAGCGCAACTCGGAGAGAGTTGCACCGTCTCAATCTGCGCCCGGCCGGAGAGTGGGTGTGCCGGGGAGATCTATCGGGGGGCTGTCGTGGACTCGATCAGGATTGCAATCGTGGGCGTCGGGAACTGTGCCAGTTCACTGCTACAGGGGATCGAATACTACCGGGGAAAGAGTGAGAAGGACGCAATCGGGCTGATGCACTGGGAACTCGGCGGCTACCGGCCGTCCGACATCGAGGTGGCTGCGGCGTTCGACATCGATGCGAGGAAGGTCGGAAAAGACGTTTCGGAAGCCATCTTCTCCCCCCCGAACTGCACCACGGCGTTCTGCCCCGGGATGCCGAGAACCGGTGTTCCCGTCCGGATGGGGCGGGTGCTGGACGGTTTTCCCGGGCACATGCAGAACTACAAGGAAGAATGCAGGTTCGTGCTCGCCGATGAGGAGGAGGCGTCCCGCGAGGACGTCATCCAAGCACTCATGGACTCGGGCGCCGAGATGCTGCTCAACTATCTCCCTGTGGGCTCCGAGGAGGCCGCACGATTCTATGCCGATTGTGCGCTGGAGGCGGGCGTCGGCCTCGTCAACAACATGCCGGTCTTCATCGCGAGCGATCCTGCCTGGGCGGCGAGGTTTCGCGAACGCGGCCTTCCGATCATCGGTGACGACGTCAAGGCCCAGCTCGGCGCGACGATCACCCATCGTGTTCTCGTGAACCTCTTCCGGCAGCGGGGAGTGAGGCTCGACCGGACGTATCAGTTGAACACCGGCGGCAACACCGACTTTCTGAACATGCTCAACCGCGACCGCCTCGCCTCGAAGAGGACATCGAAGACCGAGGCGGTGCAGTCGGTGCTCGAGGTGCCTCTCGATGACGACGACATCCACATCGGCCCGAGCGATTACGTCTGCTGGCAGAAGGACAACAAGGTCTGTTTTCTGAGGATGGAAGGGCGGCTATTCGGGGACGTTCCCATGCAGATCGACCTCCGCCTCTCCGTCGAGGACTCGCCCAACTCCGGGGGGATCGTCATCGATGCCATCCGGTGCTGCAGGCTCGCCCTTGATAGGGGTGTCGGCGGCCCGCTGATATCACCGTCCGCCTACTTCATGAAGCATCCTCCGGTGCAGTTCCGGGACGACGAGGCATGGCACATGACCGAGGAGTTCATCCGGGGCGCCCGGGACGACTGAAGGCCGGCACGTCACTCGATGAGGACGAGCCCTACCGAGGTGATGCTGCCGTGCTCGATCTTCCCGTACTCGAGGTCGCGGCAGGGGACGACGTGCAGGTCCCATCCGACCTTCCGGGCGGTGGAAAAGACGTCGATTCCGGCCCCCTCCATCGTCGGGCGGACGAGATCCATATGCCGGCAGAGCCTCCGGATGCTCTCGTCGACGACCCCTTCGTGCTCTTCTGCGACGCAGTGCAGGTGCTCGCAGTAGATGCAGGGGTATCCCCCGAACCCGAACGCCTTCGGGAAATCGTCGTAGAACGCCGTCTTCTCGAGGAGGTGCACCGTCGAGTTCACCCAGAGGATGAGGTCGCGGAAGAACGGGTGGAAGTCGAGCGGTATCTCGTCGGGTCTGAGGCCGGGGTGCCCGGGGATGCCCTCGAACCGGAGAAGGAGGGTGGTGCTGTACTCGGCGAGCAATCGCTCTGTCTCAGCGGGGGTGGGGGCGTATGGCGGGCAGGACATGTGTTTCCCGTAGCCCTTGCACCCGAACCGGCACTTGAACCGCACCCATTCCGCGACGACGACGTCGTGGGCCGCTATCCGCCGCGCTTCCGCGCCCCGCTCCCGTGCGAGGGAGGAGAGTCTCTCGATCTCCTCTTCAAGTTCGCGTCTCATCGCCTTTGCCTCGATGAGGGATATCTGCCGGCTCCGGGTATTTATGGGTAGCGAGGGGGGGGAGGGGGTTCCGGCGGGTGGTGAGTGAGAAGGGAAGGTATGGAGACACTCAGGAGAAAGGCGTGCCGGAGGATACGAGTGCTGCAGGTGAGTGAGCATGAGAAGGCTCTAGGATAACTATCACGGCAAATAGAACAATCGAAGCGATAATATAGCCTGGTACACTGGACCGTGGGGATATCGCCATTGGGGGTGGGGCTGACGGGGAGGGGGGAGCATCCCCCCTCCCCTGTCTCCACGTTGTAATGGATCTTTGTAACCCCCACCACCCGCGCTTCGCGCTCCTCCCGCCCCCATGGGGGGCGGGCAGTGCGTGGCGATAGGCGACTGGCTGAAGGTGCGACGTTCCGGAGAGCGACTGTCCGTAGGACAGGAGTTTGAGAAGACCGGAGGTCTTCGAGGAACGGAGCTGAAGCACCGTTAGGTGCGGGGCAGGAGCAGGAGAAGACCGAAGATCTTGGACTTGCAATGGATGGAACATCTGGAGCATGAGCACCGCCAGATGCGTAGTCCGATGGAAATCCGTGTACGGTTTTGCGACATCTTGGTGCGTGACGGACTGAATGGCGGGTATATCTAAAGCCACAAAATTCCAAAAAAGAATGCCCCTATAATCGGAACTCAGAGACGAACACCGCGAGCGAAAAACTCACCCACCCCCCGCTCACTCCACCGGTTCCCACCCGGTGCAGACGTCCCGTCCGGGGTCGAGGAGCACGTCGTGGGGGAGCCCGATGAGCGAGACCGCCGCGAGCGCCCCAATGACGCCACGGCCGCCGTAGAGGTGCGCCCCGAACCGCCCGGCAGCCCTCTCGGCCTCTTCCCGGCCGATCACCGCCTCCCTCGCGCTTCTCCCGTACGCCCGGAGTGCGCCGGGAACCCGGAAACCCTGCCGGACGGCGACGCCCCACTCGGGGGACGCCGCCTCCCCGGCGACGAACCGCACGACGGCCTCCTCGATCCGCGGCACGAGATCGGGCTCCACCGCGAGCTCGATGCAACTGCAGGAGTTCCCGGCCGTCCGGGCCTTGAGCCGGGGGTTGAGCATCGCCACGCGGTGGCCGATCGGCATGACGCCGTCGAGTTTCGCGAGATGCTGGAGGAGAGCGAGGGCGAGGGCGAAGGTCGCGCCCTCGGTTCCGGTATCGGTGTCGTCGATCCCGACGGCGACGTAGGCGAGCGCCCGGGTGACCACCTCGCCCTCGACCACCGGCCCTTCGCGGTGTACGGTGACGCCGCAGACACCTTCGGCAAGGGACATCATATCGGTGAGCGAGTAGGCCGGGCCGCCGATGCACCGGATCTGCTGGCGGATGTAGCCGTCCTCGTGGAAGACGCCGACGATCCCGACCGCCGGCGCGGGATCGAGCCCAACGGCCACCTCCCGCCGCCCGAGGCTTGCCCGCTCGCGGAGCAGCGTCCCGTCCCGGCGGACGGACTGCAGGGCGCCGCCGGCTCGGGCGTGGTGGAACTCGCAGAAGGCCGCACATCCCCCGCTCATGCACTCATGGTAGATCTCGACCTCATCGCCGTCGACCGTGGTGAAGACCCGGCGGCAGGCGCTCTCCGGCATCACGCTGCTCGCCGCATACCGCGCCGCGTGCCGCCCCCGCTGCTCCTCCGTGATCAGGACGCACCCCTCCTCGATGAGACGATTCACCCAGTCCTGGACGGTGCTCCGGGGGGTCTCGGTCGCCTCAGCGATATCGACCACCGTAAAGTAGCCACTCTCGAGCGTCGCCTGACGCATCAGCCGCAGGTACTGCTTTCTCCGCTCAAGAACCCTGGACATGCCGATCACGGATATAGAGGAGGTCGCCGATCACCGCGCTGGCGGTCTCGGTGGAGCCCGCGCCCTTCCCGATGAACGTCAGGTCCCCGGCGAGATCCGTCTCCACGGTGACCGCGTTGAGTGTCCCTTCGACGACGAGCGGGTGCGCTTTTGCAATGATCCGCGGCGAGACCCGGAGCACCCCGGCCCGGGGGACGATCTCGCCGATCAGCCGGATGGTGCAGTCCTGGTCTTCCGCAAGCCGCAGGGCTTCGGGCGTCAGGAGGGTGATCCCCGTCCGCTCCACGTCGTCGAGCGTGGTCCGCATATCCAGGATGGTGTTTGCCAAGATGACCAGTTTAACGCCCGCATCGATCCCCTCGACGTCGTAGGTCGGGTCGGCTTCGGCATACCCGAGTTCCCGGGCCTCGGCAAGGGCCTGCTCGTAGGTGAGGCTGTCCTCGGCCATACGGGTCAGGATATAGTTGCAGGTGCCGTTGAAGACCCCGTAGAGCCGTGAGATGGTGTTGCCCGCAAGGCCCTCCTGCATCGCGTGGATGAGCGGGATCGCCCCGCAGACCGTCGCTTCGTACTTCAGGAAGACGCCGTTTGCCGCTGCAAGCGCCCGGAGTTCCGGATAGGCAAGGGCAATCGGGCCTTTGTTCGAGGTGACGACGTGTTTGCCCCGCCCGAGGGCTCCCCGGATGTGGCCCAGCGCCGGCTCGCCGTCATCCACGTTCGTCGGGGTCACCTCGACGAGGACGTCGTAATCCGCCTTCGCCACAACGTCGCCGGGGCTGACGTCCGGGCTGCCGCAGGGGCCGCCGTTCTCCTTCCGGGCAAGCGCCGCCGCGAGGTCGATCCCGGCCGGATCGATGAGCCCGCTCCGCGAGTCGGCAAGGCCGGTGACCGCGATATCGAGGTTTTTTGCAAGTATTGCCCGGGCGATCCCCCGGCCGACGGAGCCGAACCCGAGGATGGCTATCCGCATCATGCATCCTCCAGCGGCTCGATGATGAGGAGATGCTTCTGCTCCGCAACGCTGCGCAGGATCCGGATCGCCTTCTTCATCTCCTCGCGGGTGGTCGAACGGATGGTGATCCGGGCCGAAGACGGGGAACTGATCGCCGGCATGGCAAGGGAGAGATCCGTCACCTCGGCCGAGCCGGTCGTGTCGATCCGGTCGACCGTGTCGGAGAGATCCGTGTGCATCAGATGGCCGATCATGATCATTGTGCATTCGTAGAGAAGCCGTTCCTCGCCGATACGCACGACGTTGACACCCTGCTCCCGGAGCAGTTCAAGGAGCCTCGAAAGACGTCCCTCGGGGAGTTCCAGCACGATCTGGACGTCCAGCGTCTCCGTAGCCGCCGGAGTCTCCCTCTGGTGGATAACCGCGATGATATTTCCCCCGACAGCCGAGATCGGCTGGAGGGCTGCAACCAGCTGTCCGGGCTGGTCCCTCATCTCGAGCTTCATGGATACCTGCAAAAAAAACCACCTGCTGAATAGTTGACCTGCCGGGGTGATAAGCCTTGTACCTCCGGGCGGTTCCCTTACGGGGAGACGTAACGGAAAAAAAGATGCACCAGGGTGGCCGGTCACTTCACCGATCCGGGTGCGGCGGTGACGATCGGGAGCGCCCGGGCAAACTCGGGAAGGAGCTCGGCGGGGATGCCCATGACGAGTTCGTCATTCTCAATCCCCGAGAACCGGCGCGAGCCGTCGCACCCGAGCGAGTAGTTGACGTTGCCGGTGAGGTAGGGCAGCGCGGTCGCGTCCGCACAGACCGACTGGATCCCCGCCATCGTGGACTCGATCCGCCCGCCGAGCAGGTAGAGCGTCGTCTGAGCGAGTTTCAGCATCGCCCGTGGTTCAGCGACGATGACGACGACGTGCGGGTCGAACGGCGTCTTCTCAAGCGGCGCATAGACGGTCGCATACGTCTCGAGTTCCGGGACATGCGGCACCTGCCGGATGGTCCGCATGCAGGCGGCCCAGCTCTCGAATTTGCCGAGCTTGTAGTAGAACTCTCCCGTGCGAAGGCTCGGCGTGAGTTCCTTCAGCCCGAGGGCCCAGCCGCCCCCCATGCAGACGTGTTTGTCGGCGGTCGCGTAGAAGATCTCGCCGTTCAGCCGTGCCCGGGTGATCATCTGGCAGTGGCGGACGGTCTCGTCGATCGGCCCGACCCCTTCGGGGATGCCCGCGGGGTTCTTTGCGAGTTTCACCGCGACCGGCGAGCCCCGCAGGTTGAGAGCGTTCTTGAGCGTCTCCGCGATCTCCGCGTAGGGGATCTCCGTGCGCATCTGGTCTTCCATAATCGTGCTCACTCCTCTGTGGAGATAATCCCCGCGGTCATTCATAAAATCTCTGTTCGGGGTATCGGCAGGGTCAGAGGTTGCGCAGTTTATGGTTCACCTTCTCAAAGAAGGGCTTGCCCGTATGGGCGAAGAGGGCAGGCTGCTCCGACTTCTTGACCGTGAGCGTGGACTCTTTCGCGAGCTCGAACGTGCTCTGCCCGTCGATGACGAGGTGCGCCGGTTTCTCGGTCTCGAGGGTGATCTCAAGCGCCCTATGGGTGCTGATGAGGTGAGGACGGGACGAGAGCATATACGGCGCGAGCGGTACGAGGAGGAACCCCTCTATCTGCGGGTCGACGATCGGCCCTCCCGCGCTCATGGCATAGGCGGTCGAACCGGTCGGGGTCGATACGAGCAGGCCGTCCGCCCGGAACCGCTCCGCAGGCGTTCCGTCGACGTAGACGCCGAACCGGAGCATCTTCGCCGGGCGGTCGGTGACGACGAGCCCCTCGTTGAGGGCGTCGCCGAGCGGTCTCCCGTTGACGGCGAGGCTGACCCGCATCCGGCTCTCGACACGGAACCCATCCATGTGGTCGGCGAAGAACGCTCCTGCTTCGTCGGGTTCCAGGTCAGCGAGGAATCCTACCTCGCCCCAGTTGATCCCGAGGACCGGAATCTGCTTCTTCATCTGGTGGACGGTGAGGAGAACCGATCCGTCGCCGCCGACGACCACGACGAGATCGCCGGCGATCTCCTCAAACGGGATACCCCCTTCACCGAGATGTTCCGCCGTGCCTTCCTCGAGAGCAACCTCGTGCCCCATCTCCTCGAGTTCCCGGGCGAGCGACGCGGTGTAGCGGAGCGCATCCGCCTCATCGAGACGCGATACAAGGACAATCTTCATGCGCGGTTCACCTCAGGTACTCGATGACCTTGTTGTGCACGATACTGTTCGTGGCGACGAGGCTCCGCCCGACGGATACCTCGTCGGGGAAGACAAGCGCGTTTCCTTCGAGATCAGAGACAGTTCCCCCGGCCTCCTCGCAGATCAGCATCCCCGCCGCTGCGTCGGTGACCCGGAGCGTCCCCCGCACGTCGATGAAACCATCGATGCGGCCGCACCCGACGTAGCAGAGCTCGAGCGCCGATGCGCCGAGGAGGCGCCACCGCCGGATCTTCCGGCCGATCATCTGGACACGGGTCGGGTCGAACTTCCGGCCATAAACGCTCATGGCGCTCTCTTCGAGGAGGGAGACACCCGAGACGCGGATGGGATGGCCGTCGAGGCTGGCCCCCCGCCCCCGGACAGCGCAGAACGTCTCCCCGGTGGCGAGGTTCTGGACGTATCCCGCCTGAACGACCCCTTCTTTTGCATACGCAATCGAGAGGGCATAGAACGGGATCCCGACCACGGCGTTGTAGGTGCCGTCGACCGGGTCGAGGAAGATGGTGCCGCTCTCCCCGCCCATCTCGGCGCACCCGAGCTCTTCGCTGATCAGGCGCCGGCAGAACGGGTGGCTCGTGAAGTAGTCAACGATGATATCCTCTGCGACCTGGTCGATCTTCTTCGTGGGCGTGCCGTCCGCGCCCATCTTGACGTACGCACCGCCCTCAGGCGTTCCGACCATGCCGGCCACGGCATCCCGGACCGCCCCTGCCACGTCCTCACATGCCCGGATGAACTCCATCAACTCTCCTCGTCCCGTCCCTTATTCTACGGTGTATTTATGTACTGTAATTCAGATACATTAATCACGCGTTTACCGAGTGAGACAATATGAAGGAACAGACAGAAGTTGGGAAACTGAAAGAAGGACGTTACGTCGTCGTAGATGATGAGCCTTGCAGAATTGTCTCCATCGCCACCTCCAAGCCGGGGAAGCACGGGGCAGCAAAGTCCCGGATCGACTGCATCGGCATCTTCGACGGCGTCAAGCGCTCGATCGTCCAGCCGGTCTCGGCAAAGACCTACGTGCCCGTAGTGGAGCGGAAGATGGCGCAGGTCATCTCGATCGCCGGCACGACCGTCCAGCTTATGGACGTCAAGGACTTCGATATGTTCGAACTCAACGTGACCGAGGAGCAGATCGCCGGTCTTGAGCCGGGTAAGGAGATCCCGTACATATCATCCCTGGGCAAGAAGAAACTTGAGTGACCTTTTCTGGCTTACGAAAACGGGCATGCATGAGCTCGCCCATCTCCATTTTGCGGATGCGGATGCATCGTATGAGGATGCCCGCTACGCCGTCTTCGGCGTCCCCTACGACGGAACGACGTCGTTTCGGCCGGGGGCGCGGTTCGGACCCCGGGCGATCCGGGAGGTCTCGTTCAATTTCGAGTCCTACGACCCCGGGACCAGAATAGACTTTTCGGAAGTGCCGGTGACGGATCTCGGCGATCTTGCGGTCTCCCGGCTGCCGGAGGAGGTCGCCGGAGAGGTCGCGGACGTCGCGGGAGATATCGTCCGCGACGGCAAGGTGCCGGTGATGCTCGGCGGCGAGCACACCGCGACCGTCGGCGCGGTCAGGGCCGTCCGGCCGGAGGTCTACGTCGTCTGCGACGCTCACCTGGATCTCCGGGACGAACTCGACGGGACGCCCTACAGCCACGGGTGCGTCACCCGGCGCGTCCTCGATACGGTCGAGGACGTCGTCATCATCGGTGCCCGGAGCGGCGATCGCGAGCAGTATGAGATTGCGGCGGAGAGGACGCGCCTCTACACCGCCGACGCGGTGCGCGAGCGGGGGATCGCCGCCGTCCTCCGGGAGGTCCGGGAGCACGTTGCGGGGAGGAGGATCTACCTCTCGATCGATGCCGACGCGATCGACTGCTGCCTCACCCCCGGCCTCGGGACGCCTGAGCCGTTCGGGATGACGCCGCTCGAGATCCGGGAGGTCGTGCGTGCCCTCGCGCCCGAGGTCGCGGGTTTCGATTACGTTGAGGTCGCGCCGTTCGATACCGGGCAGACGGCGGCAGTGGCGGCGCAGATCGTGCGGGAGTTCATCGCCCGGCACTGGCTCGCTGGGCAATGAAGACAATATAACTTTTTTTTTTAAAAACGACTGCCCGTAGGGCAGGAGTTCGAGCACCGAAGGTGCGAGTGACGACTGTCCGTAGGGCAGGAGTTCGAGCACCGAAGGTGCGAGTGACGACTGTCCGTAGGGCAGGAGTTCGAGCACCGAAGGTGCGAGTGACGACTGTCCGTTGGACAGGAGTTCGAGAAGACCAAAGGTCTTCGAAGAACGGAGCAGGAGAAGCCGTCAGGCTTTGAGACAGGATCTTGAGAACCCCGAAGGGTTCCGAACGGGGGTCAGAGCGCCATCCAATACGAACCGGAGGGGGGAGGTGCCACCGGGAACCGCACTCACCCTCTACCGGGTTTCCGGTTTCACGCACCCGTCTCAGGCATCCAGGTACGTCTCCGGCACCTGGATCGCTAAGTTGTAGGAGTCGATGCACCGGGTGTTGATGACCAGGTAGTAATCGTGGTAGCCCTCGTAGAAGGTGCTCACCCACTGCTGCTTCCTGAGATCGGGCTTATCCTTCACCGCCAGGAAGTCGGCGAAGTTGAGGGTGACGACCCGGACGAACCGGTTCGGATCTTCGGCATCCATGACCTGGCAGTTGAAGAGCGGGATCTCGTCGTTCGAGGTCGTGACATCCGAGTAGTCGAGCCGCCAGATCGGGAACGGGATCCGGACGATCCCGGTCGTCCCCGACCACTGGCCGTCGATCGTCGCGTAGGTCACCCACCGGGTGATGCCGGGCGCGTTCACGGTTCCGGGCGGTGGGACGGTCATGTTCAGGCGGCTCTCCCCGGCCGGGACCTGGTAGACCCCGGGGTCGACGAACTTGACCGGCCGCGGCTTTCCATCCCAGGTGGGCACCGGCGTGGGTGTCGGCACCGCAGTTACGGAGGGGATCGTGGGCGTCCATGCCGGGGTTATCGTCGGCTCCGGCTCCCCGGCCCCCCATAGTCCCGACGGCTCGCCGGTCGCCGCCGGCTTGATGATCAGGGCCAGCACGAGGACGACCACGATTCCCAGAACGACGTAGATAAAGTCCTGCTTCTTCGTCATATCCAGTTCCTTCCTCCCCTTCGATTGAAGGCCATCCCGTGCGGCCGATCCCTCATTCACCCTCAGCACCGGAGAGGTGTGCTGAATATTTCCCGTATGGAAACATTGTTTCCAAAATGAGGCGATCGCTCGCGGGGTTTTTCGGTACAGGTATCGTTGTACCTCCGGCTACAAATACTTGCCTGAGAGCGATACAGGCCGATAACGTGGATTTAATAAGTATTCATTATCCAAAACAGCAATTTTCGAATCTCCGGATATTTGAATAGTTTTTTATACAGGCTTACGCAAATACTCCCGTGTAACCGTATCGGCCCGGATGAGGCCTTCATTCGGACTCCGGTAACAGGAGGAAACGTTACATGAGCAAAATGATGAGAAACGAAGACGCATTCACCGGCCTTGAGGCCGCGATCGTCCTGATCGCCTTCATCGTCGTTGCCGCAGTCTTCTCGTACGTGGTGCTCGGCGCCGGGTTCTTCACTACCCAGAAGAGCCAGGAGGTCGTCCACACCGGTGTGGCCCAGGCAAGTGCGAACATGGAAGTGTCGGGACCTGTGGTACTCGAGACAAACAGCACTGCACACAGCGTGTATAATGTGTCGTTCTACCTGCAGCTTGCAGCGGGTGGATCTCCGGTCGACATGAAGAAGGTCACGTATACCGTCTCGACGAAAGACGAGCTGAAAACGTATGACTATGGCACTGCAGATAAAAACGTCACACTGACCTGGTTCAACAGCGCGACACCAGCAAACGAGCTTCTGGAGAAGTTCGAGACGGTGCGTGTTGATGTGCCCGTTGGAGACTACATAACCATCAGCGAGAACCAGAGGTTCACCATCGAAGTGAAGCCGGATATCGGCGCTTCCTACCCGGTATCCCGTGTGGCTCCTCCGGATCTGGCAGCGAGTAAGTTCTATGAGGTCTACTGAGGTGACGAGAATGAGAAAGAACTTTAACGAAAACGCATTCACCGGTCTTGAGGCGGCGATCGTCCTGATCGCGTTCATCGTCGTGGCCGCGGTCTTCTCGTACGTTATACTCGGCGCCGGCTTCTTCACAACCCAGAAGAGCCAGGAGGTCGTCCACACCGGCGTGAGCCAGGCAAGTTCCAGCATCGAGATCGTCGGCAACGTCTATGGCGTGAACAACACCACAACCGATGGTGGCCTTGGGTACATCAAGTTTGCAGTCGCAAACACCGCCGGCGGTACCCCCATTGATGTGACCCAGATGGTGGTCGTCTACATCGATGAGAACACCCGCCAGGAGATGGACTGGGAGGCTGGTGCGGACGAGGATGACCTCAAGACAGCAAATTACAACAACTGGACAATCCTTGAGTTCTACAACAACGTGACCGACAACACGCTCCTTGAGCCGGGCGAGCAGTTTGTATTGGGCATACATGTCGCGGACCCCGCCCCGAACCAGCAGTTCTCTGTAAACCTGCAGCCGGCTGCCGGTGCCGTTTACCCGATCAAGAGGACGGTCCCCCCCGCTATCAACACGATTAACATACTCCTCTAACCTTTTTTTTGCGTTGAGCCGTTTGAGGCCGACCAGACCAATGTTTATCACCAACCTTGCTCATCCAGCCGGGGCCAGGTGTCACACCCTGATTTGTACGAGGTCGCCTGCAAGCAACCATACTCGTACCCGAGGGTCGGGGACGATCGTCTGCAGGTCTATCGTTGAAAGGAGAATCACCGGCTACAACCGATCGAGCGCAGTGTAAGGCGCTGCTGCCGCCCGGCCACCATACCCATCGGCCTCGATAAGATGCCCCAACGAACCGTATCCCGAAAAAATCCACTATTGTGTTTAGAAGACGTTAAGGCGAACGGAAATCAATTATCAACACAAGCAACTTTTATTAACTATGACATTGATATAATCCACTATTATGGTGGGGGTAGACCAGGCTCAAATCGATAAAATTCTCTCCGGCGCGTCCAGCGAGGACCCGGAGGCACGTCTCGACACCCTCGAGAAGGAACTGGACTTCGTCAAGACGTCGATCAAACGGCTGCTCATCGATCTGCGGGAGCGGATGAACGAACTGGACAACCCGTTCACCACCGCCACCGTACCGTACGGAGGGAGCCGGTTCGCGCAGCCCTATGACGCCACGGACAATGAGGAGCCGGACGATACGACGCCCGAACTGGATGCTCTGCCCAAACTGGATCCGATGCCGGCCAATATCGGCACTCCGGCGCCCATCGGAGTTGAGGGGCTAGACGGCGGCGAACTCTTCCCGGCCGACCTCGGGGAGGCACGCGTCCCGGAGATCCGCACTGCAGATCTCCCGCAGGCGAAACCCACGGGAAAACTCAAACTCCAGAAGGTTCACCGGCTCTTCGAGTGGGTTCACCGGGGATGCTCCCGGTACGGGCACGAGCACATGGCAATCATGATCGACGCCTACCGGTCGATGGGTTACATCACCGAAGGGGTCTCCGACCAGATCGGCGAGATCATGAGGATGGCGCCCGAAACCCGCAGAGACGTGCAGGAGATCGGCCCGAACGAGTTCGTCTCGGAACTCTATATCTTGAACAGGATCCTCGACCCCGACGACTCCACACTCGATAGGGACATGATCGAGGTGCTGATGCTCTCCCGGCGGGATGGAGGGGAAGCGAGCAGCGAAAAGATATCTTCACAGGAAAAGAAGACCGGTGATGCCTGGATAGAGTTGCTGGACAGGATATGATGGATGTCGAGCGAAACCTTCACCACAGCGATGTTCCTTATCGCCGCCATCATATCGGCCGGCGTCCTCATTAACGCAGTATTCCCGGTAATCTACACGCTCTCGAGCACGATCTCGTCGTCCTCCCACAACGTGGACGAACGGTTGAGTACGGACGTAAAGGTCGTCACGACCTACGCCAGCAGCTCCGGCCACACGGCCAAGATCTGGCTGAAGAACATCGGCACCGGGAGGGTTCCCGATGCCAGCATACAGAGGGCCGACGTCTTCCTCGGCGGCCGGGGAAACTTCATACGGTTAACGCGAGCGGCGACGCTTGATGAGGGAGGAACCTGGAGGTATGAGATCCTCGAAGACGCCAACAACTACTGGGACCCCGGCGAGACGCTCTATATCGAGGCGATGACCACACAGATTCCCGTTAAAGGGGATATCGTCTACTTCCAGTTCGTCCTCCCCTCCGGTCTCTCCCGGTCGACCACCTTCACCGCGAGTGATTGACCATGAGTGCGGGACCCCTCGTTGCATCCGGAATCGGCATCTTCCTCCTGGTCGTCACCGCCTACATCCTGATAGGCGGCACCCTCACCACCACCGAAGTGATGGTCGAAGCGCAGAGCAATCTCGCCTCCTACCAGGAGGTTCGGATGCGGACGGCGATCGCAGTCCAGAACACGACCCTCGACGGCCCGACCCTCTCCGTCGAGGTGAAGAACACCGGGAGCGAACCGGTCATCGACGTCACGTCCATCGACGTCTACCTCCAGATCGAGGGCGAACCGGTCTACATCCCCTACGGCACCGACGCCTGCCACTGGAGCAAGGTGAACATAACTCCCGACGGGATACACCCGGCCGAGCTCGACCCCGGCGAGACCCTCACCCTCTCCGTCACCTGCACGGAGGACGCCAACCTCACGTGGGTTCAGGTCGTCACGCCAAACGGGGTCTCCAGTTCGGCATACATAACCACAGGTGACTAGTATGGCTATGAGCGACGACGAAAACAGCAGTCCCTTCGAGATGCCCGACCAGACGATCCTCTCGACCGGGAACTCCGAACTCGACAAGAAGATCGCCGACGGCCTCCCCCTCGGGTCGCTCAGCCTCATCGAGGGCGAGAACGACACCGGCAAGAGCGTGCTCACCCAGCAGATCATCTGGGGCGCCTTGAAGCAGGGGTTCAACGTCGACCTCTTCTCGACCGAGAACACGAGCAAGAGTTTCCTCACCCAGATGGAGTCGATGAGCCTCGATGTCTCCGACTACTTCGCCTGGGGCTACCTCCGGGTCTTTCCCATGCACGTCGTCGGGTTCGAGTGGACGAAAGAGAAGATGCAGGGAACGCTCGAGCGGATGATCACCTTCATGGAGCAGAGCAAAGCACAGGTGATCGTCATCGACTCGCTCACCCTCTTCACCGAGTACGCCAAGCAGGACACGGTCCTTACGTTCTTCACGAACTGCAAGAACCTCGTCGACCACGGCAAGACCATCCTCGTAACCCTCCACACCTACGCCTTCGTCGAAGACTCCCTCGTCCGGATTCGTTCGATCTGCGACGCTCACCTCTTCATGAAGAAGGCGCTCGTCGGGGGCAAATACGTCATGATGCTCGAGGTCGTCAAGGTTCGCGGCGCACGAAAGACTACGGGTAACATCATCAGTTTCGAGGTTCACCCCGGGTACGGCATCAAGATCATCCCCGTCTCGGTCGCGAAGGTGTGAGAGATGGGATCGGCGCTGGAAGCAACGGTCACCCTCCCCTTCGAGCCCGAGTTCATCGACGAGGGGAACGACTGCTACAACAACGTGGAGTCCTGCGCACTCTACCGGATGCTCCCGGCAAACGCCCGCGACTACGTCAAGGCAAGCCCCCACCTCCTCGAGTATCTCCACATCCTGCCGGTCAACACCGTCGGCATCCCGCTCTTCCTCTCGGAGCTGAAGCGGGACTTGAAATCGATGGAGAACCCGAACATCATCTACCCGGTGAACGAGACGACGTTCATCCATATCTTCCCCGACCCAAACGATGTCCGGAACTGGTACATCCCGATCGAGCCGTCGTTCCTGCACTCCGTCAAAGAGATCCTCCCGGTGATCGAGGAGAAACTGATCGATCTGATCGACGCCCTCGATGAAGAGCCGGTGACCCAGCAGGCACGGGTCGGGGTGCTGAAGAACTTCATCCAGCAACTCGTCTACGTCAAACGGCCGGGTGAGGAGATCGACGAATCCCTGCTTGCCGGCGGAACGGCAAAGGATCTCGCGGTCCGGATCAGAACCTTCCTCACCTCGGAGATCGGCGCGCCGAAGCGACCGCAAACTTCGGGGCGCCAGGAACTTGCCGACGGGCGGATCATCCTCACGCAGCAGGAGTACAAGGCGCTCGAGTACATGATAATTCGCGACAAGATCGAGATGGGGACGCTCAAACCGTTTCTCTCCGACAGGTATATCGAGGATATCACCTGCGACGGCGTCGGGCCGATCTTCATCGAGCACAAGATCTTCAAAGGGCTGAAGTCGGTCATCGGGTTTCGAGACTCCCAGGAACTCGACAACTTCGTCATCAAACTCGCCGAGCGGATCAAACAGCCGTTGACCTACAGGAACCCCATCGTGGACTCGACCCTCCCCGACGGCTCGCGTATCAACATCGTCTACGGAACCGAGATCAGCAAGCACGGCAGCAACTTCACCATCCGTAAGGTGAACGAGGTCCCCCTGAGCATCCTGCAGGTGATCGAGAGCGGGGCGTGCGACTACATGATGGCCGCCTACCTCTGGATCTGCCTCGAATACGGGATGTCGATGTTCGTCTCCGGCGAGACCGCAAGCGGCAAGACGACCACCTTGAACGCCCTCACGACCTTCCTCCCGCCCGAGAACAAGATCGTCACCATCGAGGATACCCCGGAACTGACCGTCCCCCACAGAAACTGGACACGCGAGGTCGCAAAAGCCAAAGGAAAGGGCGAAGGAGAAGGCTCGGAGGTCACGATGTTCGATCTCCTCAAAGCTGCGCTGCGTCAGCGTCCGAACCAGATCCTGGTCGGTGAGATCCGTGGTGTGGAAGGGTCCGTCGCCTTCTCCGCAATGCAGACCGGTCACCCGGTGATGAGCACCTTCCACGCAGCGTCGGTCGAAAAACTGATCCAGCGTCTCTGCGGCGACCCGATCAATATCCCGAAGACCTACGTCGACAACTTAAACCTGGTCATCATCCAGAGCGCCGTGAAACTCCCCCATGGGGGGACCGTGCGGCGGATGCTCAGCGTCAACGAACTCGTGGGCTACGATCCCGAGACGCAGGGGTTCTCCTTCATGGCGGCGTTCGTCTGGGACCCCGCTACCGACGCCTTCACCTTCACCGGGAGAGGAAGCAGTTTCCTCCTCGAGAACAAGATCGCAACGATGCTCGGCATCCCCGAGAACCGGCGGGCCGACATCTACGATGAGGTCGACAAACGCGCGAAAATCCTTGAGCGGCTTCACAAAGCGGGATACACCCAGTTCTGGGATCTCTTCCACATGACCACGAAGATCAAGAAGCAGGGACTGCTCAACATCGAGGTGTAGGCGTTGTTTGAGGATGTGACCGAACGGCTGCGGGCGGCAAACCAGGGGAAGATCCCGTTCGAGGAGCAGGCGAAAATTCTCGGCGATCTCCGCTCCACCATCCTCGAGAACAAGAAGATGGAGCAGGATCTGCTCCTCATGTACACCTACATGGCCGCGATCACCACATCGACCGTGACCAGACCCGAGATCTTCCAGTACACCGCCGAGCGGTTCGAGTACATCCCGTCGCGCTACATAGCAAAGGTGCAGCGCCTCGTCAGCGGGTGGGGCCAGAACTACTCCAATGCCCTCCGGGCGGTCGCGGAGCGGTGCCGGAACGGAACCCTCCAGAGCATGCTCAACCGCTACGCCAACTCCATCGACTCCGGTGTCCCGGACGACGATTTCATCGGCACGGAACTCTCGAGCATCCGGAGCATCTACCGGAACTCGTTCGAGCAGGGGATCGAACTCCTGAAGAAGTGGGGCGACGCCTACATCGCGATGCTCCTCTCGGGAGCGCTCGTCGCGATCATCATCATGATCTCGGTGGCCATCTATGCTCCCGACGGGATCGAATCGGCGCTGAACTCATCCTACTTCATCATCCTCGCAATATCGGTCTTCGGCCTCTTTATCATGTACCAGGCCGTCCCCGACGACCCCCGCACGCACGGCCTTGTCGAGATCTGCTCGCGAGAACAGGCCCTCATCCGGCGGCTGGAACGCCTGATCCTGCCGATAACCGCGGCAATCGGGCTGATGCTCATCCTCGCCGGCGCCAACGCGGGCATCATCTTCCTGCTTGTCGGCCTGCTCCTGATGCCGCTCGGGGTCATCGGCTACATCGACGACGCGAACGTCGTCAACCGCGACAACGACTTCTCCACGTTCATCCGGGGCCTCGGGTCGATCATGGGCGGCAAAGGCATCACCACCGGCGACGCGCTCCAGGAGGTCGACAGGAAGTCGCTCGTCCACTTAGAACCGTTCATCAACTCGGTCTCGACGAAGCTGAACCTCGGGCTCGACGAAGCCGGGAGCTGGAAGAAGTTCATCGGGGAGACCGGCAGTTACCTGGTCTACAAGTACATGAACATCTTCCGCGACGCGGTGGCTCTCGGCGGATCGCCCGACGCGATCGGAAAGATCGTCGGTTCATCGATGCTCGAACAGGTGTTGCTCAGGAGGAAGCGCGACATGATGGTGAAGGGGTTTATCGTCCTGCTCGTGCCGATGCACGGAGCGATGATCGGCATCTTCGTCTTCCTCTTCGAGATTCTCCTCTCGATGTCCCGCGCCGTGACGGAGGTGATGAGCCATTTCGAGGAGACCTCAGCAGCACTCACGGGAGGAACGTCCTCGCTCGGCGGCTCCATGGCAACGTCCCTGAACATCTTCGTGAACTTCCCCGAAGACGTAATGCGAACCTACGTGGTGACGATCCTCTTAATGCTGACCGTTGCAAATGTACTGGCAGGAAAGATTGTCATGGGCGGCGACCGATACCTGTACTACTTCTTCACAAGCCTGCTCTGCGTGGCAACCGGTGCCGTCTACATCATTGCACCGATCATGGTGAGCGCATTCTTTAACATTCCGGCATTCGTGGAGGTGTGATGTTGAGAGAAAGTCTACGTCGTCCGCTCTTGTTTCTGATCACCGTCGGTACAGGCTCCGTGATCATCATCTTCGACGCCACCACCGAGATCATCGTCGCGGGCACCGTGCTCGCAGGGTTCCTCGCGCTCATCGTCACCGGGGCGCTCGATCTCGCGGAGTTGAAACCGTCGAGGCTGCGCGCCGCGTTCCGGGAGCGCGGAAAGAAGAAGGAAGAACCCGACCTGCCGAAGACAGCAAAATCAGATGCACCGGCAGAGAGCGCGTCCTCCAGGATCACCCTCCCCGGCATCTCCGGTATGCTCGGAACCTTCAAGGCATCGGTCATGGAAGCGATCGCGCACGCCCGCGCTCCTGAGGGGGAGAAGAAGAGCAACATCCAGAAGATCGATGCCATGCTCGATCAGGCGGTCGAGGGCGCGGTTCCCGATCAGTCCATCACCCCGGTGCCCCCGAAGGCCAGCGGGAATACTAACGACCCCCTTGCTTCACTTGCGGACCTCGACATCGACTCGCTGGAGGATCTTGACCTCGACGGCGAAGCGTCAGGTCAGGGGACGATATTTGATCCCGATCAGATCTCTCTTCTCTCGGCAGAGGATGCGGATGCCATATCGGACATCCTCAAGTCGCACGAGGACGAACTCGACGACTTCGATCTCCCGGCCGGTATCAACCTTGGCGGAGGCGCCGGCGAACCCGACGCAGCCCTCCCGCCGGTAGCAGCGAGCATCCCGGAACTGTCCGGAGACGACGGCATGCCGGACATGAGCGCGCTGAGCGAAGAACTCTCCGCGCTTGACGAACTGGATCTCGACGAGATCGAGATCGAGGGCGAAGAAGAGGAAGAAGAGGAGATCGACGCTGCAGAATCTGTCCCGGAAGAAGACATCTTCGGGGATATAGCGGAGGAGACGAAAGAAGACTTCGACATGGTCTCCTTTGCGGCCGGCGGCGCGGTCGAGGACGACCTGATCACCGCACTCAAAGCCGATGCCAAGAAGAAGGATTTCGTGGAGGATGTCAGCCTGGTTCGCGAACTGAAAGGAGAGAGGTTCCATGCGAAGGACCTGGCGGCGGAACTCGAGGATATCCTCACGACAATGAAATCACAATGATGATAGCATCACGCAGAGTATAGTAATACAGGGAGGTAGGGGAGGAAAGGATGAAATCGGTTCCGGTAAAGGTCGAGCACGAAGGCAAGTGGGTCCCGACGACGATGGGTATCGCTGAGGACCGTTTCCGCATTGATGCCCCTCTTAATCAGGAGATCCCTTACAAGTCCGTGGTCGATCTCGAGGAGAAGAAGAACCAGGTGCTCATTACCGTCGGGGCAGACGGAGAAGCCGTTTACCGTATCGCATCGGTCGAGAAGGTCCTCCTGGTCTTAAAGAAGTTCATCATCACCCAGGCCAGCGCCTACCGGCTGAACGCTTTCTTCATGTCGCCCGCAATCCGTGGGGGGGTGCTCGTCCAGAACGCCCAATGGGAGAAGGGCGCGATCACCGTCATGAAGACCGGGATCTGGTTCACGAGCCCGGAGAAGCAGGTCTGCATCCCGCTCGAAGAGGTGACCGGCATCGAACTTACGTCCAGGGAGATCCAGGAGAAGAATCTCGACGTCGTGAAGATCGATCACCTGATCGAGAACGAACTTGTGACGAGCTTCGTCCTCTGCCCGCTGACGACGCTCCAGGTTCTCTACAACTTCCTCAAAGAGGCGACACACGATACCGAGACCCGCGAGGAGATCGATCCCCTGACAGGGCAGGTGGCCATGCTCGTGTACAGCGGGATGGACTCAAGCGCCATCGAGAACATGCTGAAACTCTCGCACAAAGAACTCGACGCCATCTACGAGAATCTCCTCGGCTCAGGACTCGCCGAAGTGCTCTACGTCAGGAAGGAAGTGCAACTAACCCCGAAAGGTGTAAGATACATCTCAGAGTCTGTAAAATCTCCATTGGATTAAAAACTTTATTTCTTCAAAATAAGAAGACATATATAACTTTTTTATCAAATATTCAAAGAGTGGTGTTCGATGGGGAGAATCCTAATCGTCGATGATACAATGTTTATGAGAACGTTGCTGAAGAATATCCTCTTCTCCGGCGGGCACGACATCGTCGGTGAGGCAGCGGACGGGGCGGAGGCCCTCGCCAAATATCAGGAACTCAAGCCCGACCTCGTCACGATGGACGTGGTCATGCCGAAGATGAACGGGATCGAGGCGCTCAAGGCCATCAAAGCGGCCGATCCGGCAGCAAAAATCGTCATGTGTACGGCGGTCGGCCAGGAGCAGATGGTCAAACTTGCCGTCAAGAGCGGTGCACGAGGCTACATCGTCAAACCGTTCCAGGCTCCGAAAGTTCTCGAAGAAGTCAAGAACGTCCTCAGTGCGTAACCATGATACGGGTTCTGATCGTCGACGACTCGCTTTTCATCCGTACGATACTCCGGGATCTACTCAAAGACAGTCCGGATATTGAAGTGGTCGGAACGGCGGTCAACGGCATCGATGCCCTCGAAAAGATATCCGCTCTAAAACCCGACGTCGTCACGCTCGACATCGAGATGCCCCGGATGAACGGCCTTGAGACGCTCGAGGCGCTTCAGGATGTCCGCGCGAAACCGAAAGTGATCGTCCTGAGCACCCTGACGTCCCGCCAGGCCGATATGACCCACCAGGCGCTGCGGCTCGGGGCGGACGACTTCATGCTCAAACCGAGGGACGTTCCGAACGTCAGGGGCATCGAGAGAGAACTCATCCAGAAGATCAGGAACCTTGTCACGCTCCCCACGATCGTAAAATCCACCGAAGTCAGACGGGATGAGGCGGATGCAATCGTTCTGATAGGTTCTTCTGCCGGGGGCCCACCGATGCTCGACACGCTCCTCTCCGCGCTTCCGCAGGACCTGCCCGCGGCGGTCGTCGTCACCCAGCACATGCCCGAGGGGTTCACCGCATCGCTCGCCGAGCGCCTGAACAGAGTCTCTGCTCTCCCCGTCAAAGAGACCGGGAACGGAGACAGCCTCGATACCGGAACCGTCCTGATCTCAAAGGCCGGATTCCATACCGTCATCTCAGGAGTCGCATCGGGCAACGGGAAGAACCACGGGCGAATCATCCACTCGACCGCCCCCCGCCTGCACGCGGTTCGGCCTGCCGTCGACAAGACATTTGCCTCTGCAGCACGCGTATTCGGCCCGCGCACCGTTGCCGTGCTCCTCTCGGGGATGGGGAACGACGGCGGCGAGGGAATGCTCGCGGTGAAGACTGCAGGCGGCAAAACGATGGTATGCGCCGAAGAGGACTGTCTCGTATACGGGATGGCACGCTCCGCTCTCACCAGGGACTGCGTCGACAAGGTGGTTCCGTTCGAGGGTCTCGCACGCGAGATCGCGAGAGCAGTCGGAAAACTCGAGGTGAATCATGTTTGATGAAGAGGGGTATCGGAAGCTGTTTGTTGAGGAGTCGCGGGAGAATCACGAGAACATCGTGAACAACCTTCTTGCCCTTGAGACCGGGGACGACCAGCAGGCAGCCATCGACGAGATCTTCCGGTCCGCACATACGCTCAAGGGGATGTCTGCATCGATGGGCTTTGACGCAATGGAGCATCTCTGCCACTCGATGGAAGACGTATTCTCCCTCATCAGGAACGGGCGGCGCGAGGTGACCGCGTCGCTCACCGATCTTCTGCTCACCTGTACCGATGCTATCGAGGGGATGCTGGATGCCATCGAGGCAGGAGGGATGCCGTCCGACGAGCAGTCCGCAACTCTGGTTCAGGAACTCCTGGTGTTTGCCGAAGAAGAGGGGGAAGACGAGCAGGAACCACCTCCCGGTGAGGCGCCCCCGGCCGAGGCTCCTTCAGCACCAGAAGGAGACGCCGACGATCGCCCGCTGTATACGCTGACGGTTGCCGTCGACCCGTCCAGCACCATGAAGGACGTTCGGGCGATACTGCTCCTGCAGAACCTGGAAGAGATCGGGACGATCCACGCGACGACCCCCTCACGGGAACTTCTCGAGGACGGGAAGTTCGAGGGGCCGTTCGAGATTCTTATCGAGAGCGAGGCGGGAGAGGACGCGCTCATGACAATCGCTTCCGGCACGGAACTCTCGTTTCTTGCTCTCTCCAGACCGCAGTCGCTGCCGACGACTCCGGCCGTAATACCCCCGGCCGCGAGCGAAGGGACCCAAAAATCCGAACCGGCTCCGGAACCACAGGTGCAGCGGGTGATGAAAGCCGAGAAGAGCCGGGAGATCAAGAATATCCGCGTCGATATCCAGCGGCTCGACCGGATGATGAACCTGGTGGAGGATCTGGTCATCAACCGCGGGCGGCTCGAACTGATCGCGAAGAAGCACGGCATCAAGGAGTTCGACGAGGCGCTCTCCATGGTCGGCCGTTCGGTCTCCGATCTTCAGAACCTCATGATGGGGATCCGGATGATGCCGCTCGAACGTATCTTCAACCGCCTTCCTCGGGTCGTGCGGGACGTTGCGAACCATGACGGGAAAGAGGTCGAGTTCACCATCGAGGGCGGCGAGACCGAACTCGATCGCAGCATGATGGACGGGCTCTCCGACCCGCTCCTGCACCTCATCAGGAACGCCGTGAACCACGGCATCGAGACGCCGGATGTCCGGGAATCCAGCGGTAAACCCCCGAAAGGATCGCTGCGGCTGATGGCAAGGAGGGACAAGGACAACGTCATCATCGAGATCGAGGACGACGGTGCCGGCATCGATCCCGAGAAACTCCGGAGGAAAGGCGTTGAGAAAGGCCTCATGACGGCTGAAACGGCGGCAAACGCAACGAAAGACGAACTGGTCGGCCTGCTCTTCGAGCCCGGGTTCAGCACGGCAGAGACGATCACCGACATCAGCGGCAGGGGCGTCGGCCTCGATGTGGTCAAGAAGACGATCGAATCGCTCAAAGGCTCGATCAAGGTCGAGACCAAGGTCGGCAAAGGAACCAAGTTCGAGCTGGTCCTTCCCCCGACGATGGCGATCATCGATGTCATGATGGTGCATATCAACGGCAGGCGGTGCGCCATCCCGATCAGCAACGTCGTCGAGGTGGCGCTGACGAGGCCGGAGGCAATTCATCGGATCGGCAACAGCGAGGCGATTCTGCTCCGGGACCAGACCCTCCCCATGCACCGCCTGGAGGACATGTTCGGCCAGGCAGGGGAGAGCAACACACTGGTCGTGCTGCAGAACGACGGCAGGAGATGCTGCATCGTCGTCGATTCCGTCGACGGCCAGCAGGAAGTGGTGGTGAAACCGCTCTCCAGCATTGCAGGCAACTGCCGCGGGATCAGCGGGATCACCATCCCCGGAGACGGGGACGTCGTGCCGGTACTCGATGTAAATACAATGATTTAGGAGAAGATATTCATGGAACTGGATCCATTTCAGAAGGATGCGCTGGCAGAGTTTGGGAATATCGGTGCCGCACACGCGGCAACGTCGCTATCGCAGATGCTGATGAGCCCCATCGAGATGACGGTGCCGGAGGTACAGGCCGTCGATATCGCCGATCTGCACAATCAGCAACGAGATAACCGCCATGGTCGTCTTCCAGATTCAGGGCGAGGTCGCGGACGGTGGATATGTCGTCGTCAGCATGCCCCGGGAGACCGTCATCCAGCTGACCAACCAGATGCTCGGCACCATCGATGCCGATACCGATCGCGAGATCAACGAGATGGATCAGAGCGCTGCGATCGAGATCGGGAACATCATGATATCGGCATTTCTCGATGCGACAGCCGAACTGCTGGGTATCGTCATGCTCCCGTCTCCCCCGGCGCTGGCCATCGACATGGCGCATGCCGCCTTCGAGTCCATCGTCGCGCAGGTGGCCGGCGACGTGAACGACGTGCTGATCTTCAACACCGAGCTCACGAGCGAGGCGCCGCCCGTCTACGGGAGCATCTACATGCTTCCGAACGCCGAACTTACCCAGCAGCTCTTCCTCATGCTCGAACGGATGATGGAACCGCTCTCATAACCGGTATCCGGGATATACCATGGAGAACAATTTTTTTGGTGAAGAAACGGCAATAATCCTGGGCCTGGGTGAACTCCGGGTCGGGATGTGTCCGATGGGGACGATTGGGCTCGGTTCCTGCATCGCGCTCATCCTGCACGACCAGCGGAGATCCCTTGCGGGGCTCGCCCATATCATGCTCCCCGAGAGCAGAGGGAGTACCGATCGTCCCGGGAAGTTCGCAGATACTGCCATGTCTGCTCTCCTTGAAGAGATGGGGAAAGCCGGGAGCATAAAATCCTCGATCGCCGCAATTGTGGTCGGCGGTGCAAGCATGTTTGAGTTCTCGGCCAATTCCCTGAACATCGGCGAGCGAAACGCCGCCGCAGTGAAGGAACTGCTTCAGGAACAGGGCATCCGAATCGAGCACGAGGAGACCGGCGGAAAGGTCGGGCGGTCCGTGTATTACTGGCCGGAAGGAAAGGGCCGCCTCATCATCAAGAGAGCGGACGGGACATGCGACGCGCTCTGATACTCATATTAGCCGCGGCATCCTTCTTCGTCCCCTTCGTATCAGCCCTCTATATCGATGTGCCCGATTATAGTTCGGGTATCGCGTCCGCCGGGGTAAAGGACGTGATCAACGGCCGGTATGGAGACGTCATCTTTGCGACCGACGGCGGCATCTCCGTGTACACGGAGAACGGCACCTGGTATTCGGTCAACGCAAGGCATCCCGGGGAGACGGCCTATGGGTCGCTCGCGCCTATCGAGACCATGGTCACTTCGGTCGCGCTCGATGCGGAGGGGCACCTCTGGCTCGGGTATCCGAACGGTCTGCAGATCGGAGACGGGGCGGGATACCGCGCCGTCCAGGATCTGCAGTTCCTCAAGAACCTCAACATCAACTGCATCGCACGGTGGGGGGACGAGGTGTGGGTTGCCACCGGGCGGGCGGGCCTCCACCGCTGCCACGGCGATGTCTGGACATGGTACAAGCCTGCCGGGCCCGAAGGGCTCGGGTGCTATACTGTCGTGAGCATGGCGGTCGATGCCGCGAGCGATGCGCTCGTCATCGGGTCGGAGAGCGACGGTATCCGGGTGCTCAAAGATCGGACAGGCGACGTCCGCTTCGAGCAGGTCACCTACGGTAGCGACACACTTCGCCGGGTATCCGAGGTGCGGGTCGATCCGTTCGGGGGGGTGTATCTCTTCAACCGCACGACGGTTCTCCATTACGCCCCCGATACAGGGGTTACACAGGTCCTCAACGCCGGAAACCTGAGCACGTTCCCGGTCACGATCAACGACGTCGCAACGACGCCCGAAGGGATGCTCTACATCGCATCCGATAACGGGATATACGGGTGGAACTCGTCGGGGGTCGCCCTGCATATCACGGCCGGAGACGGTATCCGTGTAAATGCCGTCAAGAAACTCTTCGTCGACGCCTACGGCCGGTGCTGGTTCGTCGTTCCGGGAAACGTGGGCTACATCCCGCCGATGACGGAACTCGCCACCCTCGATCTCTCCGCTGTCCCGGTGCCGACACCGGTGACGACCGGGACGCCCCTGCCTCCGACCCCGGCACCGGTGGAGAGACCTGAAGAGAGTGCCGGGCTGTTTGACGGGATTTGGGCTTTTTTTGAAGGGTTGATCGGCGCGGTGAGCCGTGGGTGAACGGGGCTTGAGAGCGCAGAACGGGGGGAGGAACGCCGGCTTTCTGGATACCATGGCAGAGCGCGGGCGTGTTTGGGCCGCCATTTGGGTTAGTTAGGATTGGTTCTAGAAGGGTAGAAACGGCTCTGCTATCGGGAAATCACAATCTATCCTCCTTTTACGAGATTGACGGGTCGTTAGAGGCGCGAAAACCCGATACACTGGACCGTGGGAGAATCGCCACGGGGGGTGGGGACAAAGGGGAGTGCGAGCGTAGCGAGCATGAGAAACTCGAAGAGTTTCGAGGGGGGTCTCCCCCTCCCCTGCAACCCCTCCCCAGACGCGATAGCCACCAGAAATCCGTGTTCGGGAACGCTGACGAACACGACCCTATTTCCAATTAAACCTTCAGGACTACCACCAGCAGTCCACCGGAAAAGAAAAGAACTTCCCGCCCCGCTCACTACTTCGAGATCTCAGTATAATAATACTCCCCGGCGGCGATCTGCTCCCGGTCGAGGAACGAGCCGGGCTTGTTGATCCGCGGCCTTCCGCTCTTGTCTCGCCGGAAGGTGATCCCGAGCGCCTCGAGGAACCGGTTCATGCCCGGCGCCATGTCGAACGGCCCGGCGGCTTTGCCGCTGATGCCCGGCTCGCCCTCGAAGACCAGGATACGGTCGCTGATCATGTCGATGACGTAGATGTCGTGATCGATCACGAGCGTGCTCGCCTCCCGCCCTTCGGCATGCTTCCGGATCATCCTTGAGATCTTCACCCGCTGCTCCACGTCGAGATGGGCGCTCGGCTCGTCCAGGATGTAGAGGTCGGCGTCGCGCGAGAGGCAGACCGCTATCGCCACGCGCTGGAGTTCGCCGCCCGAGAGCGTGTTTATGGGCGCCTGGAGGAACTGCGCAAGGGAGAGCGGCTCTAAGATCTCGTGCTGGTAGTACGACGTGTCGAACTTCGTCGTCGTCTGCCGGAGAACCTCCTCGACGGTCGCCTCCGTGTCGCCTTTGAGGTACTGGGGCTTGTAGGAGATCCGCACCCGGGTATCCATCGCCCCCGTATCAGGCTCGAGCACCCCGGCGAGGAGCTGGGCGAACGTGCTCTTCCCGATACCGTTCGCCCCGAGCACCCCGAGAACCTCGCCGCTCCGGATCTCCCCGCCGTCGACGGTGAGCGAGAACTGCTCGAACGCTTTCGTCATCGCCGGGAACTCAAGCAGCACCTCCCGGTTCACGTCGGAAGCATGCGCACGGGTATCGAACGTCACCGCATACGTCCTGAACCTGACGTTCTCCTCCGGGAGGAAGCCTTCCAGGTACTGGTTGATCCCCACCCGGACGCCTTTCGGGTAGGTGATGACGCCGAAGACCGCCGGTTCTCCATAGGCGATATGCACGGTATCGGCGAGCATGTCGAGGATGGCAAGGTCGTGCTCGACGATCACGACCGGCCGCTCCAGGGCGAGTTCCCGGATCAGGTTCGCGACGGCCATCCGCTGGTAGACGTCGAGGTAGGGCGTGATCTCGTCGAGGAAGTAGAAGTCGGCGTCACGCGCAAGGCAGGCGGCGAGCGCCACCCGCTGGAGTTCACCGCCGGAGAGGGTCGTGATCGGCCGGTCGACGACCGCCTTGAGCGACAGCCGGTCGATGTAGTAGTCGAGTTTGCCGCGCTCGTCCGTCGTTCCAAGAAGGTCGCGCACCGAACCGGAGAAGACCTTCGGGATCTGGTCGATATACTGCGGTTTTACCGCGACCTTCACGTTCTTCTGCGAGAGCAACTGGAGGTAGTCGAAGAGTTCGGTTCCCTGGTAGAGGTCGAGGACTTCTTTCCAGGAGATCTCGGCATCGGTTCTCCCCAGGTTCGGGACGAGCGTCCCCGAGAGGATCTTCACCGACGTGCTCTTCCCGATGCCGTTCGGGCCGAGGATGCCCGTGACCTTCCCCTCGACGGGGATCGGGAGGCCGTAGAGGACGAAGCCGTTCTGGCCATAGCGGTGGGTCGGCTGGTCGAGTTGTTCGGGGAGATTGACGATGTCGAGCGCCTGAAAGGGGCACTTCTTCACGCAGATACCGCACCCGACACAGAGTTCTTCGGATATGACAGCCTTCTGGTCTTCGCCGATGACGACGGTTTCGTCGCCGGTTCGGACACGAGGGCAGTAGAGGATGCACTCGGTGCCGCACTTGACAGGGTGACACCGATCACGGTGTACAACAGCAATACGCATGGGTGATCACAGAACGGTGGTAGTCAGAAGGATTGTCCAGGTCATGAACCAGAGCGCGAACGTCATGAAACTCTGGTAGAACCAGTCCTTTCCGGTCAGGGCCATGTGGTCGATCCGGATGAGCATGAAGATGTGTTTCTGGAAGACGACGCCCGCCATGAGAAGAAGGATGCCGATGATGGCGTTTTCCTGAAGACCGCTCGCCGGGTCGGGCGTGCCGGAGAGGTAGAACGAGAGTCCCCCGGCCAGGATGCCCATGAAGCAGGCTACAAGCGTCCGTGTTATCCGATTTCTGTGCTCGGCCTGCTTCTCGGCACGCGTCCGTGGCCGTGTCTTTTCAGACTCTGCTGCTACCGCATTCTCGCTCATCGTGACACCAGTGTTGCGCCATTCCTGAAAGGGAAGCCCCTTCGGGGCGACAGCCCGACGGGAGCAAACCGACTTCTGGCCGCTTCCCGGGATTGACGGAATTACTACATAATAGGGCGTTCTCCGGTAATAAAAGATAGGTACCTCCCGCCCGGCGGGGCAGGAGGGGCGGCGGAGCGGGGTCATCTGTGATTGTTCTTCTCGCGGGAGATATATCAGGAGAGGTGAGGGTGTGCAGGGGGCGTCCCGGCTTTTGGAGGTCTCAGACTTGGTCACACTCAAATATCGCGCAGTATCTGCTCGATTCTCGAATATCGAGGGGCTTCTATGCTCATGCTGTCGCGCATCCCCGGACACGGCTTTCCACCGGATATCGCCACGCACTGCCCCCGCCCCTTGGGGCGGGGAACGACTGCCGGGAGCGTAGCGGACGGCAGGAGTTTGAGCACCGAAGGTGCGGAGGAGGAGGCCGGAGGCCGGGCGGGGTGGGGGTTGCAGGTATAGCCTTACAGGGTAGAAACAGGGGAGGGGGGAGCATCCCCCCTCCCCGCGAGCCGCCTCCCCCGCGTGGCGATATCCCCGCAGTCCACTGTACGGGGCTTTGTCCTTGATTGAGACCGTTCTGTCACGTAAATCGCACTAACGGTGCTCAAACTCCCGGAATGAAAATCCTTCAGGCCTCACTCGATCTTATACCGCAGAAGCGCCGCGGCGCCGCCGATTGCGTCAAGACGCTCCCCGGGCTCGAACTCGGTGCTCAGCACCACGATCGTGGCGTTGACGCGCTCGGCCTTCTCGATGACGCCCGTAGCCTCATTGTCCCGGAGCAGGGTGTCGGCGACCAGCACCGTCTCCGCCGCCCCGTAGGCAACCGCTTTTTGGACTTCGTCGATGCCGTAGACGACGGCGCCCTCGGTCGCGATCCGGAGCAGAACCTCGTCCATCAGCGCGACCTCCCGTGCAAGATGCAGGTCGCCGAGCAGCCGGTCAAGGATCCCCTGCCCGATCACCTCCTGCACGGCGCCCCGCCCGATGCGCCGGGTCTCGACGGCGACCATCCTCCCGGCGAGATCGGGAGCGCGGGCCTTCACGTACTCCGCGAACTCGTCCTTCACGAACCCCGGGCCCGCGACGACGAGAGGGCCGGTGACCGCGGCGACCGTCTCAAGCGTCTTCTCGAAGAGCGCCGACCGGGTACCGGTCTCGGCACCCTTGCTGCTCCCGATCGTGACGGTCGTCACCCACTCCGGGCCGAACTGGCGCAGCCGGTAGACCTGCGCCTCTCCTTCCTCGACGCTCACGACGTGAACCACGCCGTACTCAGAGGCGTCGACCGCCCGCCGGATCCGTTCGCAGTCGACGGCACGCCAGCGTTTGACGACCGAGATCTCGAACCCGGCATCGACATTCAAGGTGTGGTGTGCGGAGACATCCACCCCGCTCTCGATGACGCCGGCGATCCGGAGACGACTCGTATGCTGGTGGAACTCCACCTTCTCGACCCGGATCCCGAGCCGCACCGGCCGCTTCTCGACCTTCTCCGGCCGGAGTTTGTCGGTCGCCGCCTCCACGCTCCGGAAGGTCGTCGCAAAGACGAGATCCCCCGGCCCGACCAGGTGGGAGAGGTGCCAGAGGTCGTCGAGCGTCTCCGGGAAGAGACGTATCTCGCCGAACTGCCTCTTCATCTCCCGGACTTCGGCCTTCATGATTCCACGATATCGGAGCCTCCCGGCGGGACGAAAGCGGCGACCGCTTCGGTGTTCAAGGCGTTTTTGAGCCCTTTCCACTCGTCCTCCGAGAGTTTCTCCCTGAGTGCCCGGACTACCTTCCTTGCGGTGTCGTTCGGTTCGAACTGGCCGGGACGGAGTTCCACCCACACTTTCGTACGCCCGGTGACGGCACCGGGGGGACCGCCGATGACGGCGACCTCGGGTGCTGTCGCAAGACCGATCGCCACCCCGAGCGGCACGTTCCTGAAATACTGCCGCTCGCCGCGGACGATGAAGGCGCCTCTCGCCACATACTCGCCGGATTCGGCCGTCTTGCTCACCTGGTCGGGCCGGGCGGCATAGACGTCCGCCGTGAAGTGCCCGACCTTCCAGGCGTTGGAGTAGGAGGCGGCGAACTGCACGGCCTCGTCAAGGTGCTCGGTCGTGCCCTTCACGATGACGACGCTCCCGCCGTGGACGTCGGCGTGGACGAAGAGGTCTCCCCCTTCCATATACTTCTTGACGAGTTCCTCGTTCTGGGAGGCGTCGCGGCCGCCGATGACAAGAATGCCGTCGCTGGTGGTGAACCAGCGAAAGCGGTGATACCACCGCTTTTTCAGGAGGGCAAGGTTCCGTTTCGTCCGGGGCTTCTCGGGAACTGTCCGTTCCATCGCCACGAGCGCGCCTGCCTTCTTCTTCTTGAACTTCTTGATCTGGTCGTAGTAGCGGCCGAGGTTCTGCTCGATCGTCTCGTGGATGTGAATCTTCACCCGCTCCCCCGAAAGATCGAGATCGACCGCCGCATCGGCAGGATGGACGCCCCTGACCATCTTTACCGCAGGGTTATCGCCGTTCGCTTTCAGGATCTGCTCGATCTCCTGCCACGACCGGTTTTTGCTCGCCTCGTCGAGCGTCGCTATGATCCCGGCAACGTCCGTGTAGTTCTCGTAGATCACCTCCACGATCCGCCCATAGCGCTCGATCTTCTTCTCGAACCCCTTGATCGCCTCCGCCTGCCGCAGGCGGATCACCTCCGCCTGGGAGAGGCGGGGCTTCTCGGCCGCGGGCCCCTGCTTCTCGCCCGCCGTCTTCGGGTAGAACGCATCCAGGGCCTCACTGAAGGTCGCAAACCGCTCGCGAACCTCTTCGCCGGCAAGCACCACCGGCCAGCATCCGGACGCCGTTATCACCGGCTCACGGCGTCCTCCTACATCGGTCATCAGCCGTTCGAACGCATCCCGGACAGCCTCCGCGTCCACCTCCGCGGCGGCGGCGCTCTTCTCGACGCCCGCCATCCGGCAGACCTCTTCGGCATACGCGCCGCCGAGCATGCACCCGACGGCGAGCGTCCTGACGATGTCGCGGTCGGACTCTGCAAGCATCGTCCGGAACGCCTCCGGCGACTGAGACAGGCAGTCTGACCCTTCGAAGGCGTAGACCGCGCCCGGAACCACCTCCCGGGTCTTGAACCGGTGGTGCCAGAGGGGCTTGACTATCGTATACGCTTCATCGCAGAGAACGGCGTTCCCCTCGTCGAAGAGTTCGAAGATGAGGTGGTAGGTCGTATCCCGCTTCCCGATATCGAGGCTTACCGTGCGCTCGAGCCCGAGCTGGCGGATGCCGAGCACCTTCCCGCCTTCGAGATGTTTTCTAAGCAGCATCGCAAAACTGGGCGGGTTCTTCGGAGGAACAGGAAACTCCGCGGTGAAGTGGGCGCGCCGTCCCGTCTCGACGAGGAAGAAGTATTTTGCCCGGTCTTCACCGTTCAGCCTGATGCCGAGGGTCTTCGCATCGAACTGGTAGATCTTGCCGACCCAGAGCGGGAGGCGATCGGCAGCCTCCGCTACCAGCGCCCGAAGATCGACTCCGCTCATTCCCTGTAGTGTCGCCATTGATTCAGAATACATTCGGCCCGGTACCTAAAGAAGGGTACGGGCAGTTGGGACTGGCTCTTGATCTGGCGCGGAGCGGGCGGAGGAATGGGCCGGGGATGGCAAGGAGCGTGAGCACCGTCAGGTGCGAGGGACGGAGCACGAGAAGAACGATGTTCTTTGAAAGGGCAGGGGAGGGGGGATGCTCCCCCCTTGCCACCTGACGGTGGTCGAACTCCGTTCCTGCGGAACGTCGCCCTCCCCGCCAGCCCCGCCCCGCGTGGCGATATCCACCTGAAATCCGAAGACGGTGACATGTGACCGAAGAGAGCAGCGTAATTAAGTAAAGAATCTCAAAAAACTTTGAGAAACAATCTCCTCAACGCCCACCTCTTTCAGATTCCCATCCCCCGGCTTCTGCTCCCCGCCCCATCCTCTAAACACCGTCGCTTCCTAGAGGAATGTCACCCTCCGATGCTCTGGTTTGTGCCCTCCGGTCAGTCACAACTCATACACGGCTTTCAATGGGGTATCGCCACGCACTGCCCCCGCCCTGAGGGGCGGGGAACGACTGCCGAGAGCGGAGCGGACGGCGGGAGTTTGAGCACCGAAGGTGCGGAGGAGGAGCGCGAAGCGCGGGCGGGGTGGGGGTTACAGATGTCCGAGTGTAAGGTAGAGACAAGGGAGGGGGATGCCCCCCTTCGAAGAACGAAGTCTTCTCGTGTTCCTGCCCCCGCGCCTCACACCTTCGGTGCTCGAACTCCGTTCCCATGGAACGTCGTTCCTAACGGTGCTCCAGCTCCGTTCCAGAGGAACATCGCACCTTCGGCCAGTCGCACTCCTCCAGACGCGATATCCCCACGGTTCAGCGTACGGGGTTTTGCCCTCGCTTCCGGCTACTCAAACTCCTGCTTGGACAGCAGTCGTGCTCACGAACCGTCGCACTTCCCGTGAGTCGATGATGTGCGGATAACTCTGGAGGCGATTCGGCCTTTAGAGAAGGGATTCAGCAAAGTTAAAAGAAAAAACCGTAAGAGCAGAGGAGAATTACTCCTCGGACTCTTTCGTCTCTTCGGTCTCGGCGGGCTCTTCGGCCTCAACGACCTCCGGTGCCGCCTCCGGCATCTTCGGGCGGGAGATCGTCTCCTTCATGACAACGTCCTTGATATCGGAGTTGTTCTCGAATATCTCGCGGACGAGGGTGCCCCGCCAGACCATCCAGCGCCGGTCGTAGGTGATCGCGGGAGGGAGCTCCAGTTCGACCGTGCCGTCGACGATGCTGATCCCGACATCGGTTCTGCCCGAGAAGAGCTTGATGAGACCCTTGATCTGCTCCACCGGGTCCTCGACCTTCTCGAGGATCGCGTAGGAGTAGTTCAGGGTCTTGCCGGCAAGCGGGTGGTTGAAGTCGACGACCGCGCGTCTTCCGATGACGTCGACGACGACGCCCTCGCGGCCTTCGACCTCAATCCGCATCCCCCTCTGCGGCTTCTCGCGGAACTGCGTGACCGGGACGGACTTTACGGCTTCATCCTCGTGCGCCCCGAACCCCTTCTCGGCCGGGACGTCGACCTCGCCCTCGGCGCCGACCTCCTTTCCGATCAACTCGTCCTCAAGGCCGACGATGACGTGATGGCCTCCCAGGCGAACGGTGACAGGACCGTACTCCGCCTGTGGGTTGTAAATTCCCTCTTCCTTCGCGTTCTCCTCATCCGTGGTATCGAAGATATTCTCACCGACGCGGCCGGTGTATCTGAGCCTGATAAAATCTCCTTCCTGAAGTGCCATTCCATTCACCTTGGATAGCGGATGCGCTACGGTCGCGGTACGCCTCCCGCACCGGCCCGCCGCATGCCTGCGTCTTGTTGTTCCACTTTATTTGGATGGAATGGTATTTATACTGTCTACCGGAACACCCGGCGGGATCATGGACGAGATACAGCAGCAGGTCGGCGGGGTCTCATACGCCCCATCGCCTCCAGAGGAGTTCTGCGGCAGACGGGAGGAACTTGAGCAACTCTCGACCATCCTCTCGCGGGCGGGAGAGCGCGGTCAGACGGTGATGATCTCCGGCCCGCCGGGCATCGGGAAGAGTTCGCTCCTGAACTGGCTCGCATACGAGGTGCAGGAACGCCCCGACGGGCGGGAGTCCCCCGTCCTCAGGGCGGAGGTCTTCGACCTCCCGGGGATGATCTTCGCTGCGTTCCGGGAGTTGTTGAACGATCTTCGGCGAACCTCGGCATCCGCGAGGTTCGCAAGCATCCTTGATGCCGAGAGCATGAAAGAGGCTATCCGGTACGCCGACGACGTCTTCGAGAAATACGCCGCGCCGGTGGAGCCGATCGGCCTGCTCCCGAAGGCCGGCGAGGAGATCATCGGCGTCTTCGCCCGAACGCCCGAGGTCGGATACGACCGCGTATACCAGGCCTTCGAGGAACTGCTCAGGGAGCTCGGGAGAGAGATGAGCATGACCGGCCACGTTGCGGCGGTTCTCCTGGACGACGTTCACCTTGCTTCGAGCCACGACCGGCGCCTCCTCCGGGATGTCGTGCGCGACCTCCCGCCCGGCATCCTCCTCGCCTTCACCTGCCGGATAGAGGATGATGCCGGTTCCGGATACGCGGCGATGCAGGAGGAGATCCGGGAACTCGGCATCCACGAAGTGCAACTCTTCGGGATGCAAGCGGCCGAGATCCAGGAACTCGGGAAAAGGCGGTTTTACTTCTCCATCGACGACGCAGCCGCCGGCCTCCTCGAAGAGAGATCGGGCGACCCGTTCCGTCTCATAGCCTGCTTCAACGCTCTGCGCAACCGGGGACTCGCACCGTCCCAGGAGAACGTTGCGGACGTCATCGCCGGCGCAGAAGATCCCGCAGGGCTTGTCTTCGCCGCGCTCCCCGAGCCCGTAAAGGCATGGACGGAAGGTCTCTGCGTCTTGAACCCCCCGTTCCCCGTGCCGGTCATGGCCTGCATGCTCGATCTCCAGGAGGGGGGCGTGGCACCGGCGACCGACCGGTTGCTGGAGAGCGGCGTCTTCCGCAGCCTCCCCGGCGGCGAGTATGCCTTCGCGCACCCCCTCCTGCAAGAGCACTGCAGACACGGCCTCTCTGAAGAAACAACGGTTGCGCTCAACGCCCGCGCTGCAGACTGCTTCGAGCGTTCCATACATCGCCTCCCCGGCAGGCTGCACGTCCTCCTCTCGCTTGCCGGCCACCTCTATCACGCGCGCGAGTACGGGAAAGCCGCCGACCTGAACCTGGAGATCGGGCTCCGGTTCCACCATCGCGACGACCACGATACCGCCCTGCGGCTCACTGACCGGGCGATCGTCTCCGCGGAGCATCTTGGAGACGACGCCCTCCTCGCGGCCGCAGAGCGGCAGAGGGACCTCATCCGGCAGAGGGCCTCCGGTGCGCTCACGGCCGGACGGTGAGGGTTTATCGTCGTTCCCGAGAGACGATCTGACGCAGAGTTGGCATGCTCGAGATAGAAGCAAAATTTGCGGTCGGAGACCTGGAGAGCGTCAGGGCCGGGCTCGGCCGGAAGGGAGTGCGGATGGGGAGAAGACAGCGGGAACACGACGTCTACTACAACGCCCCCCACCGCGATTTCGGAGAGACGGACGAAGCATTGAGAGTCAGGTACGACGACACCGGAGCAACCGTGACCTACAAAGGCCCGAAGATCCGGGTCGGGAGTGCAAAGGCCCGCGAGGAGTTCAACCTCGCGGTCGCCGACGGGGAGACGCTTGAAGGAATCCTCTCCCGTCTCGGGTTCCGGCGTGCCGCCACGGTCTCGAAGGTGCGGGAGTTCTACGAGATGGGGGACGTGACGGTTACGCTCGACGACGTCGAAGGGCTCGGGACGTTCATCGAGGTTGAGATCCTGACAGAAGAGAACAAAGAGGATGCCGCCGACCGGATCGGGGCTATTGTAAAAGAATTGGGTGTAGACGGTCCACCGATCTACACCTCGTATCTGGAGATGCTGTTATTTAAACAGCAATAAGGTCGATATCGATATCTTTGGGCTCCTTCCCGAAACGGATGATAGCACCGTAGCCTTCTGAAGCGGGTCCGGGGTTGACGATCTTGACGCCGTCGACCTCGGTGACGCCCCGTGCCTCATGGATGTGAGCACAGCAGACCAGATCGAACCGGGTCATGTGCTTGCGGATGCTCTGGCTGCCGACGTGGTTATCCTCGACGGTGTCCAGCGCCTCATACGGCGGGGCGTGGCAGAGCAGGACGTTGTGGACATTTTTGTCCATGTGATTGGTGATCCGGGTGAGTTCTTTATCGATCTCTTCCTCCGTCAGCTCGAACGGTGTGTCGAACGGGGTCTTGTTCGAACCGCCAAGACCCGCGAGCGTGATCTTGCCGAGCGCGATCCACGAATTGTGCAGGCAGACCGCATCTGAGCGCTCGAGCACGTCGATGATCTCGCGGGGATCGCAGTTGCCGGGGATTGCGAAACACGGTACCTCGAAGTTGGAGAGTACCGAATCTACAGGCTCAAGTGGACCGAAATTGGTTATGTCGCCTGCAATGATGACTGCATCGTAGTCGTAGCTGAGAAAAGCGTCAAGCTTTCCGTAGTTACCGTGCAGATCTGCTAAGAGTAGCACATCCGTCATGCTCTATAAGTGAGAAGTGCGTCTAAAAAACCTTATCTCATGATCCATCCACGAGCCGGTAATTCTGCCGTCGAGCGCAAGTTTCCCGAGGACCTTCTCCGTCTCGACAAGGAGCGGACGGGGGCGTCCGTCCTGAAGAGGAGTCCCGGGCAGCGGCATGAAGTAGTGGATGTGCGCCTTCCCTCCCCGGGCAACCATCTTCACGAGGTCGAGGGTCGCGCGCTGATCGTCGTCGCTCTCGAACGGCAGTCCGAGGATGAAATCGACGACCGGAACGAGCCCGTGCTCCCGGCAGAGGTCGTAGGCACGGACGACGTCCTCGACGGTATGCCCGCGGTGCAGGTGGCGCAGCACGCGATCGCTCCCGGACTGCGCCCCGAAGTGCAGGCGGGTGTTGGTGCAGTGGTCGAGGACGAGTTCGACGGACTGCCGCGAGACGCACTCCGGGCGCACCTCGCCGGGAAAGGTGCCGAAGTAGACCCGGCCTTTGAGGCTCCGGAGGAGCCGCTCGACTTTGTCGAGGCGGAGATGAACGCCGTCGGAGCCGTAAGCGAAGGCGTTCGGGGTGACGAACCGGATATCCCGGTAGCGCGAGGCGTAACGGACGATCTCGTCGATGGAGCGGTGGCGCATGCACCGCCCGAAGAGGCGCGGCGTCTGGCAGTAGCCGCAGGAGAACGGGCATCCCCGGGTGATCTCGACAAACCCCTTGATCCGCGAGAAGGACGGGTAGCCGTCGAGGAGGACGGTGTGGCGTGCGGGCGTATAACCGGCGGCGGTGGCGACCCCGGGAGGAGGGTCTCGTTCCTCCTCGATGGCGGAGAGAAGCGCCGGGAGGGTGTACTCTCCCTCCCCGACGACGACGTAGTCGGCGTACTCCGCCACCTCGCGGTAGCAGGCGGAGGCGTGGGGGCCGCCGACGACCGTTATGCAGTCGGCCTCCGCGATCTCGTCGCGGTAGATGCGCTCGTTGATGGAGTTGATACTGTAGATGGTGACGTCGGGGCGCGGCCCGTCCGCCACCTCGAGGTCGTATCCGTGCACCTCGCACGCTGCGGCAAGCGCGGCGAAGGAGTTGTTCGCCTGGGGGATATGTCGCCAGTAGACCTTCATATTAGGGGTATTCCGGCCGTGCAGCATGCGCTCACCGGGTTTCCCGGCGGTTTCGCCTGCACGGCATGTATCCTAACAATCTCTCCGGGCACGCGATTAAGGTGACGACCTGTCGAAGACGCGCGCGAGGAGGTTGCCCACAAGGCCACCTGGGCGGCGCTGGAGCGGGTCTACGAGAAAGGGCCGGGCGGAGAGTGGCGAAGAAGGGAGGAGGCGAAGCATTAGATCGTGCTCCGGCGCCTGCCCGGGAGAACGCTCCTGTGGCTCCACACATCCGACCACAATTATATTCCAATAAGAATTAAATATCCCCGGCCGGTATTCACCCTCTTACCGTGGGACAGGACGTTCCACGATTCATGGAGACGTGATGCAGATGAGAGGAACTGCTACAGAGATGCAGACACGGAATATTATACGGGGGAAGGATATCGCGGATTATTCCGTCAGAAACCCGCAGGGTGAGGATCTCGGGACGATCAAGGACGTCGTGATCGATACGAGCGAAGGCTGCGTCGCCTATGCCGCCCTCTCGTTCGGAGGGATCCTGGGGCTCGGCGACAAACTCTTCGCCGTCCCCTGGGAGGCCCTGCAGTACAACGCGACCGACGACACCTTCGTCCTCGACGTGCCCAAAGAGCGGCTGGAGAACGCACCGGGCTTCGACAAGGACAACTGGCCGACGACCGCCGAACGCGGCTGGCTCACCGGGATGTACAGCCACTACGGCTACACGCCCTACTGGGAGCGCCGCATGGAGCGGTGAACCCGCCGACGAGACCCGAGATCCGACCGCCGCCGGCCCCTGCCGAAAACCGGGGCCGGCGACTGTTTTGAGGAGGCTGCAGCCCGGGACGACGGCCTCGCCGCCTTTGCCGCGTGGGTCTCCCGGGCGGCGCACCCCGAACCCGCGCCATGGGTGGCGCTACGAACAGTATATATGCGAGGGCACGCATGCACTGCGACACCGTAATCCGGCGGGGAACGGTTAAAAGACAGGCAGGGGCCGGAGAGGGGGGCACGGTTGCCCGCACACGCGGCAAGGAAACCCTGTCGTTCTCCGCTGCTCCGGGGGTATGCCGGTATGCAGAACGTGATACCAAGACGGAAGAAGACAGTCCGGGAGATCGACGTGCGGGGCAAAAGGGTGCTCGTCCGTGCCGACTTCAACGTGCCGCTCGATGAGGAAGGGGTAATCGCCGACGATACCCGTATTCGAGCCAGCCTGCCGACAATACGCTACCTCTGCGAGCAGGGGGCGCGGGTGATCCTCTGCTCCCACCTTGACCGGCCGAAAGGTGAGATCGTTGAGCGGTTACGGCTCGCCCTCGTGGCAAACCGGCTCTCCGAACTGCTGGACCGGCCGGTCGTCGCGCTCCGGGACTGTATCGGGCCTGAGGTGGAGAGCGCGGTCGCGGCGATGAGCGACGGGGATATCGTCCTCCTCGAGAACCTCCGGTTCCACCCGGAGGAGCGGGCCGACGATCCCTCTTTTTCAGAAAAACTCGCCGATCTTGCCGAGATCTACGTCAACGATGCGTTCGGTGCCTCGCACCGGGGCCACGCATCGGTCGTGGGGGTTCCACAGCACCTGCCGGCGGTTGCCGGGCTCCTTCTGGAGAGGGAGGTCGACGCCTTCACGCGGATCCTGGAGAACCCCGAGCAGCCGTTTGCCGCCGTGATCGGCGGTGCCAAGGTGAGCGACAAACTGGAAGTCCTCGACAACGTCATCTCCCGGGTGAACCTCCTTCTCATCGGGGGAGGGATGGCGGCGACGTTCCTTGCGAGCCGGGGTTACCCGACCGGTGCGTCGCACGTCGAGACCGACCGCCTGGAAGACGTCAGAAAGGTCGAGGAGAATGCAGAAAAGCGCGGCGTCCGCCTCATCCTTCCCCGTGACGTCGTCGTCACGGAGAGGCTGGAAGCGGGTGCCCCGACCGAGGTTGTGGCCGCAATGGAGGTCCCGGACGGCCGGCTCATCGCCGATATCGGGCCGGAGGCTGCCGACGAGTTCTCCCGGGAACTCGGCGGTGCGCGAACCGTCGTCTGGAACGGGCCGATGGGGGTCTTCGAGGTCCCGGAGTTTGCGGAAGGGACGCGCCGGATCGCCGCGGCCCTCGCCAACCTCCGCGGCACCACGGTCATCGGCGGGGGTTCGACCACGGATGCGGTGCAACGGTTCGGACTTGCCGACGAGATGACCCACGTCTCGACGGGCGGCGGGGCGGCCCTCGCCATGCTCGCGGGTAAGTTGCTCCCGGGCGTTGAAGCGCTCGACGATGCAGAGACGCCATGAAGCGCATCGGCATCCTGACGAGCGGGGGCGACGCTCCCGGCATGAACGCCTGCATCCGGGCGGCGGTGCGCACCGCGCTCGCGAACGACCTTGCCGTCGTCGGGATACGCCGGGGGTATACCGGGCTCATCGCAGGCGACGCGATGCCGCTCGACCGGAAGGCCATCCGTAACACCATCCACCTGGGCGGCACCATCCTCGAGACCTCCCGGAACAAGGACTTTTACACCCGCGAAGGGCGGCTTCGGGCGGCCGCGGCCATCGACCGGATGGGACTTGACGGGATCATCCTGATCGGGGGCGAAGGGACGTTTCACGGGGGAAGCCTGCTTGCCGCCGATGCGGATACGGCGGCGCTCGTGGGGGTGCCGGCAAGCATCGACAACGACGTCTACGGGACCGACTACTGCATCGGGTTCGATACGGCGGCGAACTGTGCTGTCGAGGCGATCGACCGCATCCGCGACACCGCCCGGTCGCACGACCGCCTCTTCTTCATCGAGGTGATGGGGAGGACGGCCGGGTTCCTGGCGCTCGAGAGCGGGATCGCCGGCGGTGCCGAGGAACTGATCATCCCGGAAGAAGCGGTCTCGATCGATCGGATCAGCGACCGCATCGAGAGAGGGTTCTCCATCGGCAAAAAGAGCGCGATCGTGGTGGTGGCGGAGGGGAAGACGCCGGGAATCTCTTTCTCGATCGCCCGGGAGGTCGGCGAACGCCTCAACTTCGAATCCCGCGTCGTCGTCCTCGGGCACCTCCAGCGGGGCGGGCCGCCGACGCTGCGCGACCGGGTGCTCGGGAGCCTCCTCGGTTTTGCCGCCGTCGAGGCGCTGATGGAGGGGCGGAGCGGGTGCATGGTGGGGGAGGTCGGCGGGAACCTCACCTGCACCCCGCTCGAGGAGACCTGGCAGAAGAAGAAGCCGCTCGACAAGGACCTGTTGCGGATATTCCCGTTCCTCTCGGAGTAGGGGGGCAGACGCTGCCCGAGCCCCGGGGTGGATGGGGCAGCAGACAGATTGCCTCGTAGGCATGCCACGGGCACGACTATGGGTACATCGCCGTGATGCCGGAGACAGATCGATTGTCATATAAATTGTTGAGGAGAGGGTAGCCATGGCGCGCTCGAACGCGCGAGCATCATCGAGAAGATCGTCCCGCTCTTAATCGACCTGAACACCAGGAACAAGCGCCATTTCGGTGGCATCCGGATCGCCTACCTCGACAAGGGTCAGGAGCGCGTCTGCCAGGACCGTCATTCGAACAGAACGTCAATGAGGAACCATTATGGGAAGAATGGAAAACAAAATCTGTGTCATCACCGGATCCACCAGCGGTATCGGTGAAGCCTGCGCGAAGGACATGGCAGCCGAGGGCGGCAAGGTCGTCGTCTCCGGCCGGAACGAGAAAGAAGGCGCCAGGATCGTTAACGAGATAAAAGAAGCGGGTGGAGAGGTGATCTTCATCCGGGCGGACGTCACCGTCGAAGACGATGTCAGGAACCTCGTCGCGAAGACCGTCGAGGCCTTCGGGAGACTGGACGTCTTCGTCGCCAACTCCGGCGTCGGCAGCCTGGGCGACCCTCACGAAGTAGAGACGGACGAATGGGACAGGGTTCTCGACGTGAACCTGAAGGGAATCTTCCTCTGTGACAAGTACGCTGTCCAGCAGATGTTGAAACAGGGTCAGGGAGGGGCCATCGTGAATACCGGATCCATACATAGTTTTGTCGCCAAGCAGGGCGTCACAGCATACGGCGCCGCCAAAGGGGGCGTCGCGATGCTGACCCGGACGCTCGGCACCAGTTACGCGGCGCAGGGGATCCGTGCGAATTTTGTTGCACCCGGGTATATAGACACGCCCCTGCTCGCGGCCCTTCCGCGGGAAGCCTACGAGGAACTGAAAAAACTGCACCCGATCGGGCGCCTGGGCCGGCCGATGGAGGTCGCGAAGGCCGTCACGTTCCTGGCGAGCGATGATGCGTCGAACATAACCGGAACCAGCCTGCTCGTCGACGGCGGGTACACTGCAGTATAGTCACCCACGGGCCCGGGCAGGGCCTTCGGGCGAATCGTTGAATCCGGGGAACCTGGAGAGGATCCCCCGGATGCCTCTCTTCACAGTGCGATCTGACCCGTACTGTGGAGTTGATTGATATGCACTGCTCGGCCCGTTCTCCCGCCGAAGGACGTGAGGTGTTCGCCCTGCCCCCGTTTTCCGGGCGGAGCACGATAACCGGGTCAGTAAGCGGTCCAGCCGGCATCGGCGACTACCGTCGCCCCGTTCACGAAACTTGCTTCATCCGAGACGAGAAAGAGGGCCACTGATGCAATCTCTTCGGCCTCCCCTACGCGCGGGTTGGTGCCCATGCCCGCCATACATACGGCCGCACCTCCCTCGTTTGCTTCCTGGCCGGCGCCAATCTCTGTCCTGACGGCGCCGGGGGCGATGATGTTCGACCGGATGCCTTTTTTCGCATACATGTATGCAACGTTCTTCGCGAGGCCGATCACGCCGTGTTTCGACGCCGTATACGCCGCCCCGGCACGGGATCCCTGGAGCCCGCCGACTGATGCGATGGTGACGAACGAGCCGCCGCCGGCCTTCTCCATCTCCGGGATCGCGGCGCGGAACATCCGCATCGGCCCCGTCAGATTGACGTCGATGACCGCGTTCCAGAGATCGTCGTCGAGCTCGGCAACCGGCACGAACCGATCCAGCAGCCCGGCGTTGTTGACGACGATGTCGAGTTTGCCGAACTCCCGGACGGCCGTCTTCACCGCGTTCTCGACATCCTCATCACGGGTCACGTCTCCGGCAACGGCGATGGCCTTTCCCCCGGCGGCGGTGATCCGCTCGACAAGACTCTGCAGCCGCTCTTTCCGCCGCGCAATCACGATGACGGAAGCGCCTTCCTCTGCAAAACGTTCTGCGATTGCGGCTCCCATCCCGGAACTTGCCCCGGTGACGATGGCAACCCTGTCTTTCATCCTCATGAGAATCACCCTGAGCTAACGTAGGCGACTCAGATAGACTGCTCCCAGCCCTGGCCCATATCAACGAGGGGCCGCACTTCAGTGACCTCGAACGTCACCGTGGCGTGGATCATCGCCGCCGCATCCTCACCCGCGACCTTGGCGACCTGTTTCTTGTAGATCTCCAGCGTCTCCCCGGAGGTCGCATACTCCTTCATCTTCAGGTAGACCCGGAGCCCCTTCCAGTCCATAAACGCCTCTCCCTGCTCCACGATCGTGTAGACGGCGTTCGGGTTCTCCTGCAGGTATTCAAACGTGCGGTTCTCCCCGAGCCCCATGACGACGGTCTTCTCGTCAAGCATCATCGGCGAGCCGAAGATTGCCGCATCGACCTTTCCCTCTTTGTTTGCGCTGCTGAGAAGACCAATCCTCGGCTGTTTGTTGAAGTAGTCCATCAGTTTTGATACCACAGTTCTTTCCTCCTGTTGATCCCGGAATCATCGCTTCTGCTTAAAATGGTATGGGTGATGGAGGCCCCTGCAGAGGGCATCCTCACCTCATCATCACAGACGAGGGCATCGAATCCGGAGGGGCAGACCGGATAGGAATGCCAGGTGTTGCAGGTGGGTCTGCCGGAGTCGGAGCGGCGCTCGGGATGAACGCGGGACTGATGCGTGCCGGGCTGCCCGGCGGGGTTGCGGGCACCGCAGTCGGTGCGATCATCGGGTGATACCTCGGAGAAAGGGCACGCCGGTAGCACTGCCTGGCCCTGGACATGGCAGCGACCGTAAAAAAGATTCACCGGCCTCCGGCTCACCGCGCAGGGCCGGGTACCATCCTGCCCCCGGACTCGGGCCGGGGAGGCTTGATCCCGAACTCCGGCAGGATGACGTCGTGCGCGAGGTTGATGAACTCTTTCTGCTCCGGGCCGACCTGGTGCAGCAGGACGCTGTCATAGCCCATATCGACGAATTTGCCCACCTTCTCTATGATCTTCTGCGGGTCGGGGCCGCAGAGGACGTTCTTTGCAACATCGTTCGGTGTCACCATCTGCTGCAACTGCTCGAAGTGCGTCGGGGTGGGGACGATCCAGTTCAGCTCCCCTTTGTTCGCAGCCATGGGGAACCACTCGTAGGCCGTCCGCTTCGCCTCCTCAACGCTTCGGCCATAGCAGACCACGGTCTCGATCATGCATGACTTGCCCTCGCCGCCCGAAGCGCGGAACGTCTCGATGACCTCCTCGGGTTTCTGCTCGAAGTGGATGAGCGCGTCGCCGATCTCACCGGCAACCTCTGCCGAGATCGGCCCTTCCGCCGAGATGCGGATCTGGGGGAGCTCGCTCGGCAGTTCGTAGATCTGCGCGTTGTCAAGGGTGTAGTAGATGCCGGAGTAGTCCTGCATGCCCCCTTTCCAGAGCAGTCGGATGATCTTCACCGCTTCGCGGAGCATATCGAGCCGCACCGGTTCAGACGTCGGAAAGACGCCGTTGACGATATGCTCGTTCAAACTCTCGCCCGTCCCGAGGCCGAGCTCGAATCTTCCCGGCATCAGCGTGGCGGCGGTTGCGGCGGCCTGCGCGACGATCGCCGGGTGGTAGCGTATCAGCGGGCAGGTCACGCCGGTGGAGACCTTTACCCGCGAGGTGGCCTGCGATACACCGCCGATGGTGCACCAGGCAAACCCGGCGCGCCCGTGGTTCGAGATCCACGGGAGGTAATGATCGCTGATGCTCAGAAACGAGAACCCGGCATCCTCGGCCAGTCTTGCGTTCTTCACCAGTTCGGGCGCACTGTGCGACTCGGTGAAGAGTTTGTAGCCAATCTCGACCATGTTTCTCTCTCCTCTCGGATTCCCCCACACGTTGGTGCCGGGGTATAGGCGGCGGGAGAGATCGTCACCGGCCTTAAGCGTTGTGTCGATTGGAAAAATGAGGTTTCAGGGGGTCTTTCAGTAGCCCGTCGCGTAGTAGTAGCCGTCCTCCTCCCGGACGCGGACCGGGACGCGGAAGAGGTCGCCGACGGCTCCGTCGGTCAGGACTTCCACCTTCTTGCCGTCCATCCGGACGGCGCCATCCCGCATCAGGACGACCCGGGAGATCTCGGGAATGATGTCGTGGAGGTTGTGGGTCACGAGGATGATCCCGGTTCCCGACCGTGCGATCTTTCGGAGCGTCTTACGGAAGGTGTGGAGCGCGTGCAGGTCGAGGCTGTTCGTGGGCTCGTCGAGGACGAGGGTGCCGGGGTCGTGGACAAGCGCCCGCCCGATCAGGAGCCTGCGTGCCTCGCCAGAGGAGATCTCCGTCATCGGGCGGTCGGCGAGGTGCGCGACCTCGAGGAACTCGAGGATCTCGTCGGTCTTCTGCTCCATCGCGTCCGTCACCTCGTGGGATAAAAAGAGCCCGATGCTCGAGAAGAACCCCGAGAGCACGACCTCGCGGCCCGATATCCTGCGGGTGAAGGTCTGCTGGAGGTCGCCGGAGACAAGCCCGATGTGCGACCGAAGATCGAAGGCGTCCCAGGTCTCCCGGCCCCGGAACCGGAACGTGACGTCCGGGCCCGGCGAGGAGGGGTAGTACTCGCGGGTGATCGCCCGGATGAGCGACGACTTCCCGGCACCGTTCGGCCCGAGGATGGCGATATGCTCTCCCTCGCGGATCGTGAGCGATACAGAGTCGAGGAGTCTGTGGCCGTCCCGGACGACGCTGACGTTCCGGAACTCGATGAGCGGCGGGGGAGAAAGGTGGGCACTGCTGGTCATGCCGGCTGCTCCGTCGGGTGGGGTCTGCGATACGGGGGGCTCATTGAATCTTACCGTTCTGTATGTTGGACGGTTCTCCTCAAAAGGTATGCCCCGTCATCGTGGGGAACCGAGCAGCGCTGCAACCCTCTCCGGGTCGTCCGCATAGATCTGGAGGAACCCGGCGGGCTCCAGCCTCACCCAGACGCGGCCGGGATACCGCAGACTGACCAGGGCGCGATAGAGCCACTCCAGCATGAATGCCATCCAGCCGACCGCCAGAAGAACCTGAAAGCCAAGATAGGGATCAGCGACCGAGTCGCCAGGATAGCGCATCAACCAGTTCCCTACGCCGGCAAAGAATATCGCTGCAGTCATGAGTACCAGGAGCAGTGCGGACAACCAGCGGGGTATGGAGAGGTAGGGTCGTTTCACCTCGACCGACCTTACCGTATCCATTCCAAAGGCGAGGGGCCGGGAACGTGGTCTCCGGACGATGACGGAGTTCCCGGAGAATTCTATCATGGTTCGGTAGGGATCGAAGTAGATGCGCCATGCGGCCCACGCCAGAAGGGAAACGGCCAGGAAGGTAAAGGTGAGCCCTGGCCACAGGGAGGGGATCAGGACGGATATCACGAAGAGGAGGAGGAAGGTGAGGACGGCAAACGGCATCAGCACAAAGAAGCGAGGACTGGTGTACTCCACGAACACGTCCTCCACCACCTCCCGGTTGCCGGCCGCCGCCGTCCCGAACCCGACCTCGCCGACCGGCGCGGCGTACCGCCGCCGACCGGTGCCGGCCGCTGCCGCGTTCGGGCACCAGCCCATCCACCGGCGTATCGCTTCAGCGAGTTTCAGCGTCATGCGGATGCCTCCCCGGCGAAGTTTGCGCGGTAGATCTCTTTCCGGTGGAAGAGGTAGATCGCCATGATGATGATCCCGCCGACAAGCGTCGCTGCTCCCCAGGTCAGCGGCTGCCAGGTGACGATATCGCCAAACAGCGTCTCCTTCTCGAATTTTTCCCCGGCACGGATGCTCTGCGCGTCATAATATACGGCGACGGCGGAGAGGAGGATGAGGATCGGGAGGAACTCACGGTCGTACACGACCGGGAGGAGCCAGGCCAGGGCAATGAGGATCAGCAGCATGTTGTCCTGGTAGCCGCTCCGATCGCCGCCTGCGGTGCCGGCGGGCTCCGGGCCGGGGTCTGGCTCCGGCTTCTTTCCCTGCCACGCATCCCCGTAGCCCGCTTCCGCGCTCGTGCGCCGGACGGGCCTGACGGCGTCGGCGTTCGGGCACCAGCCGAGTTTCTTCCTGAGATACTCCATAAAGACCGTCATCAGGAACCCCCCAGAACCCGGGCTACCCGTTCGGGGTCGTCGGTGTAGACGTGGAGGAATCCGGCGGGCTCCAGCCTCACCTTGAGGTAACCGGGATACCCCAGACTGAGAAGGGCGTGATATAACTTCGCTAGCAAATACACCACAAAGCCGGCTGAAAAGAGAAGATGAAACGAGAGATCGGGGTCGACGACCTGGCCACCTAAAAACTGCGTCAACCCCCTCCCTGCGAGGCCGAAGAATATCCCCGCAACCAGGAGAAGAAAGAGCAACGCGACCGCCCAGCGGGGAATGGGAAGGTTTGTCTCTTTCACCTCGACCGACCTGATGGCATCCTTTCCGAAGACGAGCGGTCGGGAATGTGGTCTTCGGACGACGATGGCATCCCCGAAGGACTCTACTACTGTCTGTTTCGTATCGAGATAGAGACGCACCGCGGCATACGTCGTGAAGGTGAGGGCGAGGAGGATATAGAACCCGGAACGCAACTGGGGGATCAGGAAGCCTACTACGAGGAGCCCGAAGAACCCGCCGAGGGCAAGGAGCATCAGCGGTAAGAGGCGGGGACTGACGTAGTCCACGAACACGCCCTCTACCACCTCCCGGTTGCCGTCCGGCGCCGCCCCGAGCCCGATATCGCCGGCCGGCTCGGCATATCGCCGGCGGACGGGCCTGACGGCGTCGGCGTTCGGGCACCAGCCGAGCTTCTTTCGGATATACTCCAGAAAGACCGTCATCCGGCCACCCCCAGCGTTCGGGCCATCCGTTCGGGGTCACCGGTGTAGATTGCGGCGATCTTCTTCTCCGTCGTTATCGTCAGGATTTGCGGGTAATGTGTCCTCACGTAGGTGCGGTAGAAGATCACGGGGAAGAAGATCGCAGCGCCAAGCCCGGAGATAAACCGCATGGAGGTCGGATTTGAGAGTCCATAGTATATACCGCCGGCCGCCGATAGGAAGATCATCGCCAGTGCCCCCACAAGGAGCCAGTAAGGGATGGGGAGTTTGTTCTCCTTCACTTCCACTTTCACGACGGCGTCCTTCGGGATGACGATGGGCCGAAAGAGTCGCGTGATGGTAATCGTGTCCGGGGTGACCTCGACACGGGCTCTTCGCATGACTCCATAGATCTCCATACCGGAGTAAGCCAGTATGATGACCAGCACAAAAAGGCCCACAGCAGGTGCCATAACGAAGAGGCATCCAATGAGGAGAGCGGCGGCAACAAGCAGAATGAAGAGCCTTCCCGGAGTGCCGATCGGGCCGTAGTCCACCAGTGCACCCTCCACCACATCCCGGTTGCCTTCTCTCGCCATACCGACCTCGCCCTCCGGCGCGGCGTACCGGCGCCGGACGGTGCCGGCCGCTGCCGCGTTCGGGCACCAGCCCATCCATCTCCGTATCGTCTCGAAGAACTTCATCATACGCGTTCACCCTCTGTTGCCGTATCCACGGTATACACCGACCCCCACTCCGCGATCATGATCGCCTTGTGCCGGCGCTCCCAGAGGATCGTGAGGCCGTACCAGATCCAGCAGATGAGACACATGCCCAGCACGATCCCGAGAATCCGGTCGAACATCCCGCCCAGAACAAAATACGCCATACCGGTGGCGAGGAGAACGGAGGCCACCGGCACCCTCAGGTACTGGACAATGCGCTGTCTCCGGGTCATGTTGTCCCTGTGGAACTCGCCGGCGGCAACCCGCGCATACCGGGAGCGGTAACTGAGCAGAGAGCCGAGGAGCGCTCCTACCCCGACGGCAAGACCCGTCCACATGGCAAGGTGCCCTGAAGCATCCTCGAACAGAATAAAGAGCGCCGCTGTCGCCGCCGAGAAGGCTACCGCCGTTATCAGCAACTGGTTATGGTAGCGCTTCCACCACCCGGGTTCGACCCGGAGGGGGCCATCCTGCCCCCCCGCCGCCGCGGCCGTCGCCGGCCGCACCGTGAGATCCGGCCGCATCGACGCCTGCATGGGGCACCAGCCAAGATACGCCCGGATCGTCTCCAGGAGCGGCATCATACCATCTCCCGGAGTTTTGTGAAGAGTTCGTCGGCCAGGCGGGTCGGGTCGTCGGTCTTCTCAAGCGCAATCCCCAGTTCGTCCGCGTAGCCCCAGAGGAGCTCGATGCACCGGGCGTACCGGGGGCATGCGCCGCAGTCGCCCTCGTGCTCGTACCAGACCTGCACCCCGTGGTCTGCCGAGACGAAGACGATGGCCGCCGCGTCGAAGGGAACCGAGCGGCCGAAGAGGACGCCAATCTCTGCGTTCATGCGCTCGACCTCGATCTGGTTCGCCTGCGCCATCTCGATGAGCGTCTCCTCGACCTTCCTGTTCATGGCAAGCAGCGCCTTCGAGACCGCCTGGCGGGATATCTTGAAGCGGTCCGCGATCTGGATGTTTACAAGACCGCTCCGCCTGAGCTGCCAGAACGCAAACTGCCTCTCGTCCAGGGATAGGGGCATACGTCAACATAGACGGGTTGACATTATAAATAATTCGGTTTGTCCCTCATCGAACTCACCGCTGGGCCCTTCCATGTGCCGGAGGATACCTGCACCTCACCCGAACCCATCTTCGCCTGAGAAGAGACGTTGCATTGCTATACGGCCGCACAAAACGCAAGCCTTAACTGCCCGGAGATCTTTAGAGTGAGTGGTCACTCTAGAGTGACCGGTCGCTCTGAGGAATGGATCCGTATGACCGAGGAGAGGAACGAAAAGAAAGCAGCCATCGCCGGAGCAGCCGTCAGGCTCTTCACGGAGAGGGGGTTCCACGGCACCCCGACATCGCTCATCGCGCGCGAGGCCGGCGTCTCGAACGGGACGCTCTTCCATTACTTCCCGAAGAAAGAGGAACTCATCAACTTCGCCTACTTCGAGGTTAAAAGCCGGATGGTGGAGGAGATCGGCAGGGGAGTCGACGGGGAACAGGCGAACAGGGAGAAGATGCGGAGATTATGGCGCAACGCGGTTCTCTGGGGGGTCGAACACCCCGACGAGTATATGTTCGTCCAGCAGTTCTGCTCGTCCCCGTTCGTCAGGAAACTGCCACCGGAGGAGTTCCTGAAGGACGCCCCGGCCGTCTACGAGATCCTTACCGAAACCCTCGGGAAGACCTGCTTCGAGGGCATGCCGATCGAGGTCGCCTTCTCCGTCATATCCTCTCCGATCGACGCCGTCGTCAGGTCGATCATCAACTCGGGCGGCAACCTTGACAGAGACCGATTGATCGACGCTTCGTTCGAGATCGTATGGAGGGGGTTGACGGGAGAATGACGGAGAGTGCAGGAGAGGAGGAACTGACCATGCTGTATCGGAAGATGGAGAAGACCGGGGACGAACTCTCGGTACTGGGCTTCGGCTGCATGAGGCTGCCGACGAAGGGTATGGGCATCGATGAAGAACGGGCGATACGGCAGATCAGGTATGCCGTCGACCACGGGGTGAACTACCTCGACACCGCGTTGATGTACCCGGGGAGCGAACAACTCCTCGGCCGGGCGCTCGCCGACGGTTACCGGGAGAAGGTCAAACTGGCGACGAAACTGCCGCATATGCTCGTTACGTCACGCGAGGATATGGACAGGATGCTCGATCTCCAGCTCAGGACTCTGAAGACGGACCATATCGACTACTACCTGATTCACAGCCTCACGAGCGGCGAAGGCTGGAAGAAGATGAACGACCTCGGGGTCGCCGGGTTCCTCGATGCGGCAAAGGCGGACGGCCGCATCGTGAACGCGGGCTTCTCGTCCCACTGCGGCGTCGAGGCCTTCAAGGAGATCGTCGACGGCTACGGCTGGGACTTCTGCCAGATCCAGTACAATTATTTAGACGAGACGAACCAGGCGGGAACCAAGGGGCTCATGTATGCGGCTTCAAAGGGGCTCGGCGTCGTCATCATGGAGCCGCTCCGGGGCGGCTACCTTGCGAGGGACCCGCCGGCAGAGGTACGGGCGGTCTGGGACGAGGCCGACGTGAAGAGGACTCCGGCCGAATGGGGCCTCCGGTGGGTCTGGAACCACCCCGAGGTGAGCGTGGTTCTCTCGGGGATGAACGACGAGCAGCATATCGAGGAGAATATCAGGATCGCCGGCGAAGCCCACGCGAACTCTCTCACCGAGAAGGAGCTTGCGATCGTCGGCCGGGCGGCGGAGGCTTACCGCAGCCTGAACCGGGTGGGCTGCACCGGGTGCCGGTACTGCATGCCCTGTCCGGCGGGCGTGAACATCCCCGGATGCTTCGAGGCCTACAACACCGATGGTGGAACGCTCCAGTCGAAGGTGATGTATCAACTCCGTATCGGCGGGAAGATGGACGGGGCGGAACCGGCGTATGCGTCGTTATGCAAAAACTGCGGCAAGTGCGTGAAGGTATGCCCGCAGCATCTCCCCATCCCGGAGCATCTCGCGGAGGTCGCGAAGGAGTATGAGACCGTCGGCGCCCGGTTCATCGGGAGCGTGACGGAGTACGCCCTCAGGCTCATGCGCTGGAACACGCTGAGGAAAGCCTGAACCGGCACGGATCAGAATATTAATCCCCGCTGCCCCGGACAAACCCATATGGACACAGCACTGCGCGACGCCTACACGCGGCTCCACGGGAAGTACTTCCCGGGAGCGGAACTCCCGATCGCCTTCGAGGTCGGGGGTTCGACCGACGGGGTGGAGGAGGCCCCCGCCCCGAAGGGCTGGAGGTGCTTCGTCTGCGACCTTGTAAAGGTACGGAACGGCAAAAGCCTCGCCTTCTCCGAAGACTCCATCGGATGCCGCGGGGGGAGGTTCTACCTCGGCTACGACGCCGAGCGGTTCCCCGACTTCCGCTACTTCCTCTCCTGCGGGAAACCCGGCGAGATGGAGGGGGAGCGCTACAAGCAGACGCCGGAGATCGTCGACGAACTCGACCGGGGAACCGCCCGGATACCCATGAAAGGAAAGAGCATCGTCTTCAAGCGCTGGGACAACCTCACTGACGCGGACAACCCCGACGCCGTCGTCTTCTTCGCCCGCCCGGAGGTGCTCTCCGGCCTCTTCACGCTCGCAAACTTCGACCAGAGCGACCCGAACGGCGTCATCTGCCCGTTCGGCGCCGGGTGCAGCTCGGTCTTCTACTTCCCCTGGCTCGAGCAGCAGAGCGAGAACCCAAAAGCGGTGCTCGGGATGTTCGACCCCTCGGCACGGCCCTGTGTCCCGCTGGACGTCCTGACGATGGCCTTCCCCATGAAGAAGTTTACAAAGGTGGTCGGCTTCATGGAGGAGAGTTTCCTCATCACGGGGTCCTGGGAGAAGGTGATGAAGAAGATCGAGCGGAGCGACAGACTGTATTCACCTAAAAAATGACCGGGTAGTGGAGATCACCCGAGCGTCCGGTCGAAAATGCTGCGCATTTTCTCCAGCTCCTGCTGGGCGCTTGTCGGAAACACCAGTCGCTGGTCGAAAATGCTGCGCATTCTCTCCAACTCCTGCCGGGCGCTTGTTGGAAACACCAGTCGCGGGTCGAAAATGCTGCGCATTTTCTCCAGCTCCTACCGGGCGCTTGTCGGAAACACCAGTCGCGGGTCGAAAATGCTGCGCATTTTCTCCAGCTCCTGCCGGGCGCTTGTCGGAAACACCAGTCGCCGGTCGAAAATGCTGCGCATTTTCTCCAGCTCCTGCCGGGCGCTTGTCGGAAACACCAGTCGCCGGTCGAAAATGCTCCGCATTTTCTCCAACTCCTGCCGGGCGCTTGTCGGAAACACCAGTCGCGGGTCGAAAATGCTCCGCATTTTCTCCAGCTCCTGCCGGGCGCTTGTCGGAAACACCAGTCGCGGGTCGAAAATGCTCCGCATTTTCTCCAGCTCCTGCTGGGCGCTTGTCGGAAACACCAGTCGCTGGTCGAAAATGCTGCGCATTTTCTCCAGCTCCTGCTGGGCGCTTGTCGGAAACACCAGTCGCCGGTCGAAAATGCTGCGCATTTTCTCCAGCTCCTGCTGGGCGCTTGTCGGAAACACCAGTCGCTGGTCGAAAATGCTGCGCATTTTCTCCAGCTCCTGCCGGGCGCTTACGCGCCCGCCAGTCGCTGATTGAAAAAACCCGCCATCTCCGAATAAGCGCTCTCTGCGACAGGCGTCTCCACCAGCTGCCCGCCCTCGCCGATCATGAACCCGTGCGGCTCGCCCTGGTAGACCTTGAGCTCGAAGTACTTCCCGGCCTCATCGAGGTCGGTCGCATACCGGTAGATATCCGCCACCGGGCTCGGCTCGTCCGCAGTGCCGTGGATGATCAGCATCGGGTCGGTGATGTTCTCGATGAACTCCGCCGGGGGAGTCCCGTTCGCCTGCCCGCCGGAGTAGGGGAAGCCGTACCAGGCGACACCTGCACTGAACTCCTCGATCCGGGGCAGGAAGAGCATCGTGTAGCGTCCGCCCGCGCAGAACCCCGTCAGGCCGATGCTGCTCTCGTTGACCTCCGGCCGGGTTCCAAGATACGCGACCGTATCTCGAACCAGCGCCTCCGTCACGTTGTCCGCCGGCGCCTCTTCGAAGGTCTGCCACTCAGGGGCGATGACAACGAACCCCTCTGTCGCCAGGCGGTCGGCCATGACCCGGTAGCCCTCCTCCAGGCCGTTGAAGGAGTGGATCAGCACCACGGCAGGATACGGGCCGCCGTCATCGGGCATCGTGATGTAGGCCGGATAACTCTGGCCGCCGCTCTGGATGTTCACCGTCGTTGCGTTCCGCACCCCGGCAGTCCCGACATCCGCGGCGCCCGCACTGCCGACGAGGAGGAGCAGGGATACGACCGCTGCAAGCAGGATCACACTTCTCATGAATCTCCCTCCATCCAGGGGTGCACTCCCCATCCTGCTCAGGTCATATAACGGTGTCGCCCGGCAAAAAAGAGATGATCAGATAAGTTCCCGGATCTCTGCAAACGTTGCATTCTTCGGGACCCGGACAGTGCTGCCGGTGTAGTTCAGCCCGCCGGTCGCGCGGAGTTCATCCAGTTCGTAGACCCGCGGCCCGTACTGGTACCCGGTCTCGTTCAGCCACCACGCCGGGTACCCGGGCTCCTCGACCGCCTCCGTCGCCGGGTCGGTGATGAGGCCGTTCGAATATGTGACGATCAGCGTGCCCGTGAGGGCGTGCCACTCGTCGATGATCTCATCGCCCCGCGTGACCGTGACGTTCGTGAGGAGACGTGCCGCCCCTTCATTGTCGCCGGCGGCGATGAGGTCGGCCGCCGCTCGGTCGGTCTCCTGCACGAGGGCTATCGATTCGGCCTCGAGCTCGCCCTGTTTTGCGGTGATTTCGTCGATCATCGCGTCGTAGCGGAGCATGGCCCAGTTCGTCACAAGGTCGAATGTCCAGTACGCGGTACTGCTATCATATGTTAACCGGTCGCCGGCCGCGTACGCAGCGGATACGTTCGTTGCGCCCGCATAGATCGGTGCATAGACCGTCTCGTACGCGACCGCCGGACCGAACCAGAGCACGCCTCCCACCGGATCGGGGAGGGAGGAGCGTGCCTGGGCGACGTAACTGTAACTGCAGAAGACCGCCGAGACCGGCCGCGGGTTCGCCCCGGCACGGACCTCCATGTACGACGCGTTCTGGAAATCCGTGTGGCTGTCGTCGGGCCCTAAGTAGCGGTACGGGTTCCCGAACGGCCCTGCAGCCTCGCCGGTAGAGAGGTCGAACCCGGTTCCCTCGTAGTGGTCCCGGAAGAGCGAGAACGCCCCGGTGAGGTTGACCTTCTCGTCGGGCGTGATGGTGAACGGGTACGCCTTCGTGTAGGAGTTCTCGACGTACGGGCTCAGGTTGAGCGACGGGGCAAGCCGGTCCTGGATGCGCCAGACCCGCATCAGCGAGTAGTAGGGATGCGCATACTCGCCGTAACTGACGGCCTCGAGCCAGTCGAGGGTGCCGTTCGCAGGCGACCATACGCCCGCCTCTTCGAGTTTGGTGAAGAGATCCTTCGAGTAGATCTGGTCGGGGTTGCCGGCAACGATTTCGCGGATCCTGAACTCGTTTGCCGCGACGAAGACCTCTCCGTCGGGGATCTTCTGTGCGACCCAGAGGCCTCCGCCGTCCGCCTCATCGAGGCTCGAGCAGATCTCGATGACCCACGCCTCCTCCGGGTCGGCGAAGATGAGTGTCTCGCCGGTTCCGTAGTAGCCGTAGGTGTCGATCAGGCCGCCGACCAGTTCAACCGCCTCACGTGCTTTCGTGCACCGCTCGAGCGCCACGTTCGAGAGCTCGGAGGAGTAGAAGATCCGCTTTCCTTCGGCTGCACTGAGCTCGACCTTCGCGTATTCGGTGCATTCGGCGGAGAGGAGCTGGTGTTCGTTCATCATACCGTACGACCCGGTGTAGTAGGCGTAGGTGTGCGGCACCTGGTCGATATACCCGAGAACAAGGCCCGAATCGCTGCTGTCCTCGCCTCCCGCCGCATCCGAACCGCTGTCGGGATCGAAGAAGACCGGCCTCTTCTCTCCGGGCGCATGGTCGGCCGCGGGGACGAAAGAGAGGCTGATGTCGTCGATGTTTCTCCAGTCTTTCCCGACACCGTCGTTCGTATGCCCGACATACATCGATCCGTCTTCGGATGCGCCCGGCGTTATCGCAAAGACGGTGCATGCCGCTGCATTCGATACCAGCAGAAGCACGGCGAAGAGACAGAGGAAATTTTGAAGAAAATGAGTCGTACCGATACGCTTTCGCATAAAGGAAAAAGGCAACCCGGGTAGAAAAGCATAGCGGATTTATCGCCGTATCCGGTGCCGCCCCGGGGAAAAACGCTCACCTCAATGCAAGGTTCTTCACGCACCACCCTCACGGCGCCGGCTCCCGGCCTGACGGCTCCTGCCGGCAGTTTACGAGGGTGCGATAACAGATGAAGAATATGAGGATTCCAGAAGGAGGAACGTCCGTTCTTGTGCCGTTGCGGGTACCTAATGCCAAACATTAATTGCAAACCCATCCTAAAATTGGTTCGCAAACAACATCCACCTCAATTTCAGCTCGACATCCTGAAATCCGCCGGATAACCCCACAGTAAGGTGCAGCACCGGGAGCATTCGAGAGGGAAAAACTGCTCCGGGCCGCCGGCGATAACCCCCGAACGAGGCACTGGTTTGCTCTAAGACGCGTTATCCAGAGGAGGATCGAATTTTGATACGCGATCACGAAACACCTAATAAAGGATCTGAAACGACTCAGTACCTGGAGAACCTGATCAGATACGCCAATGCCCCCATCATCGTCTGGGATGCGAGTCTCAGGATAACGCGGTTCAACAACGCCTTCGAGCGGTTGACGGGGCGGGCCGCGGGGGAGGTCATCGGCCGGTCGCCGGAGATCCTCTTTCCCGAAGCCCGGCGTGAAGAACTGATGGTTCTCATCCGCGAGACAACAGCCGGGGAGCGGTGGGAGACCGTCGAGATCCCCATACTCACGGCGGACGGCAGGATCAGGACGGTTCTCTGGAACTCCGCCGCCGTGTACGAAGACGACCAAAAGACGGTCTCCTCGGTCATCGCGCAGGGCAACGACATCACCGAACGCAAGCGGGCCGAAGAGGCGCTGCAGAGAGCGCACGACGAACTCGAGAGGCGCGTCCTGGAACGCACCCTCAAACTCCGGGAGGCGAACGAAGCGCTCCAGACCGGGATTGCTGAGCGCATCGGAGCAGAGGAGGCAGTGAAGGCCGAGCGGAAACGGCTCTACGACGTCCTCGAGATGCTGCCGGTATACGTGATACTCCTCTCACCGGACTACCATGTGCCCTTCGCCAACCGCTTCTTCCGGGAGCGGTTCGGCGAATCCGACGGCCGGTGCTGCTTCGATTACCTCTTCTCGCGATCGGAGCCCTGCGAGAACTGCGAGTCCTACAACGTCCTGAAGACGGGAGCGCCCCACCACTGGGAGTGGACCGGCCCGGACGGCCGCAATTACGACATCTTCGACTTCCCGTTCACCGAAGCGGACGGCTCCCTCCACATTCTTGAGGTGGGCATCGATATCACCAAACGCAAGCGGGCCGAGGAGGCGCTGCAACGGCTGAACGAGACGCTTGAGGAGCGCGTAGCCGAACGCACGGACGAACTTGCGAAGGCCAACGCCATCCTCAACGCCATCTGCGAGAATACACCGGCGCCCATCTACGTCACCGATCACCGGAGCCGTCTTGTGATGTGTAACCCCGCCGTGCTCCGGACAATCGGCAGAACGCACCCCGAAGTGCTCGGGAAGTCGGAGGCCGAACTCTTCGGCCCGGAGGTCGGAGCACCCATCGTAGCCCACGACCAGCGCGTTATGGAGACCGGGATCACCGAGACCTTCGAGGAAGAGATCGGCGACCGGATCTTCTACATGACAAAGACCCCGCTCCGGGACATCCAGGGGGAGATCACCGGGGTCATCGCCGTCGGAACGGAGATTACGGAACTGAAGCGGGCGGAAGCGCAGAAACAGAGACTCCTGGAGCAGTTGCAGCAGTCAGCCGAAGAGATGGAGGTTCAGAACGAAGAGCTGCAGTGCACCACCGAGCAGTTGCAGGAGAAGACCGAAGAACTGGCACTTCTCAACCGGGCCCTGCAGGAGAGCGAGGAGCACTTCCGTTCCCTCATCGAGAACGCATCCGATATCATCCTTCTCCTGGATATGCAGAGACGCATCACCTATGCGAGCCCTTCGGTGAAGCAGATCGGGGGTTATGAGCCCGAGAACCTCATCGGCACGGACGTGCTCGACCTCCTGCACCCCGACGACGTTACAAAGGCCGTAGAAACCGTGAAAACCGGAATGGACAGGCCATCCGCGAGGCTCACGTTCGAGGTCAGGATCAGGGATTCTTCCGGCCGGTGGATCATCCTCGACATCACGGGTGCGAACCTGATCCGGGAAGGGAGCGAGCGGCGATTCATCGTGAACGCACGCGACATCACCGACCGAAAACATGCCGAGGAGGAGCGGAATCGACTGATCGCCAGTCATGAGGAGGCGCACCGGGAGGCGAACCTCTACCTCGACATCATCACCCACGACATCAGGAACGCAAACAATGTATCGAGCATCTACGCCGACCTCATGCTCGATCTGCTCGAGGGCCCCGAGAGAACCTACGCCCAAAAACTCCGCGACAGCATATCGCGGAGCACCGAGATCCTCATGAACGTCTCGACGATCAGGCGCATTCACACCAGTTCGACCGGGTTTTCACCGGTCGACCTCAGCATGGTCGTCAGCGAGGAGGCCGGAAACTTCCGCGGCGCATCGATACGCCGGGAGATTCCGCCGCTCGAGGTCATGGCGGACAACCTCCTCTCCACGGTCTTCATGAACCTCATCGGCAACAGCGTCAAGTTCGGCGGGCCGGACGTGGAGATCGTCGTCCGGGCGGAGGAGCAGGACGGCGAGGTGCTGGTGGCGGTCGAGGACAACGGGCCCGGCGTGCCCGACGACGTGAAGGAGAGACTCTTCCACCGCTTCGAGCGGGGGAAGGCACGGGGGAGGGGCGACGGGCTCGGGCTATTCATCTGCAGGACAGTCATCGAGCGCTACGGCGGGCGAATCTGGATCGATGACCGCGTGCCCGGCCGTCCGGAGGATGGGGCGGCATTCAGGTTCACGCTCAAACCGGCAAACCAGGATCCCACTTCGTGAGCAGAACGGTGCGCCGCCCCGCGGGGATACCTTAATCGCCCGCGACTGCGACACCTGTGCATGAACACCGTCGCAGTCGGCGTCTTTTCCCTCACGCTGCTGACAGGAGCGGTCATAGTGGGAGCGGCCGCAATGGCCCTTGCCGCTCCGCTGTATGCCCTGGCATACCTCGCCGTCGCCGCCCTCCTCATCGGGACGGTCATCGCAGTCTTCTGCACGAAATGCCCGCTCCGGGGGGAGAAGTGCCTCCACATCCTTCCCGGCAGGCTCGCCGCCCTCCTTCCGGCCCGGCGGGGGAAGTATACGGCCGTCGAGATCGCTGTGGTCGTGGCTGCACTCCTCCTCATCGCCGCGATCCCCCAGTACTGGCTGCTCTCGCAGGTTCTGCTCCTTGCACTCTTCTGGGTGCTTGCCGGCACGGGCGTCTTCCTGATCAATCGCCGCGTCTGCCCGGTCTGCGGCAACAGGTGCTGCCCGTTGCGGCCGAAGGAGTGAGGCGCAGAGACCGAGGGATTTCGCGTCCCTGTGCGCACAATCCTCGCCACCCCATTTGGGCATCGGGGGACCGACCCTTTTCCAAAATATCTTAATCCAAACAACAAGCACATTCAGTATGCATCAGCCGGCCGGCAGCGCCTCGCGGCAGCAGTATACCCTGCTCATGGTCTCGATCGCCCTTGCGATGTTCATGACGTCGCTTGACGGCACGATCGTGAACATCGCTCTTCCCACGATATCGACGATCTTCGACCTCCCCTCGACAACGGTCAGCTGGGTTGCAACGGCATACCTGCTGGTGCTGACGGGCTCTATCCTCGTCTTCGGCAAGGTGGGCGACCGGATCGGGTTCAAGACAGTGTTCCTCGTCGGGTTCGGCGTCTTCACGGCAGGCTCGTTCTTCTGCGGATTCTTCCCGGAAGTCTTTGACTCGTTCGAGACGCTGATCGCTTCACGGGTGCTCCAGGCGATCGGCGGGGCGATGATCGCCGCCATCGCCCCGGCCCTGGTCGCGGCGTACCTCCCGATGAAGATGAAGGGGAAGGCGATGGGGGTCGTGACCACGTTCGCGGCCTTCGGGACCGCGGCCGGCCCGGTTCTCGGGGGCATCCTGACGCAGTACCTCTCCTGGAACTGGATCTTCTACATCAACGTCCCCGTGGGCGCCGCAGCCATCCTGCTCGGCTCCTACGCGATACCGGCAGGCGTCACGGCGTCCGGCACGCCCTCGCCGTTCGACCGGCTCGGCGCGGTTCTGATATTCGCCGGGCTTGGATCGCTCATATATGCCGTCAGCCAGGGTTCCGCGCTCGGATGGACCGACCCGACGATCCTTGCGGCACTCGCGGCTGCCGTTATCGCGCTCGGCTACCTCGTCCTCCACGAGCGGAGGACGGCCGACCCGCTCCTCGACTTCCGGCTCTTTAACAACCGCAACTTCCTCTACGTCAACCTCATGCTCGCCCTCGCCTACTTCCTCATGGGCGGCGTCAACTACCTCCTCCCGTTCTTCCTCGAACTGGTGAAGGGCTTCGACCCCTCGACCTCCGGGCTCGTTCTCACCGCGCTCTCGTTCGCCATGATGGCGAGCGGCTTCCTCTCCGGGATGCTCATAAACCGTGTCGGGAACCGGAGACTCTGTATCGCCGGCGCACTCGTCATCTCCGCAGGCTACCTGATGTTCCGGTTCTTCTCGGCGGAGAGCACGATATACTTCATCAGCGGAGCGCTTGCCGCCGTCGGATTCGGGCTCGGCCTCATGCTCTCGCCCGGCACGAACATGGTGATGAACATGGCACCCCGCGACCGGCAGGGCATGGTATCGAGCCTCATCTCCGTGGAGCGCACCGGCCCGATCACCCTCGGCATCTCCTTCATCAGCATGATCTTCGTCCAGGCGATGCTCATGGTCGCGTCGCACCGCCACGTCACGACGTCGTCCCCGGCGGAGATCAGGATAGACGTGCTCGCCACGGGGTTCGACCTCGTCTTCTTCGCCGTCTTTGCCCTCTCCCTCGGCGTCATCGCCCTTGCTCTCTTAAGCCGGGACGAGGTTCATGCCGACAACCTCGAAGAAGAGACACCCGGCATTGCGGCCGCCGGGGCGTGATCCCCGCCCCGCACATTCCGAGAAGAAATGGGCGGGGTTATTTCCCCCGCCGCTTTTTTGACGTATCAGAAGATCACGAAGGCCTGCGTTGTCGCCTGGCAGGTGTTCCCGTCGTCGAGTGTCACGGTCAGCGTGACCGTATAGGTTCCTTCCGCCGCATAGTCGTGGGTGACGTCCTGGCCGCTGCCGGTCGCTCCGTCACCGAAGTCCCATGACCAGGAGGTCACGGAGCAGTCGCCCTGGATATCGGCCTCGCCCTGGAACGAGTTCCCGCTTGACGTGATGCTTGCCGAGCAGGAGCAGGGCTCCGGAGGAGCGGTCACCGTCACATCCGTCGTTGCCTGGCAGGTGTTGCCGTCGTCAAGCGTCGCCACCAGCGTGACCGTGTAGGTGCCCGCCGCGGCGTAGGCGTGGCTCGCGGTCTCGCCTTCACCGGTCGCTTCGTCGCCGAAGTCCCACGCCCAGCCGGTCACGGAACAGTCCCCGTCGATCGCAGCCGAGCCCGTAAAGGCAACCGGCTGCTCAGGTTCGGCCTGGTCGCGGTCTTTCGCGATGCTTGCCGTGCAGGAGCAGTTCTCCTCCGGCAGCGGCGAGACGGTGACGTCACTTGACGTGTTGCACGCCGTGCCGTCGTCAAGGGTCACGTTCAGCCCGACCGTGTAGGTTCCTGCCGTGGCGTAGGCGTGGCTCGCGGTTCCGCCTTCACCGGTCTCCCCGTCGCCGAAGTCCCACGCCCATGCCTGGATGGCGCAGTCCCCGTTGACCGTGGTCTGATCGGTGAAGTCGACCGTCTCGTTGACGACAGGGTTCTCAGGGCTCCAGGTGAAGTCCGCTGCGCAGGAGCAATTGTCGGCGGGAAGCGGTGTGACCGTGATGTCCTCGGACGCATTGCATACCGTGCCGTCATCGAGGGTCACGTTCAGCCTGACCGTATAGGTTCCTTCCGACGTGTAGTTGTGGGTGACGTCCTGGCCGCTGCCGGTTGCACCGTCGCCGAAACTCCAGGCCCACGCATCGATCCCGCAGTCGCCGTCGACCGTGGCGTTCCCGGTGAAGTTAACCGTAGCGTTGACGGCAGGGCTCTCGGGGCTCCAGGTGAAGTTCGCCGTGCAGGAGCAGTTGCCGGACCCGGGCCCAGGCGTCGGTGTGGTGGTCGTCGTGGTAGTCGGGAAACAGACCACTCCCGCAGGGCAGCCGGGCCGCCCCTGATCGGGGCCCGTGCAGACCGGGTAGGCTGCATCGTCTCCGTGGAGTTTGAGGAGGACGAGATCCCAAGCCCCGGTCGAGTTATCGTACCAGGCGACGAGGTCACAGGAGATCGTGGGGTTCATCTGGTCGTAGGTGTCGTTCGTGAGCTGGTACTCTCTGCCCGAGGTGTGGTTGAACAGGAAGATATCCCAGTTTCCGTCTCTATAATCGCTATAGACGATCCGATTGCCGGATATATCCGCGTGTGAGAGGTTATTCGGGTAAACTTCAAGCGCCCGGGTGATGCCGGGCATGCCCGGCTCGCCGCTCATGAAGGTTCCCGACTGAGGAGCTGCGGTGGCGACCACGGCAATCGAGATGACCGCCACAATGAGAACTATCAGATATGTTACAGGTACTCGGGGTTTTCTCATACAATCCCCGAGGGGACTAAACAGCACATAATATATAAATATTATTATAAATTGGCGAAAAACCAGGTTGCACACGGACGGATCCCGGCGGAGATCCCGGGCAACTCGAAGCCGGAACCGGCCGGTGACAGGCCGCATCTCCCGGGGGACATCCTCGCGGAACTACGGCGACAAAATCGCGCCACCCAGGCCCAATAGACGATCCAGCTCCCGAACGGATGCGATGCGGGTGGGATTTCTCTCCGGTCCCGGGCGGCGTTTACGCCCCCCCGCCCGGTGCATCGGGGTCGGGGGGGCCCCCCGGCTCCTCCCGGCTGAGAAGCCTGGTGCGGACGGTATCCGCCAGGTCGCCGGTCGTCAGGAAGAGAAGCGTGTCCTCGGCCTCGATGACGGTGCTCCCCCCCGGGACAAAACGCTCCTCCCGCTTCTGCATCAGGATGATGAGTGCGCCCTTCGGCAACCCGAGCTCGACGACCTGCTTTCCCACTGCCGGAGCGTCGGAGGGGATGACCAGTTCGAGCAGCTCGCTCGGGGTATCGGGATCCACATCGAACTCCCGGGAGAGTTTGCGTGTCTCCTCGAGTGGGGCGGCAAGGCCGAGCCACCGGGCGACGGAGGGGATCGACGTCCCGTGAACCAGCGCCGAGACGAGGACGATGAAGAAGACGAGGTTGAAGATCAGCTCCGCGTTCGGCACCCCGGCGACAAGTGGATAGGTCGCGAGGATGATCGGGACGGCTCCCCGCAGCCCCACCCAGGAGATCAGAGCCTTCTCCCGGATCGGCATCTTCCAGGGGAGCAGCGTGATCATGACGGCGATCGGCCGTGCGATCAGGAGCAGGAAGAGGGCTGCAAGAATGCCCGGAACGGCCACCGGCAGGAGGGACGAAGGGAAGACGAGCAGGCCGAGCGCAAGGAACATCACGATCTGCATCAGCCACGCAATTCCGTCGTGGAACCGGATCAGGCTCTTTTTGTGAACGACGATGCTGTTGCCCATGACCAGTCCGGCTATGTAGACCGCGAGGAACCCGTTCCCTCCGAGGGTCGTGGTCAGGCCGTAGGTCATCAGCACCATCGTGAGGCTGAGCACCGGATACAGCCCCTCGAACTCCAGTTTGAGACGGTTGATGAGGAAGACGACGGCCTGACCCATTGCGTAGCCGAGCAGGCCGCCGACCGCCATCTGCTGCACGAACATCGGGACGACGGTAAACAGCGACGTGCCCGGGATAAGGAGCACCCCGATGATGCCGATGGTGAGCAGGACAGCCACGGGATCGTTGCTCCCCGACTCGAGCTCGAGCAGCGGCCGCAGGTTGCCCTGCAGGCGCGCCCGTGCCGTCCGCAGAACCGAAAAGACCGCTGCCGCGTCGGTCGACGCGACGACCGCACCGAGGAGGAGGGCCGTCAGCGGGGAGAACCCGAGGACCAGGACGGCGAACCCACCGAGCAGGGCTGCGGTCAGAATAACGCCGACCGTGGAGAGGGCGACTCCCTGCCAGAGGACAGGCTGGATCTGCTCCCACCGGGTGTCGAGACCTCCGGAGAAGAGGATATACGCAAGCGCGATGATCCCGATGATCTGCGCAATCGCAGGGTCATCGAACGGAATGCCGCCGGGACCCTCGGAACCCGCGAGCATCCCGACGACGATGAAGATGAGGAGAGCGGGAACGCCCAGGCGCTCCGAGAACTTGTTTGCAACGATGCTGATCAGGAAGAGCAACGCTACGCCGACGAGAATGAGTTCGAGGGTGAGTATCATCAGTGCATATGAATCATGCTTGCGGCGCCTTAATATTGACTCTTTGATCGTTCGAACGGGCATCCTTGTACGTTCTGCCTTCAGAACCCGGCCGGCGACACCCCCGCCTTCTACCCGCCGACGGAGTATGAGACGCACGTCATGCCGCCTCCGCCACGTATCGCGGGATTAATATAGTTTCCGTTAGAACTCTCACTCAGGATGACAGAATCCCCGGTTTTACCCAGGCACCTGAGCACCGTACTCCTGCTGACGGCATTGGTCTTCCTCATCATCGGGATCCAGGCAATCGGGTACATCATCACCATCATCGCCGTATCGGTGATCCTCGCCATGATCGTGTATCCCGCGACGAGAGCGCTCCGATCGAGGGGATTGCCCGAGATCGCCGCCGTCGGCGCGGTCACCATCGTTGCCGGCCTTGCCGTTCTGCTGATGTGCTACCTCGTCTTCTTCTCGTTCGAGAACCTGGTCTCGGCCATCCCCCTCTACCAGCGGGAGTTGACCGCCAGGCTATCGGAGATCATTGCCCTCTTAGACAGGTACGGGATCGAGACGGGGTCGTTCACACCGTCTTCGGTGAACCTGCAGGGATTCGCAGGATTCCTCTCCTCATCGGCTATCAGTATCGCGGATCTCCTGCTCTACCTCTTCTTCATAGTGGTAACGACGATCTTCACGCTCTTTGAGGCGCCGCGGATGCCCGGACGCATACAGAGGGTGTTGAAGAGAGACGAGGCCGCTGAGGCGTTCTCCCGCATGAGCCGGTTCCTGATCGACTTCGTCATCGTCAGAACCGAGGCAAACCTCGTCCACGGCTTCCTCTTCGGCGGGTTCCTCTGGGTCATGGGGGTACACGCGGCCGCACTCTGGGGCGTGCTGACGTTCCTGCTCTCGTATATCCCTTACATCGGCCTGGTCATCGCTGCGCTCCCGGCGATCTTCTTCGCCTGGCTCCAGTTCGGAATCTGGGGCGCGCTCGCGGTGATTGCAGCCGTCGTGGTTCTGAACATGCTCGTAGAGAACCCGATCTACGCGCACTTTGCATCGCGGCGTTTCGATATCCCCGCCCTCGTGGTCATTCTCTCGGTCATCTTCTGGGGATGGGCGCTCGGCGTTGCCGGGATGATCTTTGCCGTCCCGCTCACCCTCATCGTCCTGATGGTCTTCCAGGCGAGCCGCGACTGGGCCTGGGTGAACACGCTCCTCGGCGTCGATCACCTCTTTACGGGCGAGCGAGTGCCTCCTGCGGAAACCCGGGAAATTGACACGCCGCCGGCGAGGTAGGAGAAGAAGACCCCCATTTTTTGCGCAGTTGCCGCTCCGGAAGGTTGATACCTTCTTCCCGCAACCATCTCATCCGGGAAGAAAGAATGCTGCATACACGCGAGCTCATCCGAAAGATCTGGGATGCACAGGGGTACGGGAACCTTGCCGTCTGGGGCGACGGGACGACCGTCGTCATCGCCCCGGGCGAGAAACCGGAGAGAAGCGGAGAAGCGCCGCTTGCTATCTTCAAGCCCATCCCCCTCGTGGCGGGGTTTCCGATGCTCGACTTCGCCACTCACGACACCGCTCTCCTCGAGCATATCGAGGCGACGATCCGGGAGGCGGGAGGCGAGATCGAGCGGGAGAACTGAAGACGTTCCGGCTTTTAACCGCAACTGAAAAAGAGATCGGGTTTTCGAGCGATTCCGGAAAGGATCACTCCGTCGTCTTCCCGTCGAAGTGCTCTTCGTGCGCCATGGCCTCTTCGCGGGTCTTTGCCACGACCTTGTCCTGGTGCTCCGGCGGGGAGTAGATCGTGTAGAGTTTGAGGTCGGCGGTCTTTGAGGTGTTTATCACGTTGTGGTTCGCGCCGTTCGGCACGACCACGGCGCTGCCGTCCTTGACGGCGTGCTTCGTGCCGTCGATCACGACAACCCCTTCCCCTTCCTCGAACCGGAAGAACTGGTCGACGTCGTCATGCACTTCCGCACCGATCTCCTCACCGGGCTTCAGGCGCATCAGCACGAGCTGGCTGAAATTGCTCGTATAAAGGACCCTGCGGAAGTCGGTGTTCTTTACGGTTTCTGTCTCGATATCGATTGAGAATCCTTTCTTCATTTCCAAAACCTCCTGATGAGGGGTGCTGTAGGGTAGCAACAGTATCTCTTGTGGTGCCCCCGGTATTTAATCGTTAGGTCATCCCGGGGGATCGTTTGTGAAACGGCCCCCGGGCAACCCTCACCGGGCGACAATGGCCCCGGTTCAACGATCTCGACCGGCCGGGGGTAGTGCGCCGGATCCGCACGTTTGCCCGGGTTCGGTTCGCTGCCGCAATCGGTCGCCGGCAGGTTCCGGGCCGTGAAACTCGTGTCATCTCTGACCCGGGGCAGTGACACCGGCGACCGTCACCCGGAACGTTGATGGGGCAGGTGAAAGAGATCTTTCAGGATAAGACCAGAAACTAGCATGACCCTTCCTGCTGCATTCTACGAACGCGACACCGTGACCGTCGCAAAGGACCTGCTGGGATGCCTGCTCGTCCACCGTGAAGAGACGACGACGGCCGGACGGATCGTCGAGGTCGAGGCCTACCTCCGGGGTGACCCGGCGGCCCACTCCTACCGCGGCGTGACACAGAGGAATCGGGTTATGTTCGGCCCGGCAGGCCACGCTTACGTCTACCGGATCTACGGCCTGCACACCTGCGTCAACGTCGTGACGGGAGCAGAGGGCGCGGGGGAGGCCGTCCTCATCCGGGCGCTCGAGCCGGTCACCGGGATCGACCTCATGCAGGCGCGGCGGGGGACGGACGACCCCCGTTCGCTCGCAAGCGGCCCGGGCAAACTGACGCAGGCGCTAGGCATCACCATGGACCTGAACGGAACCTCCCTTCGCGACGGCCCGCTCCAGGTCCGGTCGCCCGCGACACCGCCGGAGTTCCGGCCGGAAGATATCGTGCAGACGACCCGGGTCGGGATCACGAAGGCGGCGGACCTCCCCCTCCGGTTTTACCTGAAGGGGAGCCGGTACGTCTCGCGACGGTAAGGCCGGGCCCGTGGCCGCGGCCCATCCCGGAACCCCGGCGCTGAGCCGTCCGCTCACCCTCCTCCGCGACCCTCCCGCTGATCAGGATGGTGTGCTCGTTGACCGGGATCTCCTTTCCCGAGCGTTCCAGTGCCTGATCCACGACGTACCGCACCCCACTGCAGCAGGGAACCTCCATGTGCAGAACGGTGATCGAGCGGATGGCATGCTGCGAGAATATCTCCGCGAGTTTGGTGACGTAGCCCTCGACGTTTGAATCCAGTTTCGGGCAGAAGAGGATCACGATCTTGTCGCGGAGAAAGTCACGGTGGAAATCCGCGTATGCAAAAGGAACGCAGTCCCCGGAGACGAGGAGATCCGCGTCGTCGAAGTACGAGGCTGCGGGGTTGAGGAGCTGCAACTGGATCGGCCACTGCCGCAGTTCCGATTCTATTCGTCCGGCACGCTCTCCCTCAGTGGTCTCCCTTCGCGGAAGGCTTCTTGCGGCGGAGCCCGGGCACGCGGCACCGCCGCCCGCGGTTCCGTGCTCGGGAACCGGGATCCCCTTCGTATTCAGGTACTCGACGGCCTCGCGGTACAGCCCCTCCTCCCCGTGACCGAGGAGGTGCTCGAGGTGCGCCCTGATGACTCCTTCTCCCTGGGGCACGATCTTCTCCATCACCGCCCTTTCGTCATACGGCCCGGCCTCCCGTTCGACGACGCAGATCGCCCCCTCCGGGCACGTCCCGATACAGGCGCCGAGCCCGTCGCAGAAGAGATCGCTCACGAGCCTTGCCTTCCCGTCGATGATCTGAAGCGCTCCCTCCGGGCAGTCGGGTATGCAGAGCCCGCACCCGGTGCACTTCTCCTCGTCGATATCGATGATTTTTCGCTTCATTCTGGGTCTCCTGCATCCACCTCCTGGCCGCTTATCAATCAAATAGATTTGCAGCAGAAGGATGGAAGCGGGGCGCGCTATGTTTCGGCCGCGGCCTCGCTCCGGTGCCCGGAAGGCTCCGGCGCCCTGCGCAGCACCAGGGCGACGACCGCAGGCATGACAATGATGCCGCCGACGAGCGAGAAGAAGATCGTGATCACGGTCGTCTGCCCAAAGCCCGCTACAAGGGAGAACGAGGACGCGAGCATGGACGAGAACCCGAATATCGTCGTCAGCCCGGATATGGTGATGGGGATCCCGATCCGGGTCACGCCCTCGCGTATGGCCTCGTAGATCTCCAGGCCTCTCTCCATCTCCTCCCTGCACCGCTCGATGATCAGGACGGTGTACTCCATCGCAAGGCCGATGGTCATCGAACCGAGGCACGCCGTGAGCGGGGTGTACGCGATATCGAGGGCGTACATGATGAGGTCGTTCCACCCGATGACCATGACGACGGGGAGGAGCGGTGCGAGAGAGTCGAACCGGCGGTATACGACGATCATGAAGGCGGCGATCAGGATCAGGCCGAGGACGGTCATCTGGTTCTTTGAGTGGATGATCCCGTCGTAGAGATCGCCGTAGACCGTCGACCTGCCCGTGGGCTGAATGTCCAGTCCTGCCGGCGGTTCGAGCCAGACGATGTCGCTCCTGAGCCGGTCGATGAGGGCGCTCACCGCGTCCATCTCCATATCGACCGTCGCGAACTCGATCACCGCACCGGTATTGCCCGAGAGGTATGCGCCGCGGACTTCGGCGGGGATGCGCGCGACGACCGCTTGTATTCCTGTTGCTGATGCAGGCAGCGACCCGCCGTTATACTCCCGGATAAGGGTGGCAATGCTGGCATGACCGGTGATCTCGTCCCGGTGCGCCGCTTCATACGTTCCGAACGCATCGATCCACTCGATGACCTCCGGATCGAGGATATCGCTCCCTCTGATCATCACCGGCACAGTGGACGTCCCGCCGATCGCCCGTTCCACCTTCTCGAGGCTGACCCGTGCAGGCATGGTCTCGGGGACGAAGGACTGCTGGTCGACGTTGATCCCGATGGCGCCGTCGTACTGGATCCCGGCGACAGCAACGAGCGCAAAGAGAAGAATAACCGGAACGGGATGCCGTGCCACCCGGACCGCCAGATCGCCGAGGAACCGGCTGTAGCCCGCGAGCGCTCCTGTCTCCGGAGCCTCCGCCGGGCCCGGCCGGCCTTCCGGCCCCCTGCCGTAGCCGAAGATGGCGAAGAAGGCAGGTATGATGACGATCGCGAGCAGGAAGCACGAGACGACCCCGATAAGGCACGCGGTTCCGAAGTCCCTGATCATGGGTATGGGAGCGGTGAGGAGGGCTACGAACCCGAGAGCGGTCGTGCACATGGCGATCAGGATCGGGCCGGCGTGGGAGAGCGTGGCGACGATCGCGTCGTGCAGGCTCTTGTCCTGAACTTCTTCATGGAACCGTGAATGGAGTTGCACCCCATAGTCGATCCCGAGACCGATGATCACGGGGAACGATCCGATGACCGGCGAGGTCACCCGGAGGTTGAAGAACCCGAGAGTGCCGAACGTCATGAGTATCCCGCAGAGGATGATCCCCACGGGAAGGAAACGGTGGCGGACGTGGGTGAAGAGCAGCCCGATTGCCGCGACCATCAGGGAGAGGGCGATCCCTATCAGCAGGCCCATCTCTTTGCGCATGGCCTCCTGCATCTGTACATCAAATGCGGGATCGCCGGAGATCGAGACGCTCACGCCGGGGGGTGGGGACGAGACTGAGACGATGGTCTCGATGGTATCGAGAACCCGGGCTTTTGCGTCGTCGGAGAGGTCGGGCTCGAGGGTGACGAAGAGGAGGGTCATCGTCCCAGAAGGCACGTACCGTGCCCGGGCTGCCTGCGGGAGGCGGGAGATCGTTTCGACGACTTCAGCCTCGGTTCCGGGGATCCGGCCGCCGTTCACCGATCGTATCGCCGCGGGAAGCGACCGTATCCCGTCCACGTAACGTTCGTCAGCGATATCCGTGCCGAGGGTGTCGACGTACCGGAGAAGTGCGGGGTCCCGCACGTTCTCCGACTCGACGATCAGGATGACCAGTTCGGTTCCGAACGTCCGCGTGTAATGGTCGAGCAACACCCCCCCGGGAGAGTCGGCGTCGACGAACGTCTCGATGCCCGTCTCCATCCGGATCGAGGAAGCGCCGTAGAGCGAGAAGACCAGCAGCGAGACGACCAGGCCCGCGACAAGGTACGGGCGGCCGGCGATGAGCCTGCCGAGAGACCCGAACGCCGCCTTCATCGTTCGCCCTCCCGCTCGACCGCCCGGTGTAGCAGTTCGACGACGGTGCACAGGAGCGCGGGCGGTCTGTCGCCGCTCTCCTCCCAGACGGCCGGGGTCAGGTAACCGTTCTCCGGAGAGCGGAGGCACTCGAAGAACCCTATCCCGCAGTATTCCCTCACCAGAGCCTCGAAGAGCGCAAAATTTTCCTCCTGCTCCAGAAGGTCCTTACAGCAGGCGTCAAGTTCCCTCTGCGGCTTCCCCTCCCCTGACACACACGTAATTAAATTTGACACGAGTGTCACTATTCAGGGTACGGATCGATCGTATATAAGATTGCTGACACATGTGTTAGTATCATGCCGAAGGTCGTGCCCGAATATAAAGACGAAGCGAGGCGGAGGATCATCGAGGCCGCGATAGCCGAGGCGGACGAGAAGGGATTCTCCAACCTGAAGATGGAGGGCGTCGCCGTCAGGCTCGGCATCTCCCGCGCGACGCTTTACCTCTACGTCAAGAGCAAGGACGACCTGATCTCTTCAGCCCTCGCCTACATCCGATCCCGGCTCTCGGAGAGCCTGCAGGATGCCTGCTCTAACAATACTCTCGAGGGCACGTTCTCCGCGATATTCGATCACGTCATCTACCCCGAAGGCAGGATGGGGATGAATGCAATCATCGAGATGTTTGCAAGTGCCGTGCGGGACGACTCCCTCCGTGATGCCGTCGGGAAGAACTACCGGGCCATCCATGACCTGATCGCCGCGGTTCTTGAAGAGCAGAAGGCCGCGGGACGTCTCGGCGATCTCGATACGGATCTCTCCACAAGCATCGTCGTATCGGTCGCTCTCGGGATCAGGATGGGAGCGGCGGCAGGGCTCGACCGGGACGAGGCGCACCGGGTCTGGGAGGCCGCCGTCCGGAGGATTCTGGAGTAGCAGGACTTCTCCTGCACGAGAGAGTACTGAATAAGAAAGCAGTTATCCCGCAACCAGGAGATGGTTAAGATGATGTCTGCCCCGCCTATCCGCCACCCCGCCCCCGCCTTCGACGTCTTCAACGTCTACTTCGAGCGCATCTACGATCCGACGATGCACGTCGTCTTCACGCTCGACGGCGAAGTCGACGCCGAAGCCATGAGGGAGGCGACGATGAGGCTCGTTGCATCCGATCCCTACCTCCGATCGAGATTCGCGGAGGTTGACGGCCGGCCGGTCTGGGAGGAGATCCCGGAGGAGCGGTGGGAAGGAGCGTTTGTCCTCGTCCCGGCCGGCGGTGACGAACCCCTCCACACGCCTCCACCGCCCCTCGACGTCCGTTCCGGGCCGCAGGTGCGGGTCGGCCTCTATCAGCGAGAGGGAGCGGATATCGTGGCCGTCACCTGCCACCACGGCTTCTGCGACGCCACCGGCGCCCTCACCCTTGCCCGGGATCTCTTTGCGGCCTACCGGGGGATCGTGGACGACCCCGGGTTCCGGCCGGCCCCCCGCGCTCCTTACGAGCGGAGCACGGAGAGGGTTCTTGCGCTCTACTCGGAGGAGGAACGGCAGCAGGCGCTCGCTGAGGAGGAGCCGTTCGTCGACCGGTGGCGCTTCCCCATCGAGCGAACCGGGAGGGGGACGCCCCATATCGCCCGCCGGACGCTCTCCCCCGAACGGCTCGGGCGCATGAAGGCATTCGGGAGAGGGCACGGGGCCACGGTGAACGACGTCCTGATCGCTGCGTTCTTCCTTGCGTTCCAGAAGATCCGGGGTGAATTCTCCGACCGGGGGGAGCCCCGGTCGCTCCTGACCTCGGCCGACCTCCGAAGGAGGTATCCCGGCCTTTACGAGGACGCTCCGCTCACGAACCTCTCCATCGCCTACGAGGTCACCCTCTCGGCCGGGGAGGGGGCCCGGCTCGAGGACGTCATCGGCCGGGTGACGGCGATAACGACCCGCCGCAAGGCAAGCAGCCTCGGCGTTGCCGCCATCCTCTTCTACGAGGAGATCATGGCGGGCGGGATGCCGGCGGTGCGGGCGTTCTTTGATGAGATGATCGAGCGGTACGAGACATCCGGACAGAAGAACCCGGTCTTCTCGAACCTCGGGGTCTTCGACCCCGGCGATTACCTCCCCATCCCCGGAAAGGGCGGTGCGGCGCTCGATATCCGGGAGATCCAGTACCTCCCCTGCGCCTGCTGGCCGTACGGCTTTTTGATGATCGCCTCCACCTTCCGCGACCGCCTGACCCTCGCGACGGCCTACGAGGAGGGGCCCTACTCGACGGCCGTCGTGGATCGGTTCCTCGAGTACGTGGACGGGTATCTTCCGTGAGGCAAAGGTGCTGGATTGCCGAACAGACCGCGAAACCTATCATCTCCTGTGGTAGTATCTCCGGGTCATGCCACGGACGAGGATACTCGCATTCAGCGATCTCGCGTGGGGGACGCAGGAGAAGGGGCCGTCCGGCGGCCGGGTCGCGATCGGCTCATTCCTCCACCATATCGAAGATACTGACCCGGCAATAGTCATCTTCGCCGGCGACGCCGCCTACGACCGGTGCTCGCGCTCAAGGCTCGACGAGACAGAACTCTTCCTCGGCCTCCTCCGCGAGATTGCATCGGCGGGAAGGCACTGCGTCGTCATCGAGGGGAACAACGACGACACGATGGGCACCTACGGCCGCGTCCGGGAGGCGGCGGGGGCAAGCCCCTATCTCCACGAGATCTCGGGGGAGGTGCAGGACGTCCTCGGCATCCGCTTCCTCGGCGTTCCCACCGGGGGGGGAGAGGAGAATGGCCCGGTCGGCCGAAGGGCCGGTCGATATCGTCGTCGCCCACGCGCCCCTCGCCGACCGGATCTGGCTCTTCGACATCCCGGCGGCGTGCATCCTCACCGGCCACTACGGGATGATGGCCTCCGTGGTCGCCGGGAAGGCGTATATCGCCCTCGACTGCTCCCCGGCCTCGTATGTGGTGATCGAGTGGGAGGAGGGGTGGCGGCGAATCGGGTACGTCGCCGGGTCGTGCCGGATCGATCTGCGTCCGGGGGAGAGGTTCGCCGCGGCCGGCTGCAGTACAGCGGAACTCCGGCGGCTGACGGAGGGACAGGGGACGCTCCCGTATCCCGACGAAGTCGAGACGCTGCGGCAGGCGAAGCGGGAGATCGCGATCCTCGGCCGTGAGAAGGTCTTCCGGCGCCTGCTCGGGATGGGGATCAAGAAGACGCATATCGAGCGGTATCTCGGGAAGGGCAAGAGGGATCGCCCCGGCCCGTAACTCCCCGGCAAGGCCGTATCACCGCCACGTCACCCGCACCGGGTTGCGGCGGGGGATGCCGTGAACCGTATGCTGCGGATTCCCAAAGAGCATCGCGTAGGCGAATTTCCGTCCGGCGAGGATGCCGAGTTCCCGCTGGAGCGGTTCGTATGCCGCGGCGGCCATCGAGACGAAACCCGCCCAGCAGGTGCCGATACCGAACGCCGGGGCGGCGACATCGAAGTGCGCGAGCGCGATGATCGCGTCCGCGGACGCGACCGGACTGCCTTCGGGGATATGGGCGACGAGGAGGTGCGGGGCGCCGCGGCAGATGACATCGTTGCCCGCCTCCCAGGCTCTGATGAGCCCCGGCACGTAGCCGCTCATCGGGTGGCGGCTCTCCGCAAGGATCTTCATCCAGTCGACCGTCAGAGCGGCGACCGTCCTGACCCCCTGTGGGTCGTGGACGACGATCCATTCCACCGGCTGCCCGTTCCCGCCCGACGGAGCATACCGGACGATATCGAGAACCGCGAGGATCGTCTCCCGGGGAACGGGTTCGCCCGTGTAGCGGCGTACGGAGCGGCGTTTCTGCAGGTAGACGCCGAGGTCGCCGGGTGAGAGGGTACCCGCACCGGTCGGGATACTGACCTTCTCCTCCGGCCCGACGTTCAGGAGGAGTGCCCCCGCCGGGCAGAAGGCCTCGCAGTGCCCGCAGGCGATACACATCCCGGCCTTCCCCTCCGGAACCCCGGGAAGGGCATCCTCATCCGCCGCATCGATGATCGAGGATGGGCAGACGACCGTGCAGGTTCCGCACCGGGTGCAGAGGTCCGGGTCTACGAGTATGGTTCCCATCCGATACCCCATCAGGCCCTCTGCACCAGGCTTCTGCCGGCACTCCAGGCGTCGCCGGCATCTTCCCCGAGCCTGTGGTAGCGGTTGTCGGGCATCGTCAGGAGGAGCGGGTCGATCGCCGCGTAGTCCGCCTTTCCGTCCCGGATCACCCCTTCATCCGCATACGCACCGACGATCTCGCCGATGAAGACTGTATGGGTCGGGAGCGCTACGGTCTCGACGAGCCGGCACTCGAGGTTGACCGGGCACTCCCGGATCATCGGTGCGGTCTCGAGCGTCCCGTAAAAGACGTCGAAGACGCTCGACTTGTCGACCGTGTTACCGGAGACGATCCCGCAGTAATCGGTCTTCTCCACCAGGGCCGCGGAGGGGACGTTCACCGAGAAGGTCTGCGTCTCCGCGATCCCTTTCGGGGTATGGTGGGTATTCGCGATCCCGCAGAGGATCATCGGCGGGCTGGCATTCGCCCGCGAGCACCAGCCCACGGCCATGAAGTTCGCCTTTCCGTTCACCTGCGTCCCGACGAGCACGACCGGCATCGGGATGAAGAAGTTCCTTCCAATCTCGTTTTTCATGGTTGCACCTCACTCCCGGCAGGGTGCCGGGTGTGTCAGCACGGATAGTCCTTTCGCCCGCGGCGTTCCGGACCATCAGGATAAAATATTCCATAAGAGGAGATATAGGGAATACAGGCATTCCGGTAACTTACTTTCGTTGGTGTAACCATGACCTACACGAAGAACGGCAGGACCTTCCACTGCCCCGTGGAAGCGGCTCTCGACGTCATCGGCGGCAAATGGAAGCCGCTCATCCTCTGGCACCTCTGCGACGGGGTCAAACGCTTCTCCGAACTGCAGAGGGAACTCCCCGGCGTCAACGCGAAGATGCTCACCCGGCAGCTCCGGGAACTGGAGGGGGACGGGGTCGTGCAACGGACGGTCTACCCCGAGGTGCCGCCCCGGGTGGAGTACGCCGTCACCGAGTTCGGCAGGACCCTCCTCCCGATCATGGAGGCGCTCTGCGCCTGGGGAACGCAGTACCTCGGCATCGATGAGGGGGCGGCACCCCGGTGCCCGGCGAAGGCACCAAGAGAGGAGGCATGACCGCACCGGCGCCTCCCGTCGAGTACCGCACGACGGATATCGCCGGGATCGAGACGATCCGCCCGCTCTGGGAGAAACTCAACGCCCACCACCATGCACATGCCCGGGCGTTTAAGACCCTTTATGAGCAAATGACCTTCGACGACCGGAAGGCGTACTTCGCCGGGCTTGCAGAGACCGGGGCGCTGCGGGTCGATCTTGCTTTCGACCCGGCGGTGGAGAAGTGCGTGGGCTACTGCATCAGTTCCCTCTCACCGGAATCGGCGGGCGAGATCGAGTCCGTCTACGTCGACGAGGTATACCGCTTGCAGGGTGTCGGCACGGCACTCGTCCGCCGGGCTCTTGCGTGGCTTGACGCGAACGGTTCGGCCGCAAAACGGGTCTCGGTCGCCGACGGAAACGAGGAGGCCTTCCCGTTCTACCGGAAGTTCGGGTTCTACCCCCGCCGAACGGTGCTCGAGCAGAAGAGGGAGTAAGATGGAGTTCACCGTCAGAGAGATGACCGCCGCCGATTGGGACGAGGTCCGCCGGATCTATTTCGAGGGGATCGCTGGCGGCAACGCGACGTTCGAGTCCGAGGCGCCGTCCTGGGAGCGCTGGGACGCGAGCCACGTCAGATCCTGCCGCCTCGTCGCGGCCAACGGCGAGGGGATCTTCGGCTGGGCGGCGGCGAGCCCCAACTCCAGCCGCCCGGTCTACGCCGGCGTGGCCGAGGTCAGCGTCTACGTCGAGAGAGACGCCCGGGGGCTGGGAGTCGGGAGCGCGCTCCTCTCCGCGCTCATCGCCGCATCGGAGCGGGAAGGGTTCTGGACGCTGCAGGCAGGCATCTTCCCGGAGAACGAAGCGAGCCTCGCTCTCCACAAACGGCATGGGTTTCGAGTTGTCGGCCGCCGCGAGCGCATAGGCCGGATGAAGGACGGCAGATGGCGGGACGTGCTCCTCCTTGAGCGCAGGAGCGACAGGGTGGGCCAGTGACTCCGCCGGAGACCGGACAGGGCCTTTCCATGAACCTTCACCCGGGGTCGTGGTTACGCCTTCACCGTCGGGAAACCGGATATACGCCAGTCCTGAGCCTCTATCGCAGTTCTAAGATGCTCATTTAACTAAAGAGGCAGGATAACGGCCACTGAAAAAAGCAAATGGCTATATAGGATTGAATGCTTCTGTTGGCTATAGATAGCCGTATGTTCGGACCATTGCCGACGGGACAGCGGGCCGGACCTCGACGCCGCAATACACCGGGTATAAGCAGCATCAAACATCGGAGAACCTCATAACGGGTTCCAGCATATCTGCTGACCGGCGCTTTTCATGTAAGGAAAGGCCGGAACAGGGACAAGCACCTGTAGTTTCTCCGGCAAAACCCCATGTGTCGCCCTACCAAAACCGCACAGGATCTGACATGGAGCAACTGGAACACCTCCGAAGAACACTCCAACCCCTGCTTGAACAGCTCCCTGCAGAAGAGCAGAAGGAGGTTGCCGCGGCACTCGCCGGGATGGAGAGCGGCGTAGCCAGTCTTACGGCAGACTACAACCATATCCAGAGATACCGGAGGGTCTTCGAGAACACCAGCACCGCAGTCATGGTCCTCGAAGCCGATTGCACCATAGGCCTCGTAAACGCGCAGTTCGAGCGTCTTGCCGGCTACCCGAAGTCCGAGATCGAGGGAAAGAAGCGCTGGACAGAGTTCGTCGTCCCCGAAGACCTCGCGAGGATGAAAGAGCAGCACCTGCTCCGGCGCGAGAGTGAAGAGAAGGCCAAGACCCAGTATGAGTTCAGGTTCCTCTCGCGTTCCGGCGAGATCCGCGATCTCTTCGCGAACATCGACATGATCCCCGGCACGACGGAGAGCATTGTCTTCCTCTTCGATATCACGGAACGGAAGAGAGCGGAAGAGATCGCACGCCAGACCGAGGCCCAGCTGACAAACGCGATGGATATTGCCCAGCTGGTGAAATGGGAGGAGGACGTCGAAGCCCAGACGTTCACGTTCAACGACCAGTTCTATTCTCTTTACGGGACGACCGCGGCCAGAGAGGGCGGGAACGTGATGCCCATGGAGAGGTATGCACGAGAGTTCGTGCATCCCGACGACCTCCAGGCCATTGGCGAGGTGATGGCCCGAACGACGGAAGGGGCCGTTCCGGAAGTCCAGCAGGTAGAGCACCGGATCATACGCAGGGACGGCACGATCCGCCATATCATCGCCAGGATCAAGTGCGTGAAGGATGCCGACGGGAAACCCGTGAAGGTCTACGGCGCGAACCAGGATATCACCGAACGCAAGCGGATGGAGGAGGCGCTGCAGAAGAAGAATGCCGAACTGCAGACCATCATCGACAACATCCCGGATCTTGCCTGGCTGACCGATGCCGACTCACGATTCATTGCGGTGAACAGGAAGTTCGGCGAGGTCGTAGAAGCTGACCCGGAGAGCCTGATAGGCAATACCTGCCACCGCTGTTTCGGGAGATGCGCGGCAGAGATATTCGAAGAGGAAAACCGGAAGGTGATGGCGAGCAAAGAACAGGCCGTAGCCGAGGAGAGTTTCATCGACGTGGGGCAGAGCAGATCCGTCTTCGAGACGATACGGTCGCCCATCCTGGACAGACACGGGGAGGTCATCGGAACGGTTGGGATCGCACGCGACATCACTCAGCGTAAGAAGACGGAAGAAGCCGTCAGACTGGCAAACAAAAAGTTGAACCTCCTCTCGAGCATCACCCGGCACGACGTCCTCAACCAGCTCACCGTGGTTCTCGGCTACCTCCGCCTTGCTGAGGAACAGGCAACCGATCCGCTCTTCCGCGATTACCTTGAGAAGATGGGCAAGGCCGGAGCGATAGCCCGCCGCCAGATCGAGTTCACCAAGGAGTATCAGGAGATCGGCGTCCAGCTGCCCAGATGGCAGGACGTCAGGTCGACGATCATGCAGGCGACGGATGACCTCGACCTCGGATCAGTGACGCTCGCGGTCGATATCCGGGACATCGAGGTCTTTGCCGACCCGCTCCTCGAAAAGGTCTTCTACAACATGGCGGAGAATGCCCTGAGGCACGGTGGAAAACTCTCGAAGATTGCGTTTTCCACCGAAAATTCTGACGGCTGCCTGCGGATCGTCTGCGAAGACGACGGAGCCGGTGTCCCCGGGAGCGAGAAACAGAACATCTTCGAGCGAAAATACTTCAACCACACCGGCTTCGGGTTGTTCCTCGCAAAAGAAGTCCTCGCCATAACCGGGCTCTCCATCAGGGAGACCGGGGTTCCGGGGGAGGGAGCACGGTTCGAACTCCTGGTGCCTGCAGGCGTGCACCGCCGGAACGGCCGGCAGCCGTGATCTCCCGATAGATCCTCTGCATCTTTTGATTCTTACGCCGCCACCAGGCACGCCCCGCCCCCGGATCGGGCGGCACGTGGATATGAGTGCCGCATTGTTTATCCCTCCTCTCTCCGTACACCTGCATATGGATCCGGTCGTTGAAGCGATACGGGAGGAGTTTACGGCGCACGCGGACCCCGAGATCCGGGAGAGCGGCCAGCGATTCTTCAAGGAAGAGGTCCGGTGCTACGGGATGAAGACGGCAACCGCGGTCTCGATCGCGAAGAGATACTGGAAGGAGGTCAAAGCCCGCGAGAAAGAGGAGATCTTCGCCCTCTGCGAGGAACTCTATTCGTCGGGGATGATGGAGGAGGCGTTCGTCGTCTCGGAGTGGGCCCAGCACCTCGCCGACCGCTGCGAGCCCGGTGATATCGCCGTCTTCCGCCACTGGATTGAGAACTATATCACCAACTGGGCCACCTGCGACGGCCTCTGCAACCATGCCGTCGGAGACTTCATCGTCCGCTATCCGGAGGGGATCGAGGAACTGAAACGCTGGACGCAGTCGAAGAACCGCTGGATGCGGCGGGCGGCGGCGGTCTCGCTGATCGTGCCGGCGAAGCACGGGGAGTTCCTTGCCGAAGCCATCGAGATTGCGAATCTCCTCCTGACCGACACGGACGACCTGGTTCAGAAAGGCTACGGGTGGCTCCTCAAGGAGGCGAGCCGGAAGCATACGGGCGAGGTCTTCTCCTACGTCATGGCGAACAAGAGAGTCATGCCCCGGACGGCGCTCCGTTACGCGATCGAACTGATGCCGAAGGACCTGAAGGCAGAGGCGATGAAGAAGGACTGGTAGATCGTCCGGGGTAGCATGGCGCGAACTCTCTATCCGGATACTGTCGGGATGTGCGGCGTGAACTGCGCTCTCGCCTCCTGCTTTCTCTCCGGGAGGTGCCACGGCTGCCGTTCCGAAGACCCCCGTCAGAAACGCACCTCGAAGTGGAAGTGCCGGATCCGGAGATGCGTCCTGGAGCGGCAACTCGACCACTGCGGCGAATGCCCGGAGTTCCCCTGCCCGACCCGGGGGTCTCTCGATAAACTCTATCGTGGCCGATACCGGATCGACCTTACGGAGAATATCAGGAGACTCACCGCTCTCGGGCCCGAAGAGTGGGGACGGCAGGTGCAGGCCGATTACACGTGCCCGTCGTGCGGAGGGTGCATCGACCCCTACCGGCGGACGTGTTCCGCCTGCGGGAGGTCGATGGACTGATCTTCGCACTCCAGGGCGCCTAGAACCTGACGCGGGGCGCTTCGGCTTCCCGCATGTTCTGTTCCATCGTCCAGAAGTATGCCTCGCCGTGCGCCACGCGAAAGACGGCGAGTTTCGGGTCGGCGGGGCCGGTGATCCCGATCTGGAGGAGCCACGACCGCTCTCTGACGAGCCGCTCTTTTAAGGCCGCATCGTCGAGAAACTCGACCGCTCCCGTGACCCGCATCATCCTGCCGGCACCCTCGGGGTTGTAGAAGCAGAGCTCGACCTTCGGGTTCTTCGTGAGCTGCTTCCAGACACTCTTCGGGGTTCCGGTGTGGTAATAGAACCCGGTCTCGTCGGCAAACCACATGGCAAACGCCCGGACCCGGGGCTGGTCGCCGTCCATTGTCGCGATGTAGGTCACGGGGTTTTCGTTGGCGAATTTCACGCAGTCGGAAAAGTCCATTCTCCTTCCTCACCCATCAGTACGGAGAAGAAGTAAAAATGTTTTCGGGATACGCCGGGACGAATCGGTCGGGAACACTCGCAGCACCCGCATATTCCGGCACCACAACGTGAACACCCTGCACCGGCGATTCAGCGCACCGGGATCTGCCATCGGTGCAGATGGCTGCGCTAACCCGGAAAGAGACGGCCGCAGGGTCCGATGCCGCATGAATAAATTTTACATCTTATAGCGTGAAGTTGAGTGTGATGAAGAGCCCTTTTCACGTCATGATCATCCCCACGCTCGGTTGCCCCTCGAAATGCCACTACTGCTGGAGTTCCGAGGAAGGCTCTCCGAAGATGAGCATCGAGACGGTCCGGGAGATCGCTGAGTGGCTCAAAGACTACCGCTCCGACCAGGTCACCATCACCTTCCACGGGGGAGAGCCCCTCCTTGCAGGCGCGGAGTTCTACCGGCAGGCACTTCCTATCCTCTCCGAGGGCCTCGCCCACCTCGAACCGACGTTCGCCCTGCAGAGCAATCTCTGGAGGCTCACCCCGGAGATGGCCCGGATATTCGCAGAATACCAGATCCCGATCGGGTCGAGCATCGACGGCCCCGAGGAGATCAACGACCTGCAGAGAGGGAAGGGCTACTTCGAAAAGACCATGCGGGGCTATGAGATTGCAAAGGCAAACGGGCTTGAGGTCAGGTTCATCTGCACGTTCACCTGCCGTTCGGTCGAGCGCAAAGAGGAGATCGCCAACTTCTTCTTGACCAACGGCTTCCCCCTCAAACTGCACCCGGCGCTGCCGTCGCTCCGGAGCGAGAACCCGAAAGAGTGGGCGCTCGAGCCGGAGGTCTACGGGGAACTCCTGGTCTACCTCCTCGACAAGTACCTCGATAACCTGGGCAAGATCGAGATCATGAACATCAACGACCTCTGCAAGTGCGTCTTTACCCGGCACGGAACCGTCTGCACGTTCGTGGACTGCATGGGAAGCACCCTTGCCTTCGGGCCCGACGGGAGCATATATCCCTGCTATCGCTTCGTCGGAATGCCGGATTACGTGATGGGGAACGTCTACGACCGTCCCACAGCCGAAGACCTCGCCGGGTCGAAGGCCGGGAGACTCATGAACGCGTTCAGGGACTACGTCGACCGCGAGTGCGCCGGATGCTCCCACATCAAATACTGCCGGGGCGGGTGCCCCTACAACGCGATAGCCCCTACGGACGGAGAGATCCGGGGTGTCGATCCTCACTGTATCGCGTATAAGCGGATATTCGACGAGATCACCGACCGGTTGAACGAGGAGATGTTCGGCTCCAGTGATATGGAGATGGAAGAGTTCGGCTCGCCATTTGCGAGGGGGACAAAACCCGGGATCATGGCGATCCTGCGCGCGATGGCGACGAAGTAGGCGCCCGGTGTTGCTCCCCGATTCCATTAACGCCGTTAACAGCAATCCGGGCCACGCTGCGAAAGCCGGCGCCGCCGGGCCTGTGCAGGAATTATAAAGGGGGAGCCACTATCCGTTCACCATGCGCCGAACAAACAACAGTCAGATGATTGCAGGGGTGCTGCTCTTCCTGCTCCCGGTCCAGTTCATGATCGCCCTCATGGCCGGCGCGGCCATGGCGCCGGGCTATAGCATCAATATAAATGCAATCAGCGATCTCGGCGTGACCGGCGCGACGGCATGGCTCTTCAACTCCTCCCTCTTCCTTGCAGGCCTCCTGAACGTCATCGGCGGCTACTTCCTCTACCGCTCCTATGGCAGAGGCTGGATCCTGCCCGTCTTCGTCCTCACGGGTGCCGGGGCGATGGGCGCCGCGGTCTTCACGCTGGATATTCCCGGCATCCACGGCCTCTTTGCACTCGCGGCCTTCGTATTCTTCAACGTCGAGGCGATCGCCTGTGCCTCGCTGGTCCGGGGACCCTTAAAGGCGATCTCGATCATCGCCGGCATTGTCGGCCTCGTCTTCCTCGTGACGCATGCCGCGAGCGACTTCGGCATCATGAGCCTCTATGGCCCTATCGGCCATGGGGGGTCGGAGAGGATGATCGTCTACCCCGCGCTCCTCTGGCTCGCGGGATTCGGGGGATACCTCATGGTGCCGTTTGGGGCGAAGCGGTAAGTATCCCGGTTACTTTCTTCCCGTCGCTTTAAAAAACGTATAGCAGAAGACCCCGTCCGGCCCCGCAGCACGGTAGAGGTCGGCTATCCCCCGAGCCCAGTCCTCCCGGCTCATCATCCCCCGGCTCACCGCGTTGTCCCCCACGCCCTCGACCATGGCGGTGAATGTCAGCCGCGTGAACCCGCGGATAAGGTCAGGCCGGGACCCGTCCGCGTAGACCATCCGCGGCGAGACATGGACGTCGCGGTAGCCTGCGCCGGTGGCGAGCGGGTAGAGTTCCCGCCCGATCAGGGCGTTGCCGCCCATCTCCCGCTGGAGGGTGACGAGGCACCCGATCGTCCGGCGGGCGTGGGCGCTGTCCGGGTGGAAGTACGCCGAGCCGTGATCCCCCTCGATCACGGTGATCGTGCCGCGCTCGCGGAGCAGCGGGCGGAGGCGCTCGAGCGCACGGCGGGGCTCCTCCAGGTGTTCGAGAACAAAACAGAGGAAGATATGGTCGAAGCTCCCCGGCTCGTACCGGAGGTCGAAGATGTCCCCGGTCTCGAAGGTGACGTTCTCTATCCCCGCGTCCTGGACACGCATTTTTGCCTCCCCAAGCGAGGCTTCGGAGATATCGACCGACGTGATCCGCGCCTCCGGACAGTTCCGCGCCAGGATCACCGTCTGGGCGCCGGTGCCGCACCCGGCCTCGAGCACCCGTGAGCCTGCCGGGTACCGGGTGTCGCCGTGGAGGAGCCCGGCAAGGGTCTCTGCCTGATCGCTCAACCGCTCCGCTTCCCGCGCCGTATACCCGTGGACATAACTTCTGCCGCTCATTCCGCTTCCCTGCAGGATTATAGCATGAACCCCGTATTAAGCGCCTGTGGTAGCCGAAGCAGATCCCTTCCGGCGGTGCAGGCCGCCGACCATGCCTCTCCTGCGAGGGAACCGCACCGGATTCGGCCATTTTAGGCCCTGATCCGAAAATCCGGACTGAATGCGGAGCCATCGCGGCCACGGGATGCCGGCTGCGCACGATAGAAAGAGAAGGGATTTATGAGGAGACATAGCAAATAATCACGACGGGCCTGCGCTGTGTTCTCACGGTGACGAGGACAGGGCAGCGGGCTGAGAACACAGAGTGTGCAAGGGCTCAGGCAACCATGTCGGATCTCATCACGGTTCTTTTTCCCATCCTGGTCGGTGTCTGCGCCGTCTCGGCGTTCGCTACCTACGGTCTCGGGATGTACGTTTTTGCAAAAAACCCTTCTTCGACGGTCAACCGCCTCTTCCTCGCAGTAGCGCTCAGTGCGACCTACTGGGCCCTCGGCGAGTACTTCCTCTGGCAATCTGCCGACTATGACGGCTACCACTTCTGGCTGCGGGCCAGCGCCCTGTGGACGTTTACCATTGTGCTTGCCGTCCATTTCACGCTTGCCTTCACCGGCCACCCGCTCACCCGAAGGGATAAACGTGGAATCCTCCTCATCGGCCTTTACCTGCCCGCCGTTCTCCTTGCACTGATCGGCATCTTCACCGACCAGATCTTTACGGTGATCTTCCAGCCCGGGATGGGGTATGTCTACCTGCCGGCGCCGGAAAGCGCCGTCTCCCTGGCCGCGAGGGCCTATATTGCCCTAGCAATACTTCTAGCGACATACATCGGCATCTCGTCCTGGCGGGGAGCGCCCCGGGGGAGGATACGACGCCAGAACCGGCTTGTCGGCATCGGTATCGCAACCATTGTCGGCTTCGGCTCACTCTCCGGGCTGATCCTTCCGGCTCTCGGGATCTATACCGTCAACCTCGTCTTCATCGGGATTGTCCTGTTCTGCCTTCTCATCGCCTATGCCATGCACCGGTACGGGTTGTTCACCCTGAGTCCCGAGACGGCTGTCCCGGAGATCATCCGGACGATGCCCGATGGCCTGCTCCTTACCGATATCGAGGGCAGGATCATCACGACGAACGCATCGGCCGCGGAGATCTTCGGCGTGGCCGAGGCCGATCTTCCCGGCCAGCCGGTTGGGCGGTTCGTCCCCGAGGAGATGTATGCCTCGATCCGGGCCGCCATCCTCGAACAGGGACGGGTATCGGATATCGAGGCAACACCCAACGGCAGGAAGGAGAGCGTCGTCAGCATCGCCGGAACGCTCGTCAGGAATCCGGAAGGGGATCCTGCAGGGTTCGTCATGATCCTCAGGGACATCACCGGCCGAAAAGCAGCGGAGACCGCTCTCCGGACGGCCAACCAGAAGTTATCCCTCCTCTCCCGGGTGACCTGCCACGATATCGGCAACGACATCACCGCCCTTGCCTGGTACCTCAACCTCCTCCAGGAAGACCGGACGCATCCCGAGGCCGACACGTATCTCTCCCACTCGATCGAGACCGTGGAGACGATCAAAAAGCACCTCGAGTTCTCCCGTGAATACCAGATGCTCGGCGTATACCAGCCGGTCTGGCAGCCGCTTGAGACGATGATTGCCGGGGCCGTCACCGGCATCCGCCACCCGGGAGTCGAGATCTCCACCCGTGTCGCCCCGGTGGAGGTTTATGCCGACCCGCTCTCGCCCAGAGTCGCGTACAACCTGATCGAGAACGCCCTCCGGCACGGGGGAGGAGTCACCCGGATTCTGGTGACGGCCGGCGAGCAGAGCGACGGGACGCTCACCGTGGCGTTCGAGGACGACGGGGCAGGAATCCCGGACGACGAGAAGGAGAGGATCTTCCGCTACGGGTTTGGGAAGAACACCGGTTTCGGGCTGGCGTTCTCCCGGGACATCCTCTCCGTAACCGAGATCGGGATCCGCGAGACCGGCACGGCTGGCAGGGGGGCCAGATTCGAACTCCTCGTCCCTCCCCGGGCATGGAGGCCGGCCGAGGAGGCGGATACATGATCCGGGGATGCAGGCACTGAGAGTCGCGCCGGGCTCCGTGAAGCGGGGGGCACACATGATGGTACTGGCGAGATCCCCTGTTCCATAGCGGCACGCGCCGCCTCTCTCCGAAAACTGCTACCACAAAGCACTTGCCATCCCGTATGCACTCTTGTATGGAGTTCAGATTTCCCATGAGCCAACCCTCGTTCCGGTGCGGAGAAGAGCACCCCTACACCCTCAACGACCTCGGCTGGACGGAAGAGCACGAAAGAGCCTTCTCGAAGTACACCGGGCCATACCTTCCCGGTCGCGTGGCCTGCCGGCAGAAGACGGTGTGGGACGTGCTCATCGACGGCGGTTCGGTCACGGCCGGGATCTCCGGGGCGCTACGGAGGCTCGGCCGGTTCCCGGCGGTGGGGGACTTCGTCGTGCTCCTCGACCAGCCGGAGGCCGGAACCACGGTGATCGTCGATATCCTCCCGCAGAAGACCCGGTTTGCCCGGGGGGCACCGGGACGCGAAGGCGGCGATCAGGTCATCGCGGCGAACATCGACACGGTCTTCATCGTCACGGCCGCCGGCCACGACCTCAACGCCCGCAGAACTGAACGTTATCTCGCGATCGCCCATGCATCCGGCGCCAGCCCGGTCATCGTCATCAACAAGTCCGACCTCGCGGACGACCCCGCAGCGCTCGCCGACGAACTCGCCGCGGCCTCTCCCGGCATACCGGTCATCCCCGTCAGTGCCGCGAGCGGGGAGGGCCTCGACCGGCTCGGCCCCTACCTCCTGCCGCGAAGAACAATCGCCCTCATCGGCTCATCAGGCGTCGGCAAGTCCACCCTGATCAACCGGCTCATGGGCCGCCCGGTGCAGGAGACCTCGCACACCCGGGACTACGACGACAGAGGGCGGCACACCACGACCGTCCGCCAGCTCTTCGTTCTTGAGGGCGGGGCGCTCATGATCGACAACCCCGGGCTGCGGGAGGTCGGCATCGGCACGGCATCCGCCGGCATCGCCGAGACGTTCCCCGAGATCCTCGAACTCGCGGAGGGCTGCAGGTTCTCGGACTGCCGGCACGAGGGGGAGCCGGGCTGTGCGGTCCAGGCGGCCGTCGCGGCCGGAGCCCTTCCCGCAGCACGGCTGGAGAGTTTCCAGCGGCTCATGCGCGAACTTGCTTTCGAAGAGGAGAAAGCGGAGATAGGGCTTGTCAGGCTCGAGAAGAAGCGCTGGAAGGCGATCGGGAAGTGCGCACGGGATATCGGGAAGATGAAGGGGAAGTAGGAACTGCCTTCCGGACCAGGCGGATCACCCCTTCTTTTGCAGAATGAAGAACTCGTAGCCGTACTCGCTGCCGTGCTCCCGGTGGACGGCGATCTCACGCTCCTCGAACTCGATGAGAGCCTCCGCTTCGGGATTGCCTGCGACTTTCGGCCGCAGGTCGGCGAGCCGTTTGCTCATCGGCGTATAGTAGTCGTCCCACCACGCGGATGCCGGAAGCGGGAAGGTCGCGACGACCTCGTAGCCGGCGTCTTCGGCGATAACGCGGTTTGCCGCGACCGTTTTTATCGCCGGGTAGCAGTCGTTCCAGAACTCTGCCGCCTCCGGCGAGGGGTCTTCGACGAACCAGGCGGCCTCGGTGAGGCAGAGGTAGCCGCCCGGCCGGAGAAGCCTCTTCCACGAGGTAAGGCCCTCCCGGAAGCCTATGATGAAGATCGAGCCCTCCACCCAGAGGACGTCGAACGATGCGTCCTCAAACGGGAGGGCGTCCATCGAGGCCCGGAGAGTGGTGATCCGATCGCCCACCCCGGCCGATGCCGCGCTCCGGGCGAGGTCGTCGAGGTAGGGCTGGTGGACGTCGGTGGCGGTGATACGGCAGCCGGGGCAGGTTCGGGCCAGTTCAACCGTCTGCATCCCGGCCCCGCACCCGATATCCAGGATCTCCGGCCGGGCGGGGAGATCGGCCAGCATCGAGAAAGCCTTCCTCGTACACTCGTTGCTCCCCGGCCCCTGGCGGGGCAGGCCCTCGTGCATCGTAAAAATAAAGGGGGGTTCCATGATAGTAATGCACTGTGCGGCTCTATAACCCAGGTGGTCGGAATTGCTCCTGATCGTCGCGGGAAACCGCCCGTGCCGAACCCGGGGCATACGCGGGGTTGCCCCGCCAGAGCTAAATACGATCGCCGCCCACTCATGCGTATGGAGCGTAAGACCCCCGCCTCAGAACTCCGGAACCGCATGGAACGGTTCCGGCTCCGCATGGATGCCGAGAACCCCTCCTGGGAGCTCGCCGCGATATTCGGGCGGACGAACCAGTTCTACCTCACCGGGACGATGCAGGACGGGGTTCTCCTCATCCCCCGCGACGGCGAGGGCGTGCTCTGGGTGCGCCGGAGCCTTGAGAGGGCGCTTGACGAGTCGCACTTCCCCGATATCCGGCCGATGAAGAGTTTCCGCGATGCGGCAGCCGTGATGGGGGCAACTCCAGGGACGGTTCACGTGGAGACGGAGATGGTACCCCTCGCGCTGCTCGAACGGTTCCGGAAGCACTTCCCGATCCGCGAGACACGATCGCTCGATGCACAGGCGGCGAAGGTCAGGTCGGTCAAAAGCGCTTACGAACTCGCGATCCTGGAGGAGGCCGGGAGGATTCACCGCCACGTGCTCGAAGACGCTGTTCCCGCGATGCTTCGCGAAGGGATGAGCGAGGCGGAACTCGGGGGCGAGGTCTTCTCGCACCTGGTACGGGAAGGGCATCATGGGATTGCCCGATTCGGGATGTTCGGGACGGAGATGATCCTCGGGCAGCTCGGCTTTGGAGAGAGTTCCATCTACCCGACCGGTTTCGACGGGCCGGGGGGGTGCCTCGGAGCGGCTCCCGGCGCACCGGTGCTCGGCAGCCACGACCGGAAGCTCGGAACCGGGGATCTGGTCTTCGTCGACTGCGCGTGCGGGGTGCAGGGCTACCACACCGACAAGACGATGACGTACATGTTCGGGCGACCGCTCCCCGAAGAGGCGATCGAAGCGCATCGCCGGTGCGTGGACGTCCAGAACAAAGCAGCCTCGATGCTGCGGCCGGGGATAGCACCCTCGGAGGTCTACGCGACGATACTCGACGGCCTGGAACCCGGGTTCCTCGAGAACTTCATGGGGTTCGGCGAGCGGCGGGTGCAGTTCCTGGGCCACGGCGTCGGCCTGCAGGTGGACGAGATGCCGGTGATCGCCCGCGGTTTCGACGAGCCGCTCGAAGAGGGGATGGTGATCGCCCTCGAGCCCAAGAAGGGGATCGCGGGTGTCGGGATGGTCGGGATCGAGAACACCTTCGTGGTCGGCCGCGGGGGCGGCCGGTGCATAACCGGGACGAATCCCGGGATGATCCCGGTATACTGAGAGGAGCCTCCACTTCTCTACGTAGGATTTGCGGCGAACGGCTCCGCCTCCAGAATCTCCTGCCCGAGGAAGTCCAGCAACGCCCGGTTGACCCGCTCCGCGTGCGTCCAGATGATCCCGTGCGGGCCGCCCTCGACTACCACCAGGCGGCTCTCTTTGGCCATCTCGCCGGTGCGCTTTCCCGATGCGGCGAAGGGCACGATCCGGTCCGTATCGCCGTGGATGACGAGAACCGGCACGTCGATGCTTTTAAGGTCGTCCCGGAAGTCAGTCAGCCACGCCGGGACACAGTCGAGCGTGCCCACCGGGGAGGCGGCGGCGGCGACGTTCCAGCTGAGGCGGACGGCCTCGTCGCTGATGAGGTCGCCCCCGAGAATATCGACGTTGTAGAACTCAGAGAGGAACCCGGCGAGGAACGCCGGACGGTCGGCGGCGATGCTCTCCATGATCCCGTCAAAGACGCTGCCCTCGACCCCCTCGGGATTGTCGTCCGTCTTCAAGAGGAACGGCGGGATCGCGGATATGAAGACCGCCCGCTCCACCCGCTCGCTCCCGTAGGTACCGAGATAGCGGGCGACCTCCCCGCCGCCCATCGAGAACCCGACGAGCGTGGCGTCGACGAGATCGAGTTCGGTCACGATCCTGTGCAGGTCTTCGGCCAGGGTGTCGTAATCGTAGCCGAAGGTCGGTTTCGCGGAGTTCCCAAACCCCCTGCGGTCGTAGGCGACGACGCGGTAGCCTGCATCGAGCAGCGCCGGCACCTGCTTCTCCCAGGATTTGCTCGATAGCGGCCAGCCGTGGATCAGGACGACCGGTCTCCCGGCACCGTGATCTTCGTAATAGAGGTCGATGGTGCCCGTATTTTCCTTACCGACGGTGAGATACGACATGAAATACCTCCTTGTTATGGGCTTCCGGAACCCACCGTACTATAAAAGATTGTGGCCCGGACCGTTCGTCCGAACCGGGGAGAAGTCCGGCGGCCGGGATCGAGAGACGGGCGCCTGAAAATGGATACCTATAATACCGCCAGTCCCCTGATCTGATCGATGGGAAACCACGCAAAGACGCTCAGGAACCTGCTCATCGCAGCAGGCATCCTCGCAGCGGTTCTGCTCGTAATTGTCGCGCTGATCGCGGCAAATCTCGGCCAGTCCGCGTCCGAGAGTTTCAGGTCGACGTATCACTACGAGCTGAAGGTCTCGACGTCGGGGCCGATCGAGGACGCGGTTCTCCTGATCCCTCTTCCTTCCCGTTACGACCCGGCAACCGGAACGAACGTCACCCCGATCAATCTCTCCCGGGCGAGTCTTCGCAACTTCGACAGCGATATATCGGTAAAGATCGAGAACGTCGACGGCGTTCCCATGCTGAATATCTCGGCCGACCGGATAGACCCCATCTACAAGAACCGCATCACGCCGATTCCAATCATGCCGGGGCAGAACGAGTCGGAACTCCCGAAGCCGACCCAGATCTACTCCGACCGATACTCGGAGGAGACACCGGTGCTCGTCGACAGGGAACTCCACCTGCACGACGCCGATCCCGGCCGCGAGATCGAGACCCGAATGCCGATCGGGACGGAACCCCTGCTTGCGCCCTACCGGATCGTCGGCAACCTCACCGGCTCCGACGATCATCTGAGCCCGGGATCGTCCGGGTACGTCGTCGAGGTGCCGTTCATCTTCTCGTTCGAGGCCGCCGACGATAACGTCCTCACCATCTCGGCCGACCTTCAGGGGAGAAACGAGTGGTGGGTCATGGGCTGGCAGTTTAACTCATACCACGAGCAGGTGCGCCACGAGTTCACGGGCCCGTGCAACGGCACCTACCTGGTTAAGGGCGTCCTCGTGACGGGCGAGGGCGTGTACTGACGCTCCACCGATCGCAGGCTATCCCGGGGGAGCACAAAAACACCTCTTTTTAATCCCGCACCGTGGAAGATCTATCATGAGCAAAAACCTGAGCGGCCGGAACCCACTGCCGGAGGGACGGCCATGACGGATCGGCATACCGATGCACCACCCGTACCGCCCCGGGCCTCGCGAACCGAATGGTACATGAATATCGCGGTCGAGACCGCCCGGCGGTCGACCTGCATCCGGCGGTGCTACGGTGCGGTCGTGGTCAACTCGGCGGGAGAGATCGTCTCCACCGGGCACAACGGTGCGCCGCGGGGGGAGGCCCATTGCGATGAGTTGAACACCTGCATAAGGAAGCAGTACAACATCCCCTCCGGCGAACGCTACGAGTTCTGCCGCTCGGTGCACGCGGAGATGAACGCGCTCCTGCAGGCGGGACGGGCCGCAGCCGGTTGCACGATGTACCTGGCCGGGTTCGAGCGCCTGACGGGAGCGCCTTCCTACGACCCCCCCTGCCTGATGTGCTCGAAGATGCTGGTGAACGCCGGCATCGACAGGGTGATGGTCAGGACTCCGGACGGGCTCGGGGAACTCGACCCGCAGGAGCTCTACCGGCAGCACCTGGATCGCGTGATCGCGAAGGTCTCGGGGAAGTAGCGTGCGCACGGCGGAACGAAACCGCCTTGCCGGCCGACATACCCGGGCTCCTACGGCTCCACGAGAACGACAGGCTTGATCAGGTCTTTCGGCTTCTCCTTCATCAGGAGGAGAGCCTCTTCCAGCTTATCGAAACCCTTGAAGACGTGCGTCGCCATGAGCGACGGGTCCATGCGTCCGTGCATCACCACCTCGGCCAGTCTCTCCATCCTCACCCTTCCGCCGGGACAGAGCCCGGTCATGATGTTCTTATCCGCCATCCCGAACCCCCAGGTGATCCGGGGAAGCGGGATGATGTCCTGATCGCCGATACCCGAACCAAAGTAGTTGATGTTCGAGATCACCGATCCGGGTCTGGCCGCGTTTACGGCATCTATCATCACCTCAGGCCCGCCGCCGGCGACGATCACGGCATCGACACCATATCCGCCTGTTTTGTTCCGGATCTGCTCCGCGGTGTCTCCCTCCTTGTAGTTGATGATGTCCGTAGCGCCGTACTCCTTCGCCACCTTAACAGCGGCAGGCCTCGTGCCGACGGCGAAGATCCTCCCGGCGCCCCGGAGTTTCGCACCGGCGATGGCGGAGAGCCCGACCGGCCCGATACCGAGGACGGCCACCGTGGACCCGAACTCGATCTGAGCGTTCTCCGCACCCATAAACCCGGTACTGAGCATGTCCGGGAGCATGACCCCCGCCTCGAGAGGCATGCCCTCCGGCAGGTGCGCGAGGTTGTAGTCCGCCAGATTTACGTGGAAGAACTCGCCGAAGACACCGTCCTTGAAGTTCGAAAACTTCCAGCCCCCGAGGGGTCCGCCGGTCTGCGAGGGATACCCGCGCTGTGCGGCTTCCGTCTCCCAGTCGGGAGTGATCGCCGGTACGATGACCCGATCGCCGGGCTTGAAGTCCCGAACCTCGCTCCCGACTTCGTCGACGATCCCGAGCGCCTCGTGCCCCAGGATGAGGTTGTGCCTCTCGCCGATCGCTCCCTCCCAGACGGTGTGGACATCGGACGTGCACGGAGCGAGCGCCAGCGGTCTGACGACGGCGTCTCTCGGGCCATACGCCGGCTTCTCCTTCTCTATCCATCCGATCTCTCCGATCCTGAGCATTGCCAGGCCTTTCATCATCTACCCCTTCTTCTGACCGGGGTCAGAGGGGGAGATCCTATAAAAACACCGGGGTCACCGCCGACCTTCCGGCGATCGCGCAGAACCGGAAAAGGGCGGGAGCATCGCGCAGACGTCATGCCGATGACGATACAGGCCGTTCGGGAAGGAGACTGGATGATGACCGGTTCTCGCAGCGGGCAGACAGATCTCCCGATGCAACCGGAAGCGAGAGAATCCGCCGGCCATTCACCAGCCCGCTTCATCATCTCGCATGTACTTCAGTATAAAGCGATATCGCAATGATCAGAACCCAATTAATAGAGAACTGCTTTTTTTACCCCCGCACTCCAGGAACTCCTGCGTAGCCCGGTAGCGCTACCGTTATTACTATATATGGGTAATTCACTGTACCTGCCTTTTACCAGGAGCCCACACCAGATGCCGCCGCCCCCGGAAGTTCAACCAAGGAAGTCTGATCCTGCAGGCCGGGATGAGATTTCACAGGAGATCCCTTCAAAGGCCGAGAGGCTCGCCGATGAGCGGATCAGGAAACTCCAGGCAGAGATTGACGCCCTCCGCCGGGAGAATGCAGAACTCAGGCTGGCCGATACCGAACGCAGGAGAGACGAGGAGGAACTGCGCAAAGAGAAAGATAGAGTAGGCGCCATCCTCTCCGCACTCGACACGGGGCAGTCCCTTGTCGACCCGGATATGACAATCGCCTGGGTCAACCAGGAGGCCCGTGACATACTTCCCGAACAGGAGCCCGTCGGCCAGAAGTGTTACCGCTACTTCGAAAGTCTGGACGAACCGTGCGAAGTCTGTGCAGCACAGCGCGTCTTTGCAACGGGCGAGGTTACGAGAGTAGAGAAGTGCGTTTTGCGCCGTGGGCGCTGGATGAATATCGTTGCCCAGCCGGTGAAAGATGCATCCGGCCGGGTAACACATGTCCTCGAGAGTTTCACCGACATCACCGAGCAGAAGCAGGCGGAAGAAGCCCTGCGGGAGAGCGAGGCCAAGTACCGAACCCTCGTGGAGACCGCTCTCGACATCGTCCTCATTCACGACAGTGAGAAGATCCTCTACATCAATCCAACCGGGGTGAACCTTCTCGGCGCATCCAGTCCGGATGAGATCCTCGGCAGAAACTTCCTCGAGATCGTTCATCCCGACTTCCGCGACCGCACCCAGGCGAACGCTACGATGGATCTCCAGGGCGAACCTTCGCCAACCACCCAGCTCCAGCTCCTCCGGCTGGATGGAACCCCCTTCTGGGTGGAGGGGAAAGGAGTCATGACCTCCATTGCCGGCACCCCCGCCGTCCAGGTGATCATGCGGGACATCACCGGGAGAAAGCAGATGGAGGATGCCCTCCGGGAGAGCGAGGAGCGGTACCGTTCCCTCGTCGAGCTCATGCCGGATGCCGTGGTCGTACACCGGGACGGCATCATCGTCTATGTGAATCCTGCCTGTGTCCGGATTGGGGGCGGGAGGGGTCCCGAAGACATCGTGGGCAAACCGCTGGATCTCTTCGTCTCCCCCGAATACCGCGAGCGTATCGCCGGGCATATCCGCCGGATGGAACAGGAAGGTACATTTACCCCATTCGCCGAACAGGAACTCAGAACCTTCGACGGCCGGACGATTCAGGTCGACATCACGGCCACCCCCATACTCTATCGGGGCAGGCCCTCTATCATGGTCGTCTTCCGGGATATCACCGAGCGCAAGCAGGCTGAGGCGAAACTCCATGCCGTCATGGAACGGGAGCATCTGAGAGCCACCGAACTGGATGCTACTCTTGCGGCGATCGCGTCGGGCGTCATCATCTACGATGCCAACGGAACCATCGTCCGGGTGAACGAAGCGGTGCGTAAGATGATCGACAGGGCGCCGGCATCTCTCGATCCAACCCATTTCGAGGAACGCCGGGAGATTTTTGGGGTTCTCCGTCCGGATGGGACGCCGCTGCCGCTGGAGGCGACCCCCTTCTACCGGGCGTTGCACGGAGAGACCGTACAGGGTGAAGAAGTGATGGTTACCCGCCTGAACCGGGAACCGCTCTGGGTGGACACGTCGGCAGCTCCTATCCGCGACAGCAGCGGTGTTATCGTCGGTACCATTGCCATCCTCACGGATGTCACCGAGCGTAAACGTGCACAAGAAGCGCTCGTACGTCATACCGATGAACTCACCCGGCTTCACGGCGATCTGGAAGCCGCGAACCGGGAGACGAACCTCTACCTGGACATCCTCACCCACGATATCGGCAACACCGAGAACGTCTCCAAGCTCTACACCGATCTGCTGCTCGAGACGCTCGACGGCGAAGCCGCCGAATACGTGGAGAAACTCAAGCGGAGCATCAACAAGAGTATCGAGATCCTGGGCACCGTCTCAACCATCCGCCGGATCTGCCAGGCTTCACCGGAACCCGGACAGACGGATCTCGACGGGGCTATCCGGGGAGCGATCGAGAACTTCCCCACCAGCGCCATCCGCTATACCGGGGCTCACCATCAGGTTCTCGCAGACGACCTGCTCCCCGTGGTCTTCAACAACCTCCTCGGCAATGCCATGAAGCACGGCGGTCTCGGGGTCGGGGTCGCGATCCGGGTTGAAGAGAAGGACGGCGAGGTGCTGGTGACGGTCGAGGATACCGGCCCGGGTGTGCCGGATGAGGAGAAGGAGGCCATCTTCCATCGGTACCAGCAGCAAAAGCGGGGCGTCGGCGAAGGACTCGGCCTCTACCTGGTGCAGATCCTCATCGCGCGCTACGGAGGACAGGTCTGGGCCGAGGACAGGGTTCCGGGCCGACCGGAGGAAGGGGCGGCGTTTCGGTTTACCCTGAAGAAGGCGTGAGAAGAAGGCGGCCCGTCGAGCGGCACCAATCCTGCGAGGGGTGTCCTAGTAACGGGCGAAGGCATGTGCCGACCCCCCGGGATCCTTCTTCTCCACAGCACCATCCCCGATGGCGACAAACAGGCGCCGGAAGTCCGTACGACAGCCCATTGTGCCACCATTACGAACCTTTTAAATATTTGATCTCATTCAGAGGGAACCTCACAGAGGTGAGTTCACGCAGGAGTTGAAGAATCAACGCGATGCGTGGGATGAGGTAACTAGCCGGCATATCCACCACCCGCTCAGGGCAGTGATCGGCGTCGACGATCTGAACAACACCTATATCGACGGCAGCCAGAAACGCCTCATCTCAAGAGCGGTCGCGCTGGAGCCGAGCTTTACGGTGCTCGATTACGGGTGCGGCGTCGGCCGGTGGACGCTCTGGTTCGCCCGGCAGGTGCACCACGTCGTCGGGGTGGACATCTCGCCGAAGATGGTGGAGACGGCGCGGCAGGAGGCGGATGCGGCGGGCATCCAGAACGTCGAGCACCACACCGTCAGGAAACTGCCGCTCCCCTTTGAGAACAGCACGTTCGACCTCGTCAATGCCGTCTGGGTTCTCCGGTACATCACCGACGACGACGAACTTGCACGCACCGTCAAAGAGATCTGCCGTGTGGTCCGGCCCGGGGGGCATGTCACGTTCATCGAGAAGATCGCACGGAGACAACCGGTCTTCAAGGAGCATGAGGGTGAATTCAGCGGAGCCGCGGCATACCGGGAATCGGAGCAGTATCGAACGCTCTTCGAGGGATGCGGTATGGTGATGAAGGAGAGCGGAGTCTCGAGCGCATCCCCTCTTTACTGGCCGTATGCCTTCGTCCGCGACACCCTAAAGCGCCGGGGCATGCCGGATCTGCTATCGCGGTTAGCTCCCTCCATAATCTCTGCAAGCATCACGAGCGAGAACCTGACTGCACGGATGATGCACTTCCTGGACGATCGCGACATCATCTCCTGCAGCCACCGCTTCTTCTGCTTCCGGAAACCGGAGAACGGCAATACCCGATAACGACCTTCAGGGAAGAGACCTCTCCCTAACTCCTTTCTGCGGCAATGACCGAGAACCCGGCCCCGGACTCTATCTCCGCCACGCAAAACCCGGCGCGCCGGAGGGATTCGAGGATCTCGTCAATCGAGTAGAACCGGGCACGGGAGAGGAACCGATGTTTATCTCTCTCGTGCAGGTACTTTCTGGCAACCTCTCCATCCCGCTCGAGGAACCCGAGGACGAGCGTTCCCCGGGGGGCGAGGATCCGGTGAACCTCATGAAATGCCGGGACTGGGTCGTCCAGGAAACAGATGACCGTCACCATGAGAGCGGACGAACACGACCCGTCCCTGATCGGGATCGACTCCGCCCGCCCGCGGATCACCTCGATCCCTCGCCGCCGCGCCATCCGGCCGAGGGCGAGCGAGGGCTCGATCCCGAGCGCGATGCCGAGCGGCGCGGCAAACCGCCCCGACCCGACACCCACCTCGACGGCACGACCGTCGGGACGGGGGAGGAGACGCCGGATCCTGGCGAGTTCCGCGTGGTACACGGTGCGGTGCTCCTCGAACCAGCGATCGTAATCCTCTGCGAACTCCTCGAACACATCCCAGGGCATTGCGCCTTCCTTCAATCAGGCCCGTACAGGTGTTCTCTCACCCGTCTTCCGACCGCCTGCTCCCTCTGTTTCAGCATCCTAAGATCCAACGGCCCTTCCCGGTAGGAGGAGAAGAGGAGGTAGAGGAAGTCTATCGTCAGGTCCATGACCTCTTTCTTGAACCTGACCTCGACGGTGGTGTCCCCGGCAAGCCCTTTGATGGAGAACCAGTCGGTCTTCTCGAACTTGTAGAACCCCTCGCCGATCTTCGGGAGCGCCTCAACCTCCCCGAAGTCCTCCAGGTAGGAGAAGAACCCCGCCGGTACCGGTTCGCTCAGGAGGAACTCCTTCATGAACGAGCCGTCGGCACAGGATTTATGGCGAATCGAGCGACGAATCCGCATTTCTCGCAATCTCCTTTATCGCCTCTGCGGCTGTCCGGCACTCTTCGTCCGTGGTGAACCAGGAGAGGCTGAGCCGCACGGAGCCTCTCCCGCCGTCGATCGCCCGATGCACGAGGGGCGCACAGTGCAGCCCCGTGCGGGCGACGATCCCGTAGGCACGGGCGAGGATGAACCCAACGTCGTCGTTCTCCAGCCCCCGGATGTTGAAGGAGACGATGGGGAGAGCGGGCGACTCGTTGTAGACCGTGACGTTCGGCTCTTCTTTCAACTCCCTGATAATAAACGCCGTCTGGCGCTCCGCCTTCTCTGCGATGGCCTCGACTCCGATCGAGGCGATGTAGTTCACCCCGGCAGCGAGCCCCGCAAGACCGGGGTAGTTATGTGTTCCGGCCTCGAACCGCTCCGGCATCTCCCGGGGCTGGAAGAGCGAGAAGGAGTCCGTCCCGGTTCCCCCGTAGCGTGTGGGAGCGATCGAGTCCGGGTCGCGCAGGTAGAACCCCCCGGTGCCGGGAATCCCGAGAAGGCCCTTATGTCCGGTGAAGACGTAGGCGTCGACCGGGAGGTTTCCAAGATCGACGGGGATGTGGCCGGCGGTCTGTGCCCCGTCGACGATGAAGTAGACCCCGCGATCATGGAGGATCTCGCCGATGCCGGCGACGTCCTGCACGGAGCCGAGCACGTTGCTCCCGTGGGCCGTGACCATCAGCCGGGTATCGGGCGTGATGGCCGCTTCGACGGCATCTGGGCGAACGGAACCGTTCTCGAAGGGAAGGACGGTCAGGCGGATACGGCCCTGCCGCTCGAGTTCGTGAAGCGGTCGCAGAACCGAGTTGTGGTCGAGTTCTGTCGTGATGACGTGGCACCCTCTCTCTTTGGCGAGAAAACCCTGGATGAGGATGTTCAGGGAGTCGGTCGCGTTCTGGGTGAAGACCACGTGCTCCGGCGGGTCTGCGGCAAGAAAGCCCGCGAGCGCCTCCCGGGCCAGCGTTATGTAGTCCTCGCCCTGGCTCCCGGTGGTTCTTCCCGACCCGAAGACCGGGAGGGCGAGGGACTGCCCGACGGCCTCGAGCACCTCCGGGGGTTTCGGCCAGGTCGTGGCGGCGTTGTTCATGTAGATGATCGGCGGATTCTCAGCCATAAGACTCGGTTTGAATGGTTCTGTCCTCTGCGGCCAAAAAGAGATCGCTCCGGGCAGTTCACAACACTTATCCTGCAGGCACCGCATACACATCTTCGATGGCCACAATAACCGCCGGGCGGCTGAGGGAGGCGGCAGAACTGCTCGGCATCCGTGACCGGGCCAGCCTGAGTGAGATCCGCGCCCGCTACTCGGAGCGGATCAAGGAGTGGCACCCGGACGTGTCGCAGAGAGACCCGGCGGAGTCGCACGAGATGACGATACGCCTGAAGGCGGCCTACGACCTCCTGGTCGATTACTGCATGAACCGTCCCGTCTCGTTCAGGATAGAAGACCTTGAACGAGACCTGGAGCAGAACCCCGCCGACTACTGGATGAACCGGTTCGGCGACGACCCGATCTGGGGCTGACGCCCCGCCCCCGTCATGAACCGCGCCGTTTCTGTGCGAGATAGATCGGTATGCCCGCCAGCATGACCGCGCTCCCGACACCGACGGCCGCGGCCGGCAGGGTGAACGCGAGCACGAGACAGCCAAAAAGACCGAGAACCGCGAGGTGTCTCCCGTACAGCCTCTCCCGCTCCGTCAGGGTGTATGCGGAGAGGTTCGTGACCGCGTAGTACAGCAGCACGGTGAAGGAACTGAACCCTATCGCCGTGCGAAGGTCCCCGAGCAGCACCACCGCGACCAGGATGATGCCGACCGCCAGTTCGGCGAGGTGCGGAACCCTGTGCACCGGGTGAACCCGGGCGAGAACCGAGGGCATCCTTCGGTCCGCCGCCATGGCAAAGAGCATCCGGCTGATGCCCGTCATCAGGGAGAGGAGCACCCCGAGCGTCGCGAAGGTCGAACCGACCCTGACGATCCACTGCCACCGGCTAAGGCCCGCCCCGGCGAGCGCCGTCACCAGGGGGGCGCTGGACTCCGCGAGCAGGGCAGGCCCGACGAGGAGGAGCGCCGAGACGACGACGGCAACGTAGACGAGGAGCGTGATACCGAGGCCGAGCACGATAGCCCGGGGGATGGCCGTCTCCGGATCTCTGACCTCTTCTGCCAGGGTGGCGATCCTCGAATACCCCGCAAACGCGAAGAACCAGATCCCCGCCGACTGGAGAATCCCGTAGAGGCCGTTCGGCCCAACGATCGGGCTTATGTTGTCGATATCCGGCTCGCCGACGAAGAGAAGGGCAACAACCGCGGCAAGAGAGAGCAGAACCACCACGACGATGACCTTCGTCGCACGGGCGGTCTTCTCGATCCCGTGGTAGTTCAGTACCATGAACGCGATCACCGCCCCCGCGGCAAGGAGCCGTGCATACTCCGGGGCCAGGTAGTAGCCGAAGGTGAGTGCGACGGCAGCGCAACTGGCGAGTTTCCCGACCACAAAACCCCAGCCCGCAACCCAGGCCCAGAACTCGCCCAACCGTTCTCGCGCGTAGACGTAGGTGCCGCCCGATGCCGGGTAGAGGCGGGCGAGCTCTGCGGACGAGGAGGCGTTGCAGTAGGCAACAGCGGCCGCAATCGCAAGGCCGAGAAGCAGCCCGGCCCCGGCCGCGGCCGCCGCCGGTGCAAGAGCCGTGAAGATGCCCGCCCCGATCATGGAGCCGAGCCCGATGAAGACGGCGTCCCCCGTAGTCAACCTTCGCGAGAGCCTGCTCGGCCGGATTCCACCGCGAGGGGTCGCTGCCATACGCCCTCCACGCTCACGACGACCGGCGGGATAGTTAACCGTTCCGGCGAGAACGAACGCAGGGAGGAAAGGGAAAGGTGCCGCCACGGGCGGGATACCCAGAACGTCCTTCATTTTGCCGGGATCTGCGATACTTTGATATAGGGTTGTCCGGGTATACCCACTCCTCTCTTCGGGGGAGCATACGAGACTGGTGATCGGTTGATGCGGAACAGGAACGGAGACGGCGCGAAGAGCGGACCCACCCTCATATCATGGAACGTCACCTACCGGTGCAACCTGCGGTGCGCCCACTGCTACATGGATGCCGGGGACGGGGGAGGGGCTCTTGAACTCTCCACTGGTGAAGCAAAGATGCTCATCGACCAGGTCAAACAGGCAGGTTCCCCGGTGCTGATCCTCAGCGGGGGAGAACCCCTGCTGCGGGACGATCTCTTCGAGATCGCCGAATACGGGACGCAGCGGGGGCTTCGCATGGCTATCGGGACGAATGGAACCCTGATCGACGACCGCGCCGCGGTGCGGCTCGCCGGGGCGGGTATCCGGAAAGCGGCGATAAGTCTCGACTCGGCGGATCCAGGGGTTCACGACCGGTTCAGAGGGGTGACGGGTGCCTGGGAGCGTGCCGTCGCGGGCATCGAGGCCTGCAGGGATGCCGGTATTCCCGTTCAGGTGCACACGACGGTGACCCTGCAGAACCACCGCGACCTGGAGGGGATCGCGGAATTCGGGGAGAGCCTCGGGGTGCGCGACTTTCAGTTCTTCTTCCTCGTCCCCACGGGGAGGGGGAAGGAGGTCGTCGACATCTCCCCGGAGATGTATGAGTCCCTGATACGCCGAATCCTCCGGCTGAGAGCAGATAGGGGTCTCTCTATCCGCCCGACGTGCGCCCCGCAGTACGTGCGGATCGCGGCCGGGATGGGGCTTCCCGTAGCCGAAGGAGAACGGGGATGCATTGCCGGCATCCGCTACTGCAGGATAGACCCGACGGGCGAGGTCACCCCCTGCCCCTACCTCCCGCTGGGTCTCGGGAATATCCGGAGAACTCCGTTCGCCGAGATCTGGAACGGGTCGGAGGTCTTTGCGGCCCTCCGCTCCGGCGAGGGGCTGAAGGGCAAATGCGGTGCGTGCGAGTACCGTTCTGCCTGCGGGGGGTGCCGCGCCCGGGCATACGGGATCGCGAAAGGGGGTTCGGGTACCGGCGACTGCCTCGCAGAAGACCCCTGGTGCCTCTACGAACCGGGGGTGCGGTGAGTGCGCCTCGACCCGCTCGACCGGGCGCTCCTCCAGCAGGTGCAGGACGACTTTCCTCTCGATCCCCGGCCGTACCGGGTCATCGGCGAAGCGCTCGGGATGCCGGAACTGGAGGTGATGGCGCGGCTGGCCGGTCTCTCCCGCCGGGGGGTGATCAGGCATATCGCGCCGATCCTGGAACCCGGAAGTCTCGGGATTCGCTCTTCCACGCTCGTCGCGATGCGGGTGCCGGAAAAGCGGATGCACGAGGTCGCGGCAATCGTGAACGGGTACGACGGCGTCTCCCACAACTACCGCCGCGACGACGATTACAACCTCTGGTTTACCGTCGCCGCTGCGGGCGAAGAGGAACTCCAGAGGATACTCGAGGAGATCGTGCGGCGGTCGACGATCCCTCCCGGGGACGTCCTGAACCTTCCCATGGTGCGGAGGTTCAAACTCGACGTCCGGTTCCGGTTTTTAGCGGAGGAAGACGATGATGGACAGGGTCGATAAAGAACTACTCATATTGACACAGGACGGTATCGGGTTTGAGGAGAGGCCGTTTCTCCGTGCGGCGAGAAGGCTTCGGATCAGCGAGGAGGAGGTCGTCGCCCGGCTGGGAAGGCTCGTTGAAGCCGGCGTCGTCCGCCGGTTCGGGACGAGGATCAACCCCCGGAAAGCCGAACTCATGGCGAACGCCATGGTGGTCTGGCGCGTTCCTCCGGATCGCATCGCCGGGATCGGAGCCGCGATGGCGGAGAGCCCCGACGTGACCCACTGCTACGAGCGCCGCACCATCCCCGGTCGCTGGGAGTACAACCTCTACACCGTGCTCCACTGCCGCGACCGCGATGACCTGCACCGCAGGGTCACGGCCCTCTCCCGGGCGGCCGGTGCCGCCGACCACCGGGTTCTCGTCAGCACCGAGGAGTTCAAGCAGCAGCCGAGCGGCCGGATCGGGCCAGTAGAAGAGGAAAGGCGTCTGCAATGAACCGGATCACGAGATACATCCACGCGACCGGCACGGTCAGCGAGGTAATCCGGCACCGTGCGGCCGAAAAGAGACCGAGCGGCATGCTCGCGTTCTCCGAACTCCGCCGGCCGGTCGTCTTCTGGAACATCACGAACCGGTGCAACCTCCTCTGCTCCCACTGCTACATCCGGGCAGGGCCGGGGCGGGGGCGGGAGGACGAACTGACGACGGAGGAGGGGCTCGCTCTTATCGACGACCTTGCAGAGATGCGGGTTCCCCTTCTGCTCTTCTCCGGCGGCGAGCCGCTCGTCCGGGAGGACTTCTGGGAACTCGCCGGGCACGCGAAGGAGAGTGGCCTCACCACCGCCCTGAGCACCAACGGCACGCTGATCACGCCGGTCGTTGCACGGCGGCTCCGCGACGCGGGGGTGGAGTACGCAGGCGTCTCGCTCGACGGGGCGACCGCCGAGACGCATGACGGTATGCGAAACGTCCCGGGGAGCTTTGATAAGGCTGTCTCAGCGCTCGATAACTGCAGATCCGCCGGGCTGAAGTGCGGCGTCCGGGTGACGGCGACGCGGGAGAACTACGCCGAGATCTGCGCCCTCATCGACCTCTCCCTGGACACCGGGGCGGAACGGTTCTGCGTCTACTGGCTGGTCCCGAGCGGCCGGGGAGGGGAGGGGTATGACGCCCGGCAACTTCGATCCCGGGAGATTGCCGGCCTCCTTGACCTGCTCATCGAGAAGGCACGCGAGGTAGACCCGGCGGCCATGGAGTTCCTCACGGTCGACGCACCCCAGGACACCGTATACCTCCTCGAGAGGCTGGATAAGGACGATCCTTCCGCATACGAGAGTATGTGCACCCTTCTTGCACACGCCGGCGTCGGGTGCAGCGCGGGAGACCGCATCGCAAACATCGATCCCTCCGGTGCCGTCTACCCCTGCCAGTTCGCCCAGATGGACAGACTCAAGGTCGGGAGCATCCGGGAGAAACCGTTCAGCACTATCTGGAACGACCCGGAGAACCGGATCCTCGCCGACTTCCGGAGAAAGAAGGATCTGGTCGGGGGCTCCTGCGGGCGATGCTCCTACCGCGACCGTTGCGGCGGCGGGTGCAGGATCCGGGCGTTTGCCGATACCGGCGACCTCTGGGCCGAAGACCCGCTCTGCCCCATCCGCCGCGAGGAGCCACGGGAAGGGGCGTAACCGGGGAGGGCCGATCCTCAGGACATCTGTTTTAAAGGCGTATTTGACGGATATGGCCGTTTTACGCGCCCGCCCGGGCCGCGCAGTTACATTTATGAGACCCGACCGGGATGTGGGGGCACGCCCGCCGGGGGAGCAGCGGTGTTCGACCGGGCGGGGCGAGAGGGGTGCAGGTGAGAGAGTATGGATGAGAGGAGAAAGATAGATGAGAAGAGCAAGCAGGAGCAACTCGACGAGTTCCGTCAGAACCCGGAACGCGAGTACCTGACGACGAACCAGGGGGTTCGGGTAAGCCATACCGACGACTCGTTAAAAGCGGGGGAGCGGGGGCCGACGCTCCTCGAAGACTTCCACTTTCGCGAAAAACTGACGCATTTCGATCACGAGCGGATCCCCGAGCGGGTCGTCCACGCCCGGGGATCGGGCGCCCACGGCTACTTTCAGGTCTACGAGCCGATGACCGCGTATACGAGGGCGGCGTTCCTCCAGGATCCGGGGAAGAAGACGCCGGTCTTCGTCCGGTTCTCGACCGTCGTCGGGTTCCGCGGCTCCGCTGATACGGTCAGGGATGTCCGGGGGTTCGCGACGAAGTTCTACACGGAGGAGGGGAACTACGACCTTGTCGGCAACAACATGCCGGTCTTCTTCATCGTGGACGCCGTCAAGTTCCCCGACCTCGTACACTCCATCAAACCGGAGCAGCACCACCAGATGCCGCAGGCCTCCGCCGCCCACGACACCTTCTGGGACTTTGTCGGGAACCTGCCCGAGATCACGCACATGATCATGTGGGTTCTCTCTGACCGTGCGCTCCCGAGGAGTTACCGGATGATGGAGGGGTTCGGGGTCAACACCTTCCGGTTCATCAACGCCGAGGGGAAGGCGCGGTTCATCAAGTTCCACTGGCGACCGCAGCTCGGGGTTCACTCGCTCGTCTGGGACGAGACGCAGAAGATCGCCGGGAAAGACCCGGACTTCAACCGCCGCGACCTCTGGGAGGCGATCGAGATGGGAGACTACCCGGAGTTCGAGCTCGGGGTGCAGATGATCGAGGAGGCGGACGAGCACAACTTCGAGTTCGATATTCTGGACGCGACGAAACTCTGGCCCGAGGAGGAGGTGCCGATCCGGTGGATCGGGAAGATGATTCTGAACCGGAACCCGGACAACTTCTTCGCCGAGACCGAGCAGGTCGCCTTCTGTCCGGCGAACGTCGTGCCGGGGATCGACTTCTCGAACGACCCGCTCCTCCAGGGCCGGCTCTTCTCGTACCTGGATACCCAGCTGATACGCCTCGGCGGCCCGAACTTCCAGGAGATCCCGATCAACCGGACGCTCGCGCCCGCCGCGAACAACCAGCGGGAAGGCTACAACCGGATGACGATCGATAAGGGTGTCGTGAGTTACTTCCCGAATGCGCTCGGCGAGAACAAACCCCGGCCGGCCCGGGTGGAGGAGGGCGGCTACGCCCACTACCAGGAGAAGATCGAGGGGAGGAAGATCCGTGCACGGAGCGAGAAGTTCAACGACCACTTCAGCCAGGCGAAGCTCTTCTGGAACAGCATGTCGGACGCGGAGAAGGAGCATATCGTCAAGGCCTTCCACTTCGAGCTCGGGAAGGTCTCGGACTCCGGGGTCCGCAAAAGGGTGGTGGACCTCATCAACAACGTCGACGGCGATCTCGCGATACGGATCGCGGAAGGGATCGGGGTGCCGCCCCCGGCGGAGAAGGGCGCGTCCTCCGGCACGAAGAAGTCCCCGAACCTCAGCCAGGAGAAGACCGTCAAAGACACCGTCAAGAGCAGGAAGGTCGCGATCCTCGCTATGGAGGGCTACGACCACGACGAGGTGATGCAGGTGAAGAAGGCGCTCAAGGATGCGGGCGCTCACCCGCAGATCGTCTCGCAGTTCCACGGCAAGATCAAGTCCGCCGACGGTAAAGAGATGGAAGTCGATAAGAGTTACGTCACCACCACCTCCGTCGTGTACGACGCCGTGTATGTCCCGGGCGGGAGGCATGCGGATACCCTGAAGAACCAGGGCTTCGCGATCCACTTCGTCAACGAGGCCTTCAAGCACTGCAAACCGATCGGAGCGATGGGAGAAGGGATCGAACTCCTGAAGGCATCGGATATCAAGGGCGTGACCTTCGTCGATGCAGGAACCGGAGGAGAGGCCGTCTCCGAGATGGGGGTCGTCACCTGTGGGAGCCAGGGGGACGTGAACTCGTTTGTCGAGCAGTTCAAGACGGCCATCGGACGGCACCGCCACTGGGACCGGGAGAAGAAGGAGCAGGTGCCCGCCTGACGCGGAACGCTATAGGGCACCCTCCCGAACCACTTCTTTTGCACGTTGCCTTGTCAGCGCGGGGAGCAGCACCGGGAGTCGGCGATTGCCCGATACACGAACCCCTGTGCAGTAGCCCGACCGGGGAACCATCGCATCCGGTGAAAGCCACTCCGGGTGCGCTCCGAGATCGTCGCAATTGTCCGGGATCGCGAAGTACAGTCGGGCCCTCGGGTGGAGACTGCTGAAGATTGTCGGGGAGCCACGCCTTCGACCGGGCGGTTGCGGAAAAAGACGGGAAGCTTCCCGGGCCGCGATGAAGTCATCCAAGGAGTATCGCAATCTTCTGCACCAGAGCCTCAGCTGCGCTCACCGCAAATTCCGCTTCGGCGACAGATATTATACCCACGGCATCGTAGACCGAACTGTGCCGCTTGCGGCGCATACGGTCGAAGATAAGAAGATCATCTTCGCCAAGGAAGAGCCCGGCAAACTTTACCACCGAGATGTGCTGGTTTGCACCGTCCGGGCGGTATCCTCTGGCAAACATCAGAGCCCGGCCGGCCTGGAGGGTCGCGTTGTAGGCGATGTTGTACGCCCAGTCGCAATCGGTCGAAAGAAGCGTGCGAGCGGTTCCAATGTCCCGATGGGCGAGCGCCATCGCATCGGCCACTTTCTTCGGATCGCGGGGGAGCCTCTTTATCAGCCCCAGTCTCTCAAGGTCTTCGATCATCGCAGGTTCCGACGATCATGATCTTTCTCTCACTCAATACATTCTTTACGAAAGGATCTCCGGCCTCCCTTCGTCGCGCAAACTCGCTGCCGTGCATGAGCGTGTAGTTGATCTCACGATTGATCGCACGCTCGCTCGCATGCACGAGCGGGATCAGCACCTCTTCGTTCAGATCGCCCACGATGAAAAGGTCGATATCGCTCCTTCCCCCTGCAGTGCCTCTTGCAAACGATCCGTAGATGAAGATGCACTCGATATCCTGCAGGGGTGAGAGGTTCTCCCGGATAACCCGTGCAACCCCCTCCGTCTTGAGCACGAGTTGCTGGAGGTCGTTGTAGAGGAAAAAATCAAGGTCGACCGTGAAGTATTGCTGGTTTCCCCGCCGTCTCCCGGTAAGAAGCCCGAACGATTCCAGGTTTGCAAGCTCGCGGCGCACCCCGTTGATGTTCTCGCCGGTCATGCGGACGATTTCGCGGATATAGAACTCGCTTTCCGGGTTGAGGAGAAACAGGGTGAGGAGTTTCACCCGGACCTTTGAGGAGATGAGTGCCTCAAGCATGAATACCTAATGTATTCAAAAGGATAAATAATGTATTCATATGAGTACAATATGTATTCATCTATCCGGCCCACGACAGACCCTGCCGGGGTTTTTCAACTGCGCAGCTTCGGCGAGTTGAACCAGAGGCCGTGGAGCCGGTGCGACGGATCATCCTTTTTGAAGACGAACCGGAGCGCCACCCCGTCCTCCCGCTCGAACGTTGCCCTGTAGGTCACGGCGATGTACTCGCCGGTCTGTGTGACGACGGGATCGCTTCTGGACTCATAAAGCCCGATCCGGGACGTGACGTCTTCACGGTTCCGCTCAAACGCGGCCTCGTCGAGAGCCTGCTTCATCTCCGGGCTGAAGTCGCGGGAATACATCGTGTAGTTGCCTTCGTTGAAGCCCTGCATGACATTGTCGACGATCGGGTCCGCGTATGCAAGCACCTCTGCCGCCGCCTCGCCGGAGACCACCGTCTCCTGGCCCATGCAGCCGCATGCAGAGACCGCGGCGAGGAGGAGCAGGGCGGCGAGGAGTGGAACCAGGGAGAATTTCATAGGATAAGGTCGAATTAAGAGGAGATTAAGATAGGGATCAAAACGAGGGAGGCCGACAGCACGGCGACGCAGGAGACCGTCTTACGGTCACGAGACCCCTCATCCTTCAACCCGATACATCCCGCCGGGCACAAGCATCTCGAACCGTGCCCCTTTCCCGGGCTCGCCCGTCTCGGTGATGCCGATCCCGGTGATCCCGAGAATCTCCCGGATCAGGAAGAGCCCGAGCCCCGTGTTCTTCCCGACGCCCCGGTTGAAGATCCGCTCTTTCTCTCCGGCAGGAACACCGGCGCCGTCGTCCTCCCAGAGGAGGATGAGATCTCCGTTCTCTCCCGGGCGACGCCGGACGCGGACCCGGGTCGCCGTCTCCCCATGCCGGATCGTGTTGTCCATCAGGTTGGAGAAGACCGTTGCAAGCATCGGATCCGCGTAGACGACAAGATCTCCGGCCTCGTTCTCGACCGGCAGCCCGTGAAGCACCTCGGGCCTGACCACGTCGGAGACCCGCTGCCACTCCGGCGACCGGACACCGAGATCCGTGTAGTCCCGGGTGAACTCGATCTGGCGGCGTATCCGGTCGGCTGCGCCCTGCACCCGGGCGAGGTACTCCGTGATGTCCTGATCAGGCTCGGCCTCCTGGGCAAAGAAGAGGTTGCCGAGAAGGATCGTCAACTGGTTCAGGATGTCGTGCCGGGTGATGCTGCTCATCAGGTTGAGTTTCCTGTTCGCAACCGCGAGGCTGTTCGTCTGCCGGACGAGTTCCTCGGCGTGATACGCGATCTCCTTCTCCAGCGCCATGTACTCGCTGATGTCGAGAACCGTAAACGTCAGGGCGCGGGAGGCGTCCGCCGGATCGAGAGGGGTGCCGGAGAAGAGCACGTCGAGAGTCGCTCCGTCCTTGCGCATACAACGGGTCTCGAGCGTGCATGTCCCGGACTTCTCGATCTGGGCGTACATCCTCTGCAGGGCGGACTCATACTCCGCGTCACCCGGAGAGAGCAGCCGCAGGGGCTGGCCGAGGAGTTCGCCGCGGGTGTATCCGACGATCTCGCAGAGCCGTTCGTTGACCTCCGTGACGACGCCATCCAGAGCCGTTCCGATACCGGCGGGGGCGGTGC
>NZ_BCNY01000013.1:300000-422072 GCF_001602375.1 Methanoculleus horonobensis | reverse complement strand
CGCCGGCTACATGCGGATCCTCGGGGCCGGGATCGTCCGCGAGTTCTCGGGCCGGATGATGAACATCCATCCCGCCCTGCTCCCGGCGTTCTCCGGGCTGCACGCACAGCGGCAGGCGATCGGGTCCAGTTTATGGGGAATGCCGGGAAACAGCCAATCCATTACTCTTGTGAACCCTCTTCGCACCTTATGGTGCTCACGCTCACTGCAGTGCGTCGTTTCCCAAAGACAATCCCCCCACAGTCCACTGTAACGGGTCTCCCAAAAATCCCCCCACCACCCGGCTCTCCCGCCATACTACCACCCCCCCTGCAGCACACCCGACCCCGCCCCCGTGCCCCAAGCGGCATGCACATATCCCCGAGCGCGCCAAACCATTCTATACGAAAAACAGGGTGCTTTAAATGCTGGATCGGGAGTTCGAACGGATTGGAAAGAGGCTCTTTCTGGAAGGGCTCGTCGGAGCGAATTTCGGGAACATGAGCGTCCGGGGACCGGGCGGCTTTAATATCACCCGGACCGGCGCGTACCTCGACGCGGGGGAGACGCCGGTCTTTGTCCCGGATGCGGGCGACGCCCCGCGCGAGGCATCGAGCGAGTACCGTGTCCACCGTGCGGTCTACCGGGAGACGCCCCATTCCGCCATTGTCCATGCCCACCCGGTTCATGCCGTCGCAGCCTCGCTCGATACCGACCTCGTCCGGCCGGCCGACAACGAGGGAGGGATGCTCTGCCCCGAGATCCCGGTCGTCGCCGGGAATCCCGGGACCGACGAGATCGCAGAGAACGTCGCCGGGGCGCTCCGCGGCGGCCATATCGTCATCGTCCGGGGACACGGGACGTTTGCAGCCGGAAAAACGCTCGACGAGGCGTACATCTACACCTCGATCGCCGAGTACGCCTGCCGGATCCTCTTCTTATCGGGGAGGCTTCGGGGGGTTCTGTAGCTGCTCGATCTGGCGGGTTGTCTCGCGGTGAAACCCGAGCAGCATGTCGCTGATCACGCCGAACATGAAGATCTGAAAGCCCATCGTGATCAAAAGGACCGTGAGGATGGTGAGCGGGAGGTGCTCGATGTTCTTGAGCCACTCGAGGACGACATAGATGCCGATGACGCCCCCCACAAGCGATATGAAGAGGCCGATGATCCCGAAGTAAAAGATCGGGTTGTTCATCTTCGCGAGCCGGTATATCGTCGAGAAGATCCTGAAGCCGTCCTGGAACGGGTTCAGTTTCGTGACGGTGCCGGGCCGCGAGAGATACCTGACCGGGACAACGGTGACCCGCTGCCCGTTCCTCACCGCCTCGACCGCCATCTCCGTCTCGATCTCGAACCCGGCCTCTTTAAGCGTCATCTGCCGGATCGAGTGAAGGGTAAAGGCGCGGTAGCCCGAGAGGATATCGCTGAGGTCTTTCCCGTGCGCTATCCGAAACATCACGTTGAGGAGCTGGTTGCCGAGGAAGTTTAGCCGGGTGAACGCTCCCGCCTCGGGATTGGCGAGCCGGTCGCCGATGACGTGGTCGAATCCCCGGCCGAGCGGTTCAAGCATCTTCTCCGCGTCGTCCGGCGAGTAGGTGCCGTCGCCGTCGAGCATCAGCACGTAGGGCTTGTCGATCTCCTCTACGGCTTCGATGATAGCGTTGCCCTTTCCTTTCCCCGTCTGGCTCCGGACAACCGCTCCCGCGGCCCGTGCGATATCGGGCGTTCCATCAGTGCTGTTCCCGTCCATGACCCGGATATGGGGAAAACCGCGCTTCCGGAACCCCTCGACCAGTTCACCGATCGTCGGGGCCTCGTTTAACGTGGGGATGAAGATGCAGACCTCATCGTGCTCGACGCTCATTGATGTACTATATTTGATTGAGCAACATAAGGACTTCGCATGCACGTAGCCAAATCGGGGCTCCGGGCACTTGGTATCGCCGAGAGTTACTCGGGGCGGGAGCAGTCCACCCTTGCCGGCGTCGTCATGCGAAAGGACCTCCGGATCGACGGAGCGGCCTTCGCCCGGGTGACCGTCGGCGGATCGGATGCCACCGATGCGGTCGTCCGGCTCTTCACCCGTCTCGCCCGGCGGGATATCAACCTCCTGATGATCGGCGGGAGCGTCATCGCCTGGTACAACATCATCGACCCGGCGGCGGTGCATGCCGCGACCGGTCTCCCCGTCATCGTCGCCACCTACGAGGAGTCGGAGGGGCTCGACGAGGATATCCGCCGCCACTTCCCGGGCGACGACGAGAGGCTCGCGGCATACCGGCGGCTCGGCGACCGGCTCTCCGTCCGGCTGCGTTCGGGGTATACGCTTTTTGTCCGCTCCTGCGGCATCTCCCCTGAGGACGCCGCACGGCTCTGCAACGATTTCACGTACGAAGGGAGGGTGCCCGAACCCATCCGGGTGGCGCGGCTCATCGCTCGCGGCGTCGTCCGGTCATCAGGATGCGTCGGGTTCGCCCCTGACGACCATGACCGTTGACGCCGCGTGGTCGACGACGTAGGAACTGGTGCTCCCGAGAAAGAAGCGGCCGAGCCGACCCTTGCCGTGCGACCCGACCACGGTCAGGTCGGCGCCGAGTTCCCGTGCCAGGGCAGTGATCTCCGCTCCCGGGTGTCCCCAGCGTTTGTAGATGGTGAGCGCGACACCGGCGGCGGCTGCCTTCTCTCCAACGTCGGCGAGGATCTCGTCGCCCTCCCGGTCGAGCGCATCGAGAAGCGCCTGCTGGGCGATAGCGGGAGGTTCGAGTTCGTTCAGGGTCAGCGAGGGATATGTGGCGGTCTGGACGACGTGTACGGCATGCATGGATGCCCCCATGGCGCTGCAGACGGCCAGGGCCTCTCCGAGCGCCCGGTGCCCGATCTCCGAACCGTCGACCGCCACGAGAATTGATCTGAACATAACAGTCTTTAGAAGCGTTCCGGTACAAAAACATGGTCTTTGCGATTGCCTCCCTCATGCCCTGACCGTATGCTTCGAGATCACCCTTCCGCTACGTTTGTCCACGACCTCCAGAGTGACCTCTGCGCCCGGGTAGAAGGTTCCGTCGGTGAGATCCGCCGTCATCTCCTCGCCCGGGCCCCAGAAGGAGGTGCGGCATCCCTCGCCGCCGAGGGTCTTTACCCCGTAATGGTGCGACGGGATGAGGAGATAGCCGTTTAAGGTCTGGATGATGCAGGCCCTGTAGCCGTTCACGTAGAAGACCCCCCGCAGATGATCGTTCTCGTATGTCGTGCTGCTGTTGTTCTTGAGGGTGACCCTGCTTGCATAGGTCAGCGTTCCGGTACCTGCGCTGACGTGGGAGATCTCGGTGATGATGATCGATGGTTCCGGCTCGACCCCGGATCCGGCGGGGAAGAACGAAAGCAGCCAGATCAGAACAATTGCGGCGAGAATGACGGTGACCGCAACCATCAGAAACACGGCGTGCGTGTTCGAAAGGGCGGTCTCGCCCCTGGGGGTTCGCCTCACCGGAGTTGCCGGTGGGCCGGAGGGATGCTCTCCCCTCCGTGCTGCACCGGACGAGCGAGTTTTATTCGCCGTATGGCATCCCGTATGTCTGCGCCAGGTTCCGGTAGCGCCCGTAGTTGTATGAGTCCAGTTTGGGGCCCATGCCGCGTATCTTGCTCCACTCAGCGGCATCGGCATACTCGCGCCAGATGCCCTCGAAGGAATCTCCTTCCGCTATGACGAAGACCTTCGGCTTCGACGTCAGTTTCTCTCCGGCATCCCCATATTCACCTCCGGCATCGGTCGGGATGGACGGCACCGTGGTCTCGATGAACGCGTACCCTGTGTCCCGGTAGCAGTATTTGTCGGGAGCCTTGATGCCCACGGCCATATGGCTCTCCTGCTCGAATTCGAAGAGCGCGACGCCGTACCCCATCTCCCGGAGGAGATATGCGAGCAGAAGCGACTTCTCGTCGCAGTCCCCGTCCTGGTGGTAGAGCACGTGATACGGGTACTTTGCCGCGGTATCGAACGAGTAACCCTTGTAGGGGATCTGCTGCACCATGCTGATCGCGGCGCGCACCTGGTTGTCGGGTTCGGGCTGGGCCGCCCGGATGTTGCCGGCCAGCTGTTTCAGGTATCGGTCCTGGATACTTTCATCGATAAACTGGAGCCAGTAATCGTGTTCGACACGGAATGGAGTCGGATACTTCGTGGATAGATAGTCGTTGACACCCCGGTAGGCATCGAACCGGATCGAGCCCGGTTTGCCGCGGAGAACATACGGGTAGTTGATGGTCTTCGATCCTTTCTCCAGGGTCTCGGTGGAGACCTCCGGTGAACTGAGGCCCGACGCTTCAAGCGTCCCGGTGACCGCCGTTCCTACCGACGAGGCGATCTGCCCGCCCCAGATAGCGGCTATGCCGATGACGACAAGAATGACGATCACGGCCTTGATAGGGAATCTGTGTGGATGGTAAGGGTCACCGGTCATACGATGATAAATTCATTACCTGGTAGATAAAGATTTTCAAAATTATTCGATGTGCATGAGTGAGGGCCGGAGATAGTGAACGGTGAGGCCGGAGATGTAAGACCTCTGTCGCAGAAGAGATGGCAGATGTAAGAAAAGACCCGGAATGTCCGGGAAACCGGGTCCCGGTGGTTGACGGCTCCGGCGTTCTCCTTTGGGCCGGCGGGAATTGCCCTCTGGATCGTTAAGCATCGGGGGGACAAACTTTCTTCTCCTCCGCACCCAGGGAGGATCATGGCCGAAGCAGAACGAATACAACTACCCGGATACGTGAGCCTATCCCGGAGCGGCGAACTGGAGGAGCGGGCACGGCGAGCGCACGAGGCGCTCCGCGACTGCGTCGTCTGCCCCCAGGAGTGCCGCGTGAACCGTATCGAGGACGAGGAAGGGTTCTGCCGGACCGGCCTCCTGCCCAGGGTCTCGAGTTACAGCCCGCATTTCGGCGAAGAGCCTCCGCTTGTCGGGAGGAACGGTTCGGGGACAGTATTCTTTGCGGGCTGCAACATGCGATGCGAGTTCTGCCAGAACTACGAGATCAGCCAGTGCGAGGCCGGCTACGCGGTCTCGTGCGAAGACCTTGCCGGGATCATGCTCCGCCTGCAGGAACGCGGGTGCCACAACATCAACTTCGTCTCCCCCTCGCACGTCGTCCCCCAGATCCTCCGTGCGGTCTCCCTCGCCGTCCCCCGGGGCCTCGAGATCCCGCTGGTCTACAATAGCGGCGGCTACGACGCCGTGGAGAGCCTGCGGCTTCTCGACGGCGTCATCGACATCTACATGCCGGACGCGAAGTACGGGCGGGACGACGTGGCGCTGGAACTCTCCCACGCCCCCGGCTACACCGGCCGGATGCAGGCCGCATTAAAGGAGATGCACCGGCAGGTCGGCGACCTCGAGGTCAGGGACGGCGTTGCGGTGCGGGGCATGATCATCAGGCACCTGGTGCTCCCGGGGAACCTTGCGAACAGCGAGATGGTGATGAAGTTCATCGCGGAGGAGATCTCGCGCGACTCCTACGTGAACGTCATGGCCCAGTACCACCCGGCATGGAGGGCGTCCGAAGGAGGGAGGAGCCCGGCGCTTGCGGCGCTGCAACGCCCGATAACGGCGCAGGATTACCGTTACGCCGTCAGTTGCGCGAAGGAGAACGGCCTCACCCGGGGGTTCCCATGAGGGGCAGACGGGAGATGCCGCCACCAAAAGACTATCCGCCCGGACAGAGAGAAATCTCTGGAGTGCAGGTGAAGAGAGAGGCTGGGCTCCGGTATGCGGCCCTGACCGATACCGGGAAGCGGAAGCAGAACGAGGACGCGTATTTCGCCGGCCGGACGAACGGGTATCACCTCTTCGCCGTCGCGGACGGGCTCGGGGGGCATGCCTGCGGAGAGGTCGCGAGCAGGATGGCGGTTGAGATCCTCGTGGAGGCTGCAGGCAGGGAACTCAGCGAAAGCGAACCCGCCGAGATGCTCGGCCGTGCGTTCGAGCGGATCAACGCCGCTATTTTTGCGTATAATGGAGATAACGCTCTGAACGCAGGCACGACGCTCTCGGCGGCAGTCGTCGGCGAGTCGGGCAGGTGCTGGATCGGCACGGTGGGCGACAGCAGAACCCATATCGTCACGCCGACCTCCGTCTGGCATACGCGCGACCAGACCTACGTCCAGGGCCTGGTCGAATCGGGAGCCATCTCCCCGGCAGAGGCGATGCTCCACCCGCGAAAGAACGTCCTGACCCAGGCGCTCGGCCTCTCGGCCCGGGTGCGAGTCGACCTCGATATCGCGGAACTCGCCGGCGGGGTTCTCCTGGTCAGTTCGGACGGGCTGCACGATTACGTCCCGGAGAGCGCTATCCAGAAGATCGTGCTCGAAAACGCGCCCGACACGGCATGCCGGAGATTGCTCGATGCCGCCAGGGACGCAGCAAGCACCGATAACACCACGGTGATCGTCGCCAGGGCATGACGACGCCGGTGATAACGGTGATACTCTTACGCGAAAACCGGTAAAAAAGAGATGCCTTACTCCTGATACTCTTCAAGAGCAAGCTGGTACATCCAGTCGAGAAGGAGCGCGCACTCTTCCGGGGTGCACTCCTGATCGCAGCCGATGCACGGGAGAACCTCTCCTCCCGCAAGGATGATGCAGGGGTCGATCGCGCGCTTCTTTGCCCGCAATAGATACGTTTTAATGCCGTCGCTGCGGAACTCGATGCGTTCGATCAGCCCGGCATCAAGCAGCCGCTTCACGATCCTCGAGCACTTCCTGCTGTCGATATCGAGATGTTTCCAGAGCTCGCTCTGGAGAACTCCCTGGCGATGGGACTGGATAACCTTGAGTGCTTCTTCCTCCTGGTCGGACATGGCTATCAGAGCAGGGGTGCAATGGTCAGGATATTATTGCCGCGGATGACGACGGTCCCGAGGGTGCGACCGCGCTGTTCCTCGATATACTCCGTGGTCTCGTCCATGTGCAGGTTCAGGTGTTCATCCACCGCCACGAGCCGTCCCTGGAGTTTCCTGCCGTCGTCCTTGATTTCAACGGTGATTTTAGAGTCTACGAGCGAAAAAACCTTCTTTACGGGGAGTACGATACCGTTAACCATCTGTTCTAATATGGTTACGTTCATGCATTAAGTTTTCCTATGGCCGACTAGCGCCCGCCTGAGGCGGGCGGTAGGAGGCGCGGCACCGGCAGGTGCCGCTGCGTTCGGGGGTTGCCTGAGGCGGGCGGTAGGAGGCGCGGCACCGGCAGGTGCCGCTGCGATCGGGGGTTGCCTGAGGCGGGCGGTAGGAGGCGCGGCACCGTTCAGGTGCCGCTGCGATCGGGGGGTGTCTGAGGCGGGCGGTAGGAGGCGCGGCACCGGCAGGTGCCGCTGCGATCGGGGGTTGCCTGAGGCGGGCGGTAGGAGGCGCGGCACCGTCAGGTGCCGCTGCGATCGGGGGGTGTCTGAGGCGGGCGGTAGGAGGCGCGGCACCGGCAGGTGCCGCTGCGTTCGGGGGTTGCCTGAGGCGGGCGGTAGGAGGTACCGTTGCGACCGGTGGACGCTTGGTTCCGGAAGACACCGTGGGGTACAGCAAGAGATCCACGAACAAAGAAGCATTACGGGATCTGATAAAACGCCGCGGGCGATTAAAAAAAGTTACTCGGGAAGGTCTTCCCAGCGATCCTTGAACTGCTTCTCGACGCCCGGGAGGGTGGTGTACTCCATCTCCTCGAGCGAGAGGCGGTGCGGTTCGAACGGCCCGTGAGCCCGGAGCATGCTGGAGAGCTCGCAGCACTGGTCGCGGACGCGGTTGTACGCCGGGTCGTCGAACATGTCGGCAGGCCCGATCAGTTTCCCGTTGCAGACCTGGAACCCGAGGCAGATGACCCGGGGCGGTCCGTCGAACTGGGTGCAGTTTGCGTCGCAGACGCCGACAGGCATGAACGGGCCGTGGTGCGAGCCCCGCATCCAGCCGGCCACGAGGATGGGCGTCCTGAAGGGGTCGATGACCTCGCCCACCGCGGGGAACCCGCTCTGCGCCCTGATGATCATGACCGGGTCGTCTTTGCCGACGTACCGCCCGGCCATCAGGTTCAGCCGCTGGGTGCTGGTGGACGCCCCTATCAGGCCGTTTCTCTTCCAGACGTACTTGATGACGTAGCGGCTCGGCGCTCCGATATAGGCGAGGAGGCTGTAGGACTCTTCGGGTGTGTTGAAGAGGATCTTGCGCTTCTTTATGACGTCATGAACCTCGAAGGTGAACCCATCGTGCAGCGAGGGGTCGATGACGAGGCCGGACGTGCTGAAGGGGTCGGCGAAGATCTTGTAGAGGAAGTAGTTCCACGCTCCCGGTTCGGTCTTATCGGCCATGAAGATCAGAATCGGGTCGGAGCCGCGCTCTTCGAACTCCATCTCGGCGACACCGGGCCCCATTCCCTTGACGTTGCCGCTGAACGCATCTCCGAGCAGATCCTGACCGGCGCCGTAGAGTTTCATCTCCTTGGCGAGTCCGGCGCACTCCATGAAGATGTCCCACGCCAGCTTGTGGATCTCCTCGTTGTCCTCCCCTTTGGTGTGCGTCATGATCAACTCGAGATCGTCACCGCAGTGGGTGACGTACGAGTCGATGAGGATGCTTCCTTCTGCTTCCTTGAGTCTCCGGGCGGCCACCTCGAGGATCTTCGGGTGGGTTCGGGAGTGCCCCGGGAAACTGCCTATATCTGCTTTAATTACGGACACGGTGATCTTAACCATATAATCACCACTACCTGGACGGGCGTAGCCCTTACGACTAGTAGATAGGTATTACTGTATATGTAGGTGTTGTTGCCTTGAAAAAAGGTTGGCTGCGGCAATCTGTCTCCGGGTTCGTCCTTCCCGATGATCCTTCGCGGACGATGCTCCCGATGGGTTTGGCGATGCTATTGGGCTTCCTTTTACGTGTTGTCTCCTTTTTGGTGGTTATTATGGGGATCGGAGCCTAATCCTGAGTCGCATTTCCGGAAATCGGTCATGGTAGCCCCGATGGTGCTCGCGCGTCTTCTCGGGGAGGTACTGCCGGGATGACGTTGAGTATGATGAGTACGGGTCGTGAAGAGCACTCAGCCGGCTCCTTCACGGACGAATGCCGCTCTCGGCGAAAAGTATCGCGGCGCTGCCGGGGAGCCGGGCCGGCAGGCGCCCTGATGACTCAGTCTATCCGGATCGACTTGCCCCGGGAGAATTTGACTTCCAGGACGCCGTGTTTGTAGTTCGACTGCATGGATTCGGCGTCCACGGTCGGCACCTCCACCGAAGTCAGCTGATTGCCGCCGGCAATGATCGTCAGCGTCCCGTTGATGAGTGACAGGTGAATACTCTCCTTCTCGGCACCCGGGAGATCGATCGCCACCGTCACGTCGTCATCGGTCGTGTACATCTCTGCTATCGGCTCGATGGTCCCCTCGGAAGAGGGTTCTTTCGGCTCTGCTACGGGGGCCGCGTCCGTTGCCGGAATCTCAGGTTTTCCGGCATCGTGAAGAACGATCTTGAATCCGTAGGCAAACGGCCTGTTCTGATCTCCCTGCTCTTTGAGCCCCTGCTCCATGAGGCGTTTCATCAGTTCGTTGAGTTGCTCGAAGATATCTGCTGGACTGTCACTCATGTGCATCACGTTCTGTCTATCCCTGTTGGTGATGGGGTCGAATGTCCCCGGGAGGGAGCGCCTCACGGGCAGGGGGCGCTCCCGTCAGAACGCCATGCCCGTCTGGGGCAGCGGACGTTCTAATTTTGCCTTCAACTCCTTTGTGAGCCGCTTGATCTCGCCGAAGTCTTTCTTTCTCCGGTAGACCGCATCTTTGAGGGCCTGCGTGAGATCTTTGACTTCGTGCTCGACCTTTCCGGTCTCCCGCATCCCGGCACGGTTGATCGTCGAGACGGCCTCTTCGAGTGCCGACCGCTGCTCCTGGTTGTAGAGGATCTGCCAGGAGTGGCGTTCGTTCTCCTCAAGCCGGTCGATATCGAGCGTGCCTCTCACGCGGGAGAGGGCGTCGTCGAAGTGGTTCTTCGTGATCCTTACGTTGCCGATCGCCTGACGCCGTTCCTCTTCGGTCTTCCCTCCCATTGCGGCGATGAACTCGCGCATGGCGGAAGTCTTTGCCTCGCGGACCAGCGCCTCGATGTCGGCGCCGACGTAGCCCTCGGTTCTGTCGACCAGTTCTCCGATGTCCACGTCGTTTGCAAGGATCTCCCTGTTTTTCAGGTATACTTCGAAGATCTTCTTCCTGCCTTCCCTGTCGGGTGGCGGGACATAGATGATCCGGTCGAATCTGCCGGGGCGAAGCAGCGCCTCGTCCAACATGTCCGGGCGGTTGGTAGCGCCGAGAACCACGACATTGTTGAGCTCTTCGAGGCCGTCGAGCTCTGTCAGGATCTGACTTACCACACTTTCAGTTACGTGCGACGATCCTATATAAGATCCACGTTTGGGCATAAGTGCGTCAATCTCGTCGAAAAAGATAATCGACGGTGCTGCTTGCCTCGCTTTCCTGAATACCTGCCGAACTCCGCGTTCCGATTCTCCGACCCATTTCGAGAGGAGTTCCGGGCCTTTTACTGAGATGAAATTGCTTTCGCTCTCGTTTGCAACCGCCTTTGCAAGGAGTGTCTTGCCGGTTCCGGGGGGGCCGAATAGCAGGATGCCGCGGGGGGGTTCGGTCTCGAGCGACGCGAATATCTCCGGATATTTGAGCGGCCACTCAACGGCCTCCGCAAGTTCTCCCTTTACGTCTTCGAGCCCGCCGACGTCCTCCCATTTGACATCCGGGATCTCTACGAGCACCTCACGCATCGCGCTCGGCTCAACGTGCTTGTGCGCTTCGATGAAGTCCTCGTTCGTGACGCGGAGCTGGTCGATGATCTCGGCGGGGATCTCCTCTTCGATCTTGATCTGCGGGATGATCCGGCGGAGTGCGTGCATCGCCGCCTCCTTTGCGAGCAGGGCGATGTCGGCGCCGACGAAGCCGTGCGTGGAACGGGCGTAATCGTCGAGTCTCACGTCCTCGGCAAGCGGCATGCCGCGGGTGTGGATCTGGAAGACCTGCTGCCTCCCCTTCGTGTCGGGGATGCCGATCTCGATCTCGCGGTCGAACCGGCCGCCGCGCCGCAGAGCAGGGTCGATCATGTCCGGGAGGTTCGTCGCGGCGATCACCACGACCTGGCCCCGGGTCTTCAACCCGTCCATCAGGGCGAGCAACTGGGCGACGATCCGGCGCTCGACCTCGCCTTTCACCTCTTCGCGCTTGGGCGCGATCGAGTCGATCTCGTCGATGAAGACGATCGAGGGCGCGTTCTCCTGCGCCTCCTCAAAGACCTCCCGCAGGCGCTCCTCGGACTCGCCGTAGTACTTGCTCATGATCTCGGGCCCCGAGAGCGTGATGAAATGCGCGTCCACCTCGCTCGCCACCGCTTTTGCGATCAGGGTCTTCCCTGTACCGGGCGGCCCATAGAGCAGGACGCCCTTTGGGGGCTCGACGCCCAGGCGCTCGAAGAGTTCGGGGTGCCGGAGCGGGAGTTCGATCATCTCCCGGACGAGTTGCAGCTCGCGGTCGAGACCGCCGATGTCCTCGTAATGGACGTCGGCCGCCGCCATCTCGCGTCGCCCCTCCTTGGGCTCGTATGGGGTCTCTTTCAGTTCGATCTCGGTGCTGTCGGTGACAATGGCGATGCCCTTCGGCGCCACCCTGGCAATCGCGAACGTGAGCGGGTTGCCGAGGATGTTGACCCGGATGAGCTGCCCCTCGGTGACGGGCCTGCCGCGGAGGATCCTCCCCAGGTACTGCTCGCCGCCCATCAGGCGGATGGGCTGGGTCGGCTGGATGGTCACCTTCTTCGCGTATCCCGCTTCGGTTTTTCTGATCCGGACGTTATCGTCGATACCCGCCCCGACGTTGCTCCGGGTGTTGCCGTCGATGCGCAGGACCGCCTTGCCGGTGTCCTGGGGGAAACCGGGCCAGACGAGCGTCGCTGCCTTATGGCGCCCCTCGACCTCGACGACGTCGCCGCTGACGAGGCCAAGCGCCTTCATGGTGTCGATGCTCAGTCTGGCAATTCCCCGTCCGGCGTCTTCGTGAGCCGCCTCCTTGATGGTCACTTCAATGGATTCGGTATTGGCCATGTGAACAATCTCCTCCTGTGAGGTTTACCATAGGTAAGTGCTGTCCACTATTTATATTTTTCCCTAAACCGCCCTTCCGTTATGCCGGATGATCCCCTTTTCCGTAACGATGTAATCCATCTTCACGTCGTTTTCATCGGCAGGAATGCGTTCTGCCTGCTGACAGGAGAACGCGATGCCGATCTTCTTCGGGTGGGGATATCGGCAGAGGAAGCGGTCGTAGTATCCCGCGCCGTAACCGAGCCGGTTCCCTTCGGCGTCGAAGGCGAGCATCGGTATGACGACGGCCTCGACGTCCCCGGGCCGGGCCGGGAGTTCGTGACCGATCGGCTCGGGGACGTCAAACGTGCTCGGGACGAGGAGCGAGGGGTCGGGGAGATAAGAGAGGCGGAGGCTGCAGGTCTCCCGTTCGATGATGGGCACGACGACCCGCACGCCCCGGCGGTTCAGGGCCGCGATCAGACCCATGGTCTCGGCCTCCGGGGCTTTTGCAACGTAGACCATGACGGTCGTAAACCCGTCGAGGAGATCGAGAAGCCGCTGCTCGATGTCTGCACTGTATGCGGCGACATCCTCCGGAGAGAGGAGCGCCCGGGCCTCCTTTGCCCGCAGGCGAAGGGCTGCCTTTGTCTGGCTCATTATGGATGAGTTTTGCTCAATCAGACCATAAAACATGCATGTCCGCAGGCCCGGAGACCGCCTACTCCCCCGCCCGGCGGCCGTCGCCGCAGACCTCCCGGAACCGGCGGAGGGAGGATGCAAGAACGCGGGTCTTGCCGATCATCGCGGCGATGAGGAGGACGTCGAGAATCTCGTCGCGGGACGCGCCCTCCTTCAGGGCGGCCCCGATATGAACCTTCAGGCAGCTCTCCGCCTCCGCACTCGCGGCGGCCGCAACGGCGATCAGTTCCGCGGTCTTCGGGTCGAGCGAATCCGGCCGGGAGATCCGGTAATCGGCGAGGGTCGAGAGTGCGAAAGACTCGGGCCGGTCGCGGAGGATAGGGAAGATGAACGGCACGACGCCGAGCATCTCCTCTACGTCCGCCACGATCTCGTCGCCGAGGTCGTCGGCGTGGGCGAGGAAGTCATTGATTAACTGTTCGTTTTCAGGCTTCATGGGCTGTCCCTGTATGGGGATGTGGGTGAGGGAGGCGATAATGGTGCGGTTTTTGGTTCGGGGACTAGAAGAGAAATTTATGGAGCCTCATGCCTCCTGGGTAACTGCTCTGAAGCAAGGTGGCTTTAACTCTGCCAATATTGCAGTTGCATAGTCCCATCCCCGGCTTCCGTGGGGGTATCGCCATGACTGCCCCCGCTCCAGAGGGGCGGGGAACGACTGCTGGAACAGCAGGAGTTTGAGCACCGTCAGATGCGAATGAGGAGGCCGAAGGCCGGGCGGGGTGCGACGGACGGACGTCCGGAGCTTGAGAAGACCGAAGGTCTTCGAGTGGGGGTCACAGGTAGAGCCTTACGGGTAGAGACAGGGGAGGGGGTTGCACCCCCTCCCCGTCAGCCCCTCCCCCAATGGCGATAGTCCCACGGTCCACTACATGGGGTGACCCCGGAGAAGAACCATGCACGGCTTTCCCCCGACTATCGCCACGCACTGCCCCCGCCCCGCGGGGGGGGGAACGACGCTCCGCTAGGAGCGGAGTTTGAGCACCGAAGGTGCGGGGGAGGAGCGCGAAGCGCGGGTGGGGTGGGGGCGATGGAGGTGCGAGATAGCGAGTTTGAGCAACAATAGTCTGAGTTGGAGACAGGGGAGGGGGGCTGCACCCCCCCTCCCCACCTGACGGTGGTCGAGCTCTGCTCCTTCGGAGCATCGCACTCCCCGTCAGCCCCTCCCCCAGTGGCGATACCCCCACGGTCCACTTTACCGGGACTGCTGGGAACAAACAGCCCCTGCTCTTCAGCGAATGTAATTTAAAATGGTGGGAGTGTCCCGCCGGACTCTCCCTCGCTCTCACTCAGAAATTAAAATGCCTTCCAACAATCTTCAGCGCGCAGTAGTCCCCGCACATTGTGCAGCCGTCGGTATCGGCCGGCATCCGTTCGTCCCGGATCGCCCGGGCGCGCTCGGGGTTCATCGCGACCGCGAACTGCCGCTCCCAGTCGAGGTCGCGGCGGGCGTGGCCCATCTCGAGATCCGCGTCGCGCTTCCTGAGCTTGATCATGTCCCCGACGTGGGCGGCGATCCTCGAGCTCATGACGCCCTCGTAGACCTCCTCGGGGGTAGGGAGCGCCAGGTGTTCCGCCGGCGTCACGTAGCAGATGAAGTCCGCGCCGTAGGAGGAGGAGAGCGCGGCCCCGATGGCGGCCACCCGGTCGTCGTAGCCGGGCGCGATGTCGGTGACGAGCGGCCCGAGCATGTAGAACGGTCTCCGGTTCGTGACCCGCTTTTGCAGGACGACGTTCGTCTGGATCTCGTCGATCGGGATATGCCCCGGCCCCTCGATGATCGTCTGCACGCCTTCGGCATGTGCCTTGTCGGCGAGTTCGGCGTTGATGAGCAGTTCCTGGATCTGGGCACGGTCGGTCGCGTCGTGGACGGCGCCCGCCCGCATCCCGTTGCCGAACGAGAGGGTGACCTCGTGCTCCTTCAAGATCTCGAGCAGGTAGTCGAACTCTGAATAAAGCGGGTTCTCCTTCTCGTTGTGGAGCATCCACGCGGTCATGAAGGCCCCGCCCCGGGATACGAGCCCGCCGTGCCGCCCCTGGTTCTGCAGGCGCTTCATCGTCTCGTAGTTGATCCCGGTGTGGATCGCCATGAAGTTGGTCCCGAGTTTCGCCTGCTCCGCTGTGATCCGGAAGAGGTCGTCCGGCTCCATGTGGACGACCGCCCCACGCTTCCGGGCGGCCTCGATGAACGCCTGGTAGAGCGGAACCGACCCGACCGAGAGGGTGGTCGCCTCGACGACCCGGCGCCGGATCTCCGCGAAATCGCCGCCGGTAGAGAGTTCCATCAACGTGTCGGCACCGGCGCGCTCGGCCTGCCGGACCTTCTCGACCTCCATATCGACGTCGACCATATCCGTCGATGTTCCGATGCTTGCATTGACCTTCGTGCGAAGCCCTTCGCCGATACCACAGATCTTCACCTTCCGGTAGGGGGAGACTGGAATGACGATGTGGCCCTCGGCCACGCCGCGCCGGACGAAATCTTCGGTGACGCCCTCTGCTGCCGCAACGATCCGCATCTCTTCGGTGACGACGCCGCGCCGGGCGTCTTCTATGAGACCCATGGCCCTATATTTGCAGAAAAGAGTTGATAAAGGCTTGTTTTTGGTATCTGGGCTAAATCGGGCTTGTTCTCTCAACAAGTAAACTTGACTTTACCTTAGTCAGATCTTGTTTCATAGCCGGAAAGCCAAGACTTACAAGAGATTGAGGAGCATCTCTTTATCGCCTGGTGATTATTTGTACATCAATTTCGGAGGTTTTGTCCCGATCAGCACCGTCGACTGGCGGGGGCGGGCGGCCTGCACCGTCTTTCTCCGGGGGTGCCCTGCCCGCTGCTTCTACTGCCATAATATCGCCATCCAGGATGGGGAGGATCTGCGCGACGCAGACGAGATCATCGCGATGATCCGGGAGTCCCGCACGGTTGCGGGCGCCGTGGTCTTCTCCGGCGGGGAACCGACCCTGCAGGGGCCGGCACTCGCCCACCTCGCCGCCGCCGTCCGAAAGATGGGGTTCTCTGTGGGCCTGCACACGAACGGCATCTTTCCCCGGGTGATCGAGGACCTTCTTGCGAAGCACCTCGTCGACATGATCTCGCTCGATATCAAGACAACGTGGGAGCGTTACGACGCCCTCCTCGAACTCACCGCCGTCGATGCGGTGAAGCAGTCGCTCGCCGCCTGCAAACGGGCAAAGGCCGACGGCAGCCTCGAGACCTTCCAGGTTGTGGTCACCCTCTTTAGGGGCCGCGAGGAAGACCTCCTGGCCATCGCGGAGGATACCCGCGGACTCGACCTCGTCCTCCAGCAGGGGGTGGCCCCGGGCTTCGTACCCCTGACCCGGCAGGAACTCGAGGCGGCAGCGGCGCCGCTCGGCCGCAGGGTCCATATACGCACCCGGGAGGACGGCGAGGTCGTCTACGGCCCAGAGGTCTGACCCTTTCGGGTGACGTTAAGCATAATATCGACGGGAACGCACGTTTATGCAGACATTTGTGGCGGCCGCCGCAACCTGCATCGCCGGGACCCTGCAGCCGGTCTTTCGCCGGCACGGCCCGCTGTTCTGGATATAGGAGGAACCTGATGAAGGTTATTGGAATCGTTGGTATGCCGGCAAGCGGGAAGGGAGAGGCGTCAAGGATCGCCCGGGAGCTCGGGATACCGGTCGTGGTCATGGGAGATGCGATACGGGAACGGGTGAAAGAAGCCGGGCTACCCCTGACCGACGCGAACTGCGGCGCAATCGCCGGCAAGTTGCGCGTAGACCTCGGCATGGATGCCATCGCCCGGATCACCATCCCGAGGATCGAGGCGACGGGCGCCCCGGTGGTACTCGTGGACGGCATCCGGGGAGACTACGAGGTGACGGCGTTCAAGGGGCACTTCCCCGACTTCACGCTCATCGGGATCGAGTCATTGTTCGAGACGCGTTACCGGCGGCTCACGAACCGCGGCCGGTCCGACGACTCCCTCACCCCCGACGAGTTCCGGGCCCGTGACGAGCGGGAACTCGGGTGGGGCCTCGGCCGTGCCCTGGAACTGGCTGACTGCCGGATCACGAACGAAGGATCGCTCGAAGAGTTCGCCGCAGAGGTTCGCACCCTGCTCTGCCGCCTGGGAGGTATGGAAGGATGAGTCTTGTCCCGTATTTTTCAGCCTCGTCGAAGATCTGGGAGTCACGCGACTGGGTCTACGGGCTCGAAGAGATCGGGTATACCGGATGGGAGATCGTCGCCGACGGGAAGTATCGCCTGGACAATCCCGAGAACTTCGCTGCCGTCCGGGAGAACCTCGAGAGCACCGGCCTTCTCGCGACCGTGCACGCGCCCTACAGCGACCTGAACCTCGCGTCCTTGAACTACCCGATCTGGCGCGAGTCGATCCGCCAGACCTGCTGCTGCATCCAGCACGCGGCCGAACTGACCGACCGGGTGACCGTTCACCCGGGTTTCGTATCCCCGGTAGGCAAACTCGTCCCCGAGAAAGTCTGGGAGATGCAGAAGACCGCGCTCGTCGAGATCGGGAAGTGCGCAGAGGATCACGGCGTCCTTGCGTGCGTTGAGAACATGATCAGCATCAAGGACTTCCTCTGCCGCTACCCCGAGGAGATCCTCGGTCTCACCGAAGGGATCGCGGGGATCGGGATCACGCTGGATCTCGGGCACGCCAACACCAACGGTCTTGTGGATGCATTCCTTATGCACGTCCGGGAGGTCGATCACCTGCACATCCACGACAACCACGGGCAGTCGGACGAACACCTGGCGCTCGGCGAGGGGACCATCCCCTGGGAGAAGGTCGGGCGGGTCATTGCCCGCGACTACTCCGGGCCGGCCGTCATCGAGGGCAGGTCGCTTGAGGAGGCGAAACGGAGCCTCGCGGCATTCAGGAAGTGGTTCGTATAGCCGGCGAGACCCTCCATGTTCACTTCCTCGGGACGGCAGGGGCGCTCCCCTCCCCGCAGAGGAACCCGTCCTGCGTCCTGGTTCGGCGGGGCTCCGATACCCTGCTCTTCGACTGCGGGGAGGGCGCCCAGCAGCAGATGATGCGTGCCCGGACCGGGTTTACCGTGAACGCCGTCTTCATCACCCACTGGCACGCCGACCACTTCCTCGGCGTCTTCGGGCTCGTCGAGACGCTCGCGTTCATGGGACGGACCGAGCCGCTCCCGATCTACGGTCCGCCCTGGATCGGCGAGTTCGTGGACCTCGTGCAGAGGATCAGCCGCCACGCCCGGGGTTTCCCCGTCACCGCCCACCCCCTCGAGCACGGTTCGGTCGTGCCCTTCAACGGTTACACCGTCCGGGCGTTCGCGACGCTCCACGGCATCCCCGGGCTTGGCTACGTCCTGGAGGAGGACGAGCGGCCGGGCAGGTTCAACCGCGAGCGGGCGATCGAACTCGGCGTCCCGCCGGGTCCGCTCTTCGGGCGGCTGCAGCGCGGGGAGGAGGTCCGCGTCGTCCGCGACGGCGTCGAGATCGCCGTCCGTCCCGCCGACGTGATGGGGGACCCTCGCGCGGGCAGGAAGATCGTCTATACCGGCGACACCCGGCCGCTCCATGACCAGCCCGGCATCGCGGCGATGATCCGCGATGCGGATCTCCTGATCCACGACGCCACCTTCGACGACCAGGAGAGCGATCGTGCCCGCGACGTCCTGCATTCGACTGCCGGAGAGGCCGGGGGGGCCGCAACGGCACTGGGCGCCCGTATGCTTGCCCTGATGCACATAAGCTCCCGTTATGCAAGCACAGCAAACCATATACGCGATGCAAAGCGACAGTATGAGGGAGACGTGATTCTGCCGGCCGATCTGGCCGTGCAGGAGATCCCCTATCGGAGTTGATCGAGATGGACGGTGATTGTGATGGAGCAGGGCATATCCAGCCAGAGCCGCCTGATCCTTGCCGGTCTCGGTGCCCTGCTCGTCAGTGCCGTCGTCTCGAGCATTGCGGGGATCTATCTCGGTTCAGTACGTGAAGTCCTCGCGCTGATACCCGGCCTGATGGTGCTCCTGCCCTCGATCATCCATATCCGGGGAAGCATCGCCGGGGTTTTTGCTTCCCGCCTCTCTTCGGCGATGCACCTCGGGGAGTTCTCCATCGACTTCGAGGAAGGAAGCGTTCTCGGTGACAACATCCGCGCGTCGTTCGTGATAACCATTCTCATCGCGCTCGTCATCGGTATCTTCTCCTATATGGCGAGCCGCATCTTCGGGTATCCTGTAATCAGCATCCTCGACCTCGTGCTGATCTCGGTCGTCACCGGCATCATTGCGGGGGCCGTGGTGACGGGGATCACCCTGCTCATCGCCCTTGCAAGCTACCGCTACGGCCTCGACCTCGACATGATCGGCGCACCGACCGTCACCACCTCGGGAGACATCATTACGCTTCCCATCCTCGTGCTCTCGGCGACGTTCGTCATGCTCCTCTCCCCTGTAATGCGCATGGTTCTCGGGGGCATCGTCGTCGCCGCTACCGTCGCCGCCATCGTCTACACCCGGCACCGCCCGGAGGGTATCGGGCCGATCGTCCGGGAGAACCTCTTCCTGCTCATTCCGCTCAGCGTCCTCGGCACGCTGGCGGGTCTGACCTACTCCCTCAACCTCGACGCGCTGGTAGCGATCGCAGTCTTCCTCATCCTGATCCCGCCGTTCACCGGCTGCCTCGGGTCAATCGGCGGCATTCTCGGGTCGCGCCTCTCGACCGGGATGCACACCGGCGAGCTCAACCCCTCGTTCCTCCCCGAGCGCGACGTGGTGCATCATTTTATTATTTCCTATCTCTATACGTTGATACTGCTTCCACTGCTGGCGCTCATCGCGCATGGTGCGGCGGTGCTCATGGGGTTGAACAGCCCGGGTCTCGGGATGCTGGTCATCATCAGCCTTGCGGCGGGTCTGGTCGTCATGACACTGGTGAACGGCGTGGCATACATCACCGCGAGCCTTTCATTCCGGTATGGTCTCGATCCCGACAACTTCGGAATCCCCGTCATCACAAGCCTGATCGACCTGATTGGTGCAGCCGCACTCGTGACGGCGATAGGCCTGCTGCTGTAGTGAAAAGAATGGAGAACGACGGTTAACATACCATGATGGAACACGAATATCAGCCGATCAGCTTCAAAGACGTCCTCATAGAGATGAAAGACGTCTCCGAGCTGATGGTCGATCTTTCTTATTCAGCGATCCTCTTCGACAGCAAGGAGATAGCGCTCGAGGTGATCAACCTCGAAGAGAGCATGAACAAGCTGGTCTACCAGGCCAGGATCCAGAGCGTCCTCGGCGCAAGAAGGATCGAAGAGGCCGAGGCGATGAGCGGTATGCTCCAGGTGGCCGAGGCAGCGGAGAGGATCGCGAACTCGGCCTCGGATATAGCAAAACTCATCTTAAAAGACATCCGGTTCCCGGCAAAACTCAAGCGCGTCTTCCCGGAGGCCGAGGAGATCGTCACCCGCGTCATCGTCAGCCAGGGAAGCGAGTTTGCCGGCCGCACGCTCGGCGACCTCAAGGTCCAGAGCACGACGGGCATGCAGGTGATCGCTATCCGGCGCGGAAAGGGCTGGATCTACGACCCCGACAGAACCACCCGGGTGGAGAGCGGGGACATCCTGATCGCCCGGGGGCCGGAAGCCGGAGAAGGTGCCCTCTCCGAGATTGCAGGATCGGCGGAGCGTCCCCGGGTCGAGGTCTCCCCCGCGGGGGAGGTCGACGACCTCGACCGCGCGGTCCAGCTGATCATCGAGATGAAGAACCTCTCTGAGCTCTCCGTCGGGCTGGCGTACACCTCCCTGCTCTTCAACAACATGGAGGTGGCGCACGAGGTGGTCGCTCTCGATTCAGCGCTCGATGATATGCGCTACGACCTGGATCTCTGGATCCTCGAAGCGGCACGGAAGATCGAGGACGTGCGCTACCTTCGCGGCCTCCTGTATATGTCTTCGTTCGCACAGGCGATCAGCGATTCGGCTCACTCGATCGTCGACGTCCTGTTGCGCGACATCGAGATCCCACCGATCTTCAAGAAGATCGTCCGGGAGTCGGACGAGATCATCACGCGGATGACCGTGACGCCGTCGTCTCCGCTTGTGGGGAGAACGCTCAAGGAGATGTCGCTTGCGACAGTTACGGGGATGGTCGTACTCGCCATCAAGCACGACGACCGGTGGGTCTACCGCCCGGGAAAGAGTGTCCGGCTGGAGAGCGGCGATAGCATCATAGCAAAGGGCAGGCGGGATGGTGAGTGCCGGCTCTACGAACTTGCCGGGCACGCCGCCGAGGTGTCCGAAGAATAAATTGGAGAATTACTATGGAAGATACGGAAGATACAATTGTTTACCGCCTCGGTGCGAACTGCAGTCTCGACGAGGTAGAGGAAGGAAAGATGTACCTCGGGCGGGTGCAGGGATTTGCCCCGTTCGGTGTTTTTGTCCAGTTAAACGACCGGGTCAAAGGGCTCGTTCATAAGAGCAACGTGAAGGTGCAGCATACCGAGCGCGACCCGATCATCGTTCACGTCCTCCAGATCCGGAGCAACGGGAACATCGATCTCGAGGAGGTCACGCCGACCGTCTACCAGACGGAGACCGTGACCAGAAAGACGACGACCGTGCTTATTGCCGATATCGGGAAGAAGATCGGCAGGACGGTACTGATCGAGGGCGAGATCGCCCAGATCAAGCAGACGTCGGGGCCGACGATCTTCACGGTCGTGGACGAATCGGGCACCGCGAACGCTGCAGCGTTCATCGAGGCGGGCGTCCGCGCGTATCCCGAGGTGGAACTCGGGGATATCGTCGCCCTCACGGGCGAGGTGATGCAGCGCAACAACCAGCTCCAGGTCGAGGCCTCGTACATGGCGGTGATGGAGCCGGAGGATGCGGCACGGGTCCGGGAGCGGATCGACGCGGCGCTCGATGAGCGTGCGGAGCCGGTCGACCTCCCGTTCCTGGTGGAGAGCGAGGTTCTCGAAGCCCTCCGGCCGCAGATGCGCAAAGTGGCAAAGGAGATCAGAAAAGCCGTCCTGACCGCGCGGCCGATCATCCTCCGGCATCACGCGGATGCGGACGGCATATGCGCTGCCGTTGCCGTCGAGCAGGCGGTGACCGCGCTGATCCGGGAGAGTGGCGGGGATTTCGACGCGGAGTATTTCCTCTTCAAGCGTTCGCCGTCCAAGGCTCCGTTCTATGAGATCGAGGATATCACGCGGGATCTCGACTTCGCCCTCAAGGACAACGTCCGCTACGGGCAGAAGATGCCGATGATCCTCCTGATGGACAACGGGTCGACCGAGGAGGATATGCCGTCGCTGAAGGTGACCCGGATCTTCGGTCTCCCGGTGATGGTCGTCGACCACCACCACCCCGACGAGATCGTGGACGATTACCTGATCGGGCACGTCAACCCCTACCATGTGGGCGGCGACTACGGGATCACGGCCGGAATGCTGGGCACCGAGGTCGCCCGCATGGTCAACCCGGCGGTCGAGAACCAGATCCGGCACCTGCCGGCAATCGCGGGGCTCGGCGACCGGAGTGAAGCGCCGGAACGTGCCCGCTACCTAGCGATCGCCGCGCCCGAGTACTCGGAGGATGACTGCCGCGATATCGCGCTCGCGCTCGACTACGAGCAGTTCTGGCTCCGGTTCAGCGACGGAAGAGAGATTGTCAAAGACATCCTGAACCTCTCCGGCGAGCCCGAACGCCACGAACGGTTCGTTCACCTGCTGGTCGAAGAGGCGAACCGGGCGATCGAAGAGCAGATCGAGACCAACATGCCCCACGTCGAGAGCCGGATGCTCCCGAATGGTGCCAATCTCTTCATGCTCGACGTGGAGATGTTTGCTCACCGGTTCACGTTCCCGCCGCCCGGAAAGACTTCCGGGGAGGTACATGACCGGCTGGTTCGCCAGCACCCGGGAGAACCGGTCGTCACGATCGGGTTCGGGCCGGACTTTGCCGTCCTGCGTTCCCGGGGCGTCATGATGAACATCCCGCAGATGGTGCGCGAACTCCGTAGCGAGATCGTCGGCGGCGGCGTGAACGGCGGCGGCCACCTTGTCGTCGGGAGCATCAAGTTCGTGGAAGGGATGCGCGACGTGGTCATCGACGGTCTGATCAAGAAGATTGGCGAAGCGCCAATCTGATCGCTACCACTTTCCCGTGATACTGCGGCCGGCTCGATCTCTTCTGGTGCCCCGTCCGCGATCGGCCGCGTACAGGGCTTTCGGGCGCCGGTGCAGCACTGTCGTTTTCTTCTCTTCCCGGGTTATCGCCGTCATGGAGCGATGACTGTTATTGCTCTGTCGTGGGACGCATCGGGTAGTTAACTGTCGATGCGATTTTAACGGCGACCGAAATATAAAAATAGGTTTATTCCCTACGGGGGCTCTCATGACCGGAAACCTACGGGCATGGAGAGCGCTCATGGTCGTGCTGCTCATGACGGCAGCGGCTGTTGTGCTCCCCGCAGCGGCCCAGAGCACGGCAGCCATGGAACCCCTGACCTGGACACTCAGTCCGACGCCCGCTGAGACCCTGGCGGAGGAGACCCCTGATGACGAGACTTCTGACGTTACGCCGGACGAGACGATGGAGGAGGAGACCCCGCCCGGGGTAACAGAGGACGAGACTCCTGAAGAGACCCTGGTCGGGGCGATGGAGAACGCGACCCCTGAAGAGACTTCGGTCGGGACGGTGGAGAACGAGACCCCTGAAGGTACTCTGGTTGGGACGGTGGAGAACGAGACGTCCGGGGAGCCTCTGATCGGGCCGAGCGGCAATACAACCAACGAGAGCGCCCCTCCGGTCGTAGTCGAGACGGATGAGGCGACACCGGAGACGACGCCGGCGGACACCGCCACGGCCGAGTTGCCGACGTTCACGCCGATCCAGGCGGCACAGGTCAACGGGAGTACGACACAGACTGCTCCCCTCTCGCTCACCGGTGTCATCCTGGCCGCTCTGGTTGCCGGGATCTTTGTTGTGTTAGGAAGGAACCGAAGGTGACGGCGGCGCCGTTTGAGGCCCGGGGCAGGGGTGTCGAAAGTGCCCCTCCCCCCTCCGGCATCCGCGCTCGCGATGACCGTGCTACGCTGTCGGGCTTTACTTGGTACTCCCTGCCCCACCGATCGGCACGACGATGCTCAATTATATACAATGATTAGTATATCTGCCGGGATATTCTACGATTGCAAATGGGTAGATATAAATATTGATCTTGACAAAAAGCACTTGCTCACGAGGGAATCAGTCGATGTCGACAAAAGACCGTATCAAAGAGAAATATAGCGATACCCAGCGGAAGATCCTGTACCATCTCAAGACAGGGTTGCGAGCCGGAAAATCTTACTTTAAATCCAAGTACATCGCGACCGATCTTGGCCTCTCCGCAAAAGAGGTCGGCATCAACCTTGCTATCCTCTCCGAGATCTGCGATGAGCTGGATATCCGGCGCTGGAGTTATTCGAACAGTACGACGTGGCGCGTCACCTCCCGTGCATCATAATTTTATTCTGGTATGCTCTATTCTACAGCATGAAGATCATTGAGTTCGAAGCACCCGTCGAGTTTGTGGCCGATATCAACGATCACAAGGACTGCCTCATGTCCCAGGACAAGAACCACGAAAACCCGAAGGTGCTCTGGTTCAATATCGATGTCCCCAAGGGGCACGGCGTGCGGGCCGGGGACCGGGTCAGGGTGACCGTCGAAAAGATCTAGAGATCCCTCAACCACAACCGCATCGCCGCGATGCCCCCTGTTTCATCCGAGAGGGGCCGAGAAGTATTCGGGGAGCGTCTCTAAGGTGATGCGGTATGAATCCACTTCATCCACACTGACGATGAGGTAAAAGTCCTTTCCTCCCCTCTCGACGTTTTTTATGATGCTGCCGGGGTAGTGCAGGTCGGCTCCCTCTACGATGGTTCCGCTCTCGAGTTCCACGAGCGCCATCTTGAAATCTGCTGCCTGGGGCCTTATCGTCGAGGAGATACTGCAGTTAAGCCTCCATACCGCATACGGCACGTGGAATACCTCGGTGATGCCGCCTCGCCCCTCCTCGATGTAAGCGAACGGGATGATCTCCTGTGTCCCCTTCCATGGGGGATCGGAACCTCCGTAATACGTGAGGTTGCCGGGGAGATGGCAGCAGGGGTAGTCCCATACGTTGGTCGTGTAGGAGAGCCTGGTTGGTTCGAGCGGCATGGCAGGCGTCGGGGCGGGGGTAACGGTGATGGGCGGCGTCGGCGTGGGGATCTCGGGGATCTCCGGTCCGGCCTCCGCTACGGGCGGCCGAAAGGCCAGTGCCAGCGCGGAGACGATGAGCAGGGCTGCAAGGATGCTGAAGACGTCGCCTTTATCCACAGATTTACATGGATGTGCGGGGTGAAAAATTCTTCGAGTTTGACCTCGGACTCCCGGCCGGAGACCGGCGGCGAACATCGCCCGTGGAGCCGGGTTGACCGGATTTTTTCCAGACCCTTCTTTATGATTGAGCTTCTAAAACGGAACCGTTAATATAAAACCGAGACCACAGTCCTGTGAGAGCATGGATATCACTGAGGTGCGCACGTGGGTAATATTTTACCTGATCTCCTTCGTCGTGCTCCTTGCGGCGACCTTCATCACAACCCAGAGCGGCAGCCAGCTCTGGATCAGCCTGATGCTCATCATCGTCGTCGTCGGTGTCAACTTCTACCTGCTCTTCTCCGAGTTGAAGCGTTACCAGGCTAAAAAAGCCTTCATGCACCGGATGTCGCAGTTCGAGGAGACCGAGACCGACGTGGAATCCGGTTACCTCTGGTGACGCTCAGGCGGCCCTGCGCAGTATCTTCTGCATGCTGTTGTACGGTACAAAGAGGTGTTCCACCTCTCTTGCCAGGTACTCGGTCTTGCCCATGACATAGTAGCCTTCGGCGGCAAGCGCAGAGTAAAAGAGATGCGTAAGGTCGTTCTTCTGTTTCTCGGTGAAGTAGATGGTGACGTTGCGGCAGGTGACGGCGTCGAGGTACCGCGAGATGGGGACGCCCGACATCAGGTCGTGCTCGCGGAATTTAACCAGGCTTTTGATATGGGAATGAACCTCGAACGTGCCGTCGTCGTGGCTGATGAAGTGCTTGCGGAGCCTCTTTTCGTCGACGTTCTCGAGCGCCTTTCTGTCGTAAACCCCGGTCATGGCTTTCTGCAGCACCACGGTATCGATATCGGTCGCGTATATCGTTACGCTGACGTTCTTATGAAGGGCCATCAGTTCGTAGGCGAGGATGGCGAGCGAATAAGGTTCTTCACCCGTGGCGCAGCCGGCGCACCAGATCCGGATTGAGTCCTTGCGGCGGGCGAGATCCGGCAGTATCTCCCGGCGTATCAGTTCGAAGACCTCAGGGTCGCGGAAAAATTTGGTGACGTTGATGGTGAGTGCGTTCCTGAGCAGGTCGGCTTCCTGCGGATTCGAGAGGAGGTACTTGTGATACGCCTCGAAGTCTTCCGTGTTCGTCAGGCGCATCCGGGAGAGAATGCGCCGTTTGATGTAGTCCTCCTTGTAGTTCGAGCACTTGATCCGGACCAGTCTCTCGATGCTTCTCTGGAGCGATGTGAATTCATCCATGGAACAACCTACTCGTGTCGGGTGTTGATTTACGGAAGCGATCTAGATGTTTCCGAGATCGCCGCCGAGATCGCCGATTACTTTCTGGACGTCGAGCCATATGACAAGGGTCTTGGCCTTCCCGTCCTCCTCGTCCCCTATCTTGATGATTGCTTTGACGTAACTGCTGATAGACGACGTGATGCCGTCGCTGATGCGCTCGATCTGTTCGTTCCTGACCGATACGACGCTGTGAACGTCGTCGACGATGATCCCTACGTTCGATCCGGCCGTTACGTCCGGCATCAGCACGACGATCTTCCGGTTCTCGGTCTCCTCCGCTGCAGGGAGCCCGAGAAGGTCGCGGAGATCGATGATGTTCGTGATCTCGCCTCGCAGGTTGATGATGCCCGCGAGGTACTCGGGAGCGCGGGGAAGGGGAGTGATCGGCATCATCTCCACGATCTCTCGTGCAATCTGGATATCCAGTGCGTAGTGCTCGGCCCCGAGCTGGAACTCCACCACGTCTACGGATGCTGCCATCGTCTCCTCCTCAGTTCAGTTTGAACTGCGTCATGACCTTCTTGAGTTGTTCGGCCATGCCTGCCAGCTCGTGGGAAGCGCTTCCGACTTCCTCGGTCGATGCGCTGACCTCTTCGGCGAGTGCCGCCATGTCTTCGGTGCGGTTCAGGCTCTCCTTGGTCATGTGGGTCGACTCGTCCATCTTCTGCATGACGTTGTTGGTGGAGTTCGCCTGATCCTCGGTGGCCTTGGTGATCTCGGAGATGCCGCGGGTGACCACTTCCACGCCGTCGACGATCCGGTTCAGGCCCACGATGACCTTGTTGACGCTCTCGATGCCCGCCTGGATCTCCTGGTGGGACGCCTGCATCGAGTCGGTGGTCTTCTCGGTGCTTGCCTGGATCGTCCGGATCAGGTCCTCGATGTCCTGGCTCGCACGTTTGGACTCTCCGGCAAGGTTCCTGATCTCGCCGGCGACCACGGCGAACCCGCGACCGTGCTCCCCGGCACGGGCGGCCTCGATCGCGGCGTTCAGCGCGAGGAGGTTGGTCTGGTTGGCGATATCGGCGATCAACTTGACGATATTGTTGATCTCCCGCATCTGGTTGTTGAGGGTGCTGATCTCCCCCACGGTCTGCGTGGAGATCTCCTCGACGAGCTGCATCTTCTTCGTCGCGACTTCACCGAGCGTTGCCGCATCGTTCCCTTCCTTGGAAGCCTTCGATGCCTGCTCCATGACCGACTGCGACGTGCTTGCAATCTCCTCGATGGATGCCGAGAGATCATTGATATCCATCCCGATCTCCTCGATCTTCTCGAGCTGGCGGCGTGCGTCCTCCGACGACTGCTGCGTCGAGACGGCGACCTGCTCTGTCGCCCGGATGATCTCGTCGGTGCTCTTGCTGACCTCTTTCGTCGTCATGTCCACCTGATGGGCGGCTTTCGCCACGTCGGCGAGGAGCGTCCGGATAGCTGTCAGCGAGGCGTTGTAGTCGTTCTTGACCTCGTGGAGCGGGTCGTCGGTTTCTGCGTCCACGAATGCCGTCAGGTCGCCCTTTGCCATGGCCGAAAGCGCGTTCCCGAGTTCTGTGGCACTCGCGCCAAGTCTCTCGCTCTCCTGCTTTGCGGTCTCCATCAGGTCGCGGATCTGGTCCTCTCTCTCCCGCTGCTCGGTCCAGTCGTTCCAGACGTAGAAGGCCATCTCGATCTCGCCGTTCTTATCAAGGATGGGGATGGCATTCAGGGTGAGGTACTTCCTGGCACCATCGGGCCACTTGACCATGACGTCGGTCCGGGCGAGTTTCTTTGTCTCGTAGCAGGTGTAGAAGTGATCGCCGTCAAGGATGGTGATGTCGTAGTCGTAGAGTTTCTTTGCAAGCGTCTCTTCGCGTGTGCCGCGCCACATCCGGGCATACTCGTCGTTGATGTCGATCCGGCTCTTGTCGGGGCGGAGCGTCGCGATCGCGAGCGGGTTCTGCTTGATCATCGCATCCACCCGGTGCTCGGTATCCTTGACCTCCTCCTCCTTCATCTTGAGGTCGGTCCAGTCGTTCCAGACGTAGAAGGCCATCTCGATCTCGCCGTTCTTATCAAGGATGGGGATGGCATTCAGGGTGAGGTACTTCCTGGCACCGTCGGGCCACTTGACCATGACGTCGGTCCGGGCGAGTTTCTTCGTCTCGTAGCAGGCGTAGAAGTGATCGCCGTCGATGATGGTGATGTCGTAGTCGTAGAGTTTCTTCGCGAGGGTCTCTTCCCGGGTACCCCGCCACATCCGGGCGTACTCATCGTTGATGTCGATCCGGCTCTTGTCTGCGCGGAGGAGCGCGATGGCAAGCGGGTTCTGCTTGATCATCGTATCGATGCGATGCTGCATCTTCCGGATCTCTTCCTCCTCTTTCCGCTTCTCAGTGACGTCGTTATAGACGTTCAGGATCCCTGTCAGATCGTTCTTCTCGTTTAAGAGCGGGATTCCGTGCTGTTCTAAGATGTAGGTGCCGGCAGGGAACTCGACCGTCACTTCGCCGGAAGCGCGTACCTTCTCGGTGACCACCTTCTTGATCCCGTCTCCTTTCTGGTCGAGGACCCTGAAGTCCCGCAGGGTCATCGAGGTGATGCGCGACTGATCGATCCCGGTCAGTTCGAGGTATGCCTCGTTGGCAGTGACGATCTTCATCGCGGTGTCGACGACCAGCATCGGCATCGGGTTCTTCTGGACGATCGTCTCTGACCTGCGCTGCAGTTCGGCGATATTTTCCATCTGGGACCGGATCTCTTCCTCTTCCTCCCGTTGCCTGGTGAGATCGTTGTAGACGATGAGGATGCTCTCGACTGCATTCTCGTTGTCGAGCAATGGGATGCCGTACTGCTCAAGCGTATGGGTGCCCGAGGGCAGTTCGACAATGACCTCCGCATACGCGCGCTTCTTCTCCTGGATTGCCTGCCGGAGGCCGGAACCCTTCTGCGACGTTATCTTGAAGTCTTTCAGGCTCTTGCCGAGCACCTGATCAGTCGGGATCCCGCTCATCTCGGCATAGGCGGCGTTTACCATCGTCACCGTGAAGTCCGGATCGACGACCAGGATGGGCATCGGATTCTGCTGAATGATCGTATCGGCGCCCTTCAGGAGCATCCTGGCATCGTCCAGCCGGTGCTTCAAGCGCTCCTTCTCCTCCTGCTTCTTCTCGAGCAGCGCATTGATCGAGGTGACCAGCGGCCGGTAACTCTCCGGAACGCCGGCAAGGTCGATCTGCACGGAGTCGTCGCCTTCAAGCGCCGCGTGGAGTGCAGCCTCGATCGCCTCGGGCAGTACCACTGTTCCCTGTTCCTGTCCTGTCGTACCCGGCGCAATCGGCCCGGTAAATAGTGCTTTCCTTCCAGGTTTGTCGATCATCGATTACACATCCTCACCATGATTGTTGTCCCGCTCGGTGAGCGCAGTTGCTATTGCCCGGTATTCCCTGCCGGCATCGCTCTCAGGAGCATAGTGGGAGATAGGGAGCCCCTTCTGCTGCGTCTCGTAGATTGCAGGAGAGTACGGAACCGCGAATACCTGCTTGAACGCTTTTTTCACCTCGGACTCGAACGCCTTCAGCCGCTCTCTCTCCCTCTCCTCTTCTGCTGATGAGGTGGGTGAGAAGATCCGCTTCAGGAAGAGCGCAAGCCCGCCTGTTCCGGCCGCCGGGTTCCCCGATCCTTTCCAGCGGGTCAGGATGGCGAAGTCTGCGGCGACGTCTTCTCCGAGCATCTCCCGGATGTCGCCAAAGACTGTAGACAGGGCTTCCATGCCTTTCAGGGCGAACGTGCCCGAATCGAGGGTGACGACGGTGTGATCCGCTGCGACGAGGCCATTGATGACGAACTGGCCCATGCTCGGGGGCGTATCGATCAGGATGAAATCGTAGGCGTCCGTCACCTGCGCGAGCGCCTCTCTGAGCAGCCCCGCCCGGTCCTCGATGCCGTAGAGATAGGGTTCAACCCCAACGAGATCCAGTGTTGCCGGCGCGAGATCGATCCCCGATGCCGTTGAGACGATAACATCGGCGATCCCGACATCGGGAAATCCCTCAAAGACGCTCATGAAGACGTCATACATGCTCAGTTCGAGGGTCCCGGGGTCGACCCCGAGACCCGTGGTGGCATTGGCCTGCGGGTCGCAGTCTACGACCAGAACGCCCTTCCCATCTTTCTGGAGGTATCCTGCAACGTTGAGACACGATGTCGTCTTTCCAGTGCCCCCCTTGTGGTGGGCGAACGCTATAATCGTAATGTCCAGCACCCCTCACTACCTCTATTTGAAATAGGTAATATTAAACCTACTTTATTTTGCTATGTATATTCTGAGCGTCTCACCGTTTTTTGAAATATTTTTTCGCCTGAGAAGATGGATAGAAGGTTTTTTTGCTGTTATATTTCAGGGGACCCGGGAACGGGAAAAGAGTTGCAGAACCAATCGTTCCCGGGGGAGCCTGCACAGGGCGGGAGAGCAGACCTCAGCTGGAGCGATCGCCGTCAGTGGGGCGTACAGGTCTTCTGTTGCCGGGATCGGTTGCGGCCCTGAGTTTCTGCACGCGATCGGCGATCGACGGCCGATAGTCTGGCTCGGAACGAAGAAGTCCGGGGATCACGCCTTTACGGTGGGGGGACGATGCCCCTGTCAGCAGGCCGGAAAGAACGTTCTGGAGGAGGGTTCCCGGATCCCTGACCCGGTAGCAGCACCTCATCGCATCGGCGGCATATCGATCGGCTATGAACTCTTCATCGCACATGCGGTGGTAGTACGTCCGGTAGGCGAGGAAGGCGATCAGGAGGAGGAGGGCGATGAAGACCGGCTTTGCAGCCGGGAGTCCTCCAATCAGCAGGGGCGGATGGCCGAAGAAGGCGAGACAGAGGAGTACCGGGAGGGTCGGAAGGGCTGAGAGAAGAGATGACCCCTTCCTTACGTGCCCCTCTTCGTGGAGCAGCACGAACCGGAGCGTGTCGTCGCTTGCCTCCGAGAGGTTTCTCTCGTAGAACGAATGCCGGTAGCGGATGCTGTTGAGTGCCGGGCATCCCCGTATGGAGATCGTGAAGGGGCATCTCACCAGCTTTGTCCTACGGTCAATCAATCCCTTCTCCTGAAGTTCCCGGAATATCCGGTACAGGCGGGAATTGTGATCTGCCCCACTCATTGTAGACTGATTATAATAATGATCTTATATTAAATGTTGCTCCAGGATGAATCGCCTCCACTCCGGCAATTTCTCGATTTTACCTCCGGCAATCTCTCTGATGTAGGTTCTTCCCGGCGAAACACCGCCAGGTTCTGAGCAGTCCTCCCTCTCCGCCCACCTGGGGAGGGCGAACCCGGACGTACGCCTGCACGATCTCCATGGAACCGGGTGAATCCCGCATCGTGTTCTCTGGTAGCAGGCCCGGAATCCGAAACATTTGCAATCTCCGTTTTTTTCACAATATTTTAATAATAGCAACCAAAATTCTGAATGAATAGAGTGGAGGTGAATCTGGAGGACTGGAGGGGCCATACGACCGTGCTTGCGCCGGCACGGCATGCGGATCCCGGTTCTCCGAGCGAATGTCTAGAAACTATACGATCCTTTTGATACTGGCCCTTGCTGCCATTGCCGGGGCTGCCGGCTGCCTCTCCACGTCGTTTGGTGGGGTGACCTACAGCGGCGACGCCCTGCAGGTCCAGGTGGAGAACGCCGGCGAACCCGTCGAGAACGCTGTGCTCCAGACAACGATCATGGAGGTGAGCGCGCTCGAACAGCACGAGGCCTTCTCCGAAGCGCGGTATATCGACCTTGATACGGGAGAGAACGAGTACACGATCCGGGTAGACCTGCAGCCTGGTTCATACAAGGTATTTCTGACCGTATTCGTCGGGAGCGAGCGGAGAGCATCCGTCATCCGCGATCTGGAGGTAACAGCCTGACCCCTGCAGGACTCGCGGCGGCGCGGGGGCTCGAGCCTGCGGATGCCGTCTTCTTCGGAGCGGAGGTCTTCAACCCGTTCGCGTGTTCCTGGGAGCGCGTGGACTTCGCGGTGAAAGACGGCCGCGTCGTCGGCTTCGGGGAGTACCGGGGGACGCGGGAGTACGACCTCTCGGGCACCTGCGTGGTGCCCGGGCTGATCGACGCTCACGTCCATATCGAGAGTTCGCTCCTCGCGCCGGCGGAGTATGCCCGGCTCGTCCTCGCGCACGGCACGACGACGGTGATTGCCGACCCCCACGAGATAGCAAACGTCTGTGGGGCGCCGGGGATCGACTACATGCTTGCCGAAGGGGCGCGGACGCCGCTCGACATCCTGGTCATGCTCCCGTCCTGTGTCCCGGCAACGCCGTTTGACGCGGGCGGCGCCGTGCTCACGGCCGCCGATCTCGCCCGGTTCCGGGGACGGGAGGGGGTCGTCGGGCTCGCCGAGGTGATGAACGTCCCCGGCGTCCTCTTCGGCGACGAAGACCTCCGGACGAAGATGGATCTCTTCGAGGTCGTCGACGGCCACGCGCCGTTCCTCTCGGGAATGGATCTGAACGCCTACATCTATGCCGGCGTCCAGAGCGACCACGAGTGCACGACGCTTTCTGAAGCGCGGGAGAAACTCCTCCGGGGGATGTACATCATGATCCGGGAGGGTTCGACGGAGCGCAACCTCCGCGACCTCCTCCCGCTCGTCGACGCCTGCACGGCGCCGCGGTGCTGCTTTGCCACCGACGACCAGCACGCCGACATGCTTGCCGGGGAGGGGCATATCGATGACTGCGTAAGAATTGCGGTCGCAGGCGGCCTGGAGGTCGAGCAGGCGCTCCGTATGGCCACGCTCTCCGCCGCCGGAAGGTTCGGGCTCCACGACCGGGGCGCTCTTGCACCGGGAAGGCTTGCCGACTTCTGCGTCGTCGACGATCCCGACCGCTTCGCGGTCATCCGGACGTTCAAGCGCGGTGTCGAGATCATCGACGCCGGCTACCTGCCCCCTGCCTGTCCGGCGGCCCCCATGCACGCCCGCGTGCCGGAACCGCCCGATATCCGGATAACCGGGCGGGGGGAGGCGCGAGTGATCGGGATCGTGCCCGGCCAGATCACGACCCGGGATATGCGCTGCCCGGTCGACGCTGCCGGGATCCCCGACCTCGGCCGCGACATCCTCAAAGCGGTCGTCACCGACCGCTACCGGGGAAGCGGCTCCGGCGTCGGGCTCGTGCACGGGTTCGGTCTGAAGGAGGGTGCAATTGCCGGGTCGGTCTCCCACGACTCCCACAACATCGTCGCGGTCGGGGCCGGCGACGCCGATATCGTCCGTGCCGTCGCCGAGGTGGTCCGGCTCGGCGGCGGCCTCGCGGTGGTCTCCGGGGACGATATAACCGCGCTCCCGCTCGAGTGCGCCGGGCTGATGTCGGCCCTTCCCTACGGCGAGGTCGTGCAGCGGCTTGCGGCCCTCGAGGAGCATGCCCGGCGGCTCGGCGCGATCGAAAATCCCTTCATGTATCTCTCGTTCCTCGCCCTGACGGTCGTCCCTGAAGTCCGGGTCACGGAGCGCGGGGTCTTCGACGTTGGGGCGTTTACGGACGTGCCGCTGTTTGAGAAGTGAGAGAGACGTAGAGCATCTCGTGGTGCTCTTTTACCGGTCTCTCTTACCCTCCCCGGGATCCCGTCCAGAGCGTGCTGCCTCTGCCGTGGGAGCCTGAGCGTCGTCCGCATGGAGGCTCTCCAGAGCAGGGCAGGCCCTGGTCTGCGCTGCTATCACCGCCGGGCAGGTTCCTGTGCGCCAGTTCCTGATGACGGAAGTGGCGATGGCCACCCCCAGGATCAGGATGATGACGGCCAGCGAGATCTCCACCGGGACGTGGTAGAGATCGGCGGCCAGCATCTTGATGCCGATAAAACTGAGGATACCGGCCAGGCCGTACTTCAGGTAGCAGAAAGCGGCCATGAAGTGCGCCAGCGCGAAGTACATCGATCTCAGGCCGAGGATGGCAAACGCGTTGGAACTGAAGACGATGAACGAGTTGGTGGTGATACCGAGGATGGCGGGGATGGAGTCCACCGCAAATACGATGTCGGTGGTCTCCACGACCAGCAGGGCCACGAACATGGGGGTGGCCCAGGTCACCATCTTGCCGGCCGCATCAGGCTTTTTGACGAAGAAACTGTCGCCTTCGTAGTCCCTGGTAACCGGCATGATCCTCCGGAATCCGCGAACCAGGATGTTCTTGTCAGGTTCGACCGGTTTCTCTTCCTTTCCGGTCACCATCCTGATGCCGGTGAAGATCAGGAAGGCGCCGAAGATATAGAGCACCCAGGAGAATGTCTCCACCAGCGCCACACCCGCCATGATGAACGCCAGGCGGAAGACCAGAGCCCCGATAATGCCGTAAAACAGCACCTTGTGCTGATCCTTTCGGGGTACGCAGAATGATGCGAAGACGATGACGAAGACGAAGAGGTTGTCGACGGAGAGCATCAGTTCCATGATGTAGCCGGTGGTGAACTCCAACCCGGACTGGGGCCCCATCCAGAGATATATCCCGATATTGAAGAGCACCGCGGCGGTGACGAAGACGACGACCTGCAGGAGCGCCTCGCGCGGCTTTATGACATGTGCTCTGCGGTTGAAGACGCCGAGGTCGAGTGCCAGGAGCGCCACTATGCTGGCGATGAATATGATCCACGCTGTCTCTGTTACTGCTGTCATGAGTTCACCCGGTTCAGAATGCCTCGTTCTGGATGTTCCTGGCTCACTTTACCCTGATCGGGCCGCATCCTGGCTTTTCGCCCGTCTGTCCGTGCCCTGTCTTCCCGGATCATCTCCGCTCCAGCGATTAATTCCTTCTGCCGGCGGCCTGTTCTCCATGTGGAGATAAGAGGCTCTTCGAACCCTAAGACTGCAGACATCGATATCCTCCGCGGGACGTTCTGCGGTGTGCTGAGATACCATCCATACGTTTCTCACCAGAACCCCGTCACCGCTCCCGGCGCGAGGACCGCGATCAGGAGCAGAATCACCGGCTGGTGGAGGAAGTAGATGACGAGCGAGTGCCGGCCCAGGAACTCGAGCGGCCGGGCAAGCGCCGGTTCCGCAACCGGGATCGAGAAGTTCCGTTTTCCGTCCGGGTAGAAGAGACGGCCGCAGGCCATCCCGACCAGGACGAGGCCGAACCAGGGGAGGATCGGGACGTAATCGAGGCTCGCGAAGGATTCCGGCCGGATGCCGAGCCAGAGGAGCGGCCACGGGCCGGAGACGAGGCTTGCCGCGTAGCCCGCGATGAGAAAGGCGATGCTCGTGATGATGAGTTTCTCCGGATCGAGCCGGACGAAGAGCGGCGCGAGCAGGATCGCAAGCCCGATGAAGTGCAGGATGCCGAAGACGATGTAGACGTCAGGGAGAAAGAGCCAGGTGACGGCGGTGATGGCGAGGCCGTAGCCGAAGATGGTGAGGCCGCGCCGGACGTACTTGAGCGTGAGGCTGCGCCCCTCGAGCCGCCGCGAGGTCCGGGCGTAGCTGATGGTGAAAGAGACCCCGACGAGGAAGATGAACGTCGATGCGGTCAGGTAGGCAAGCATCCGGAGGAATCCGCCGGAGACGTCGAGCGGCAGGACGCCGAAGAAGTTGAGATCGAAGGCCGAGTGGAAGACGATCATCGTCACGATGGCGACGCCCCGTGCGAGGTCGATCTCCCAGTAACGTTCTCCCGGCATGATTCTCCGTCAGAAGAGCCTTCGCCGGACGGAAGCGCCGCAGCCTGGGCAGGTCTTCGTATCGGATATCTCTCTCTCCTGCTCCTCGGTGGGCTCGTTGTAGAGCCGGGAGAAGCCGCACTGCCGGCTGCACTCGATCACGACGAACGGACTACAGATCCTGCCCATCTCCCCTCACCCCGCCTTGATGCTGTAAGCGTATCATGAATTGCCTACAATTTCATGGTGGATTCATCTGATAAGAGTTTACCCCGGGGCCGGGGGGGGAGGCACCATTATTCCCCTGCCGGTTCCACTTTTTTTCATGAGCGAACGTGACGAACATATCGTAGAGGCCGCCGGCAGATGCCGGGTCGTGATCCGGGACGGCCGGGTGGTCGAGGTCGGGACGCCGCAGATACAGGACTGCCCGCTGGCACGGCGGTTCGCCTGTCCTGTTCCGGAGATGACGCCGGAGGCGATCAAACGAAACATCGAGGGGCGTATCAGGTCGTTCGGGATGTGCACGCCGGAGCGCGAGGTTCTTGCCGGGCCGGACTTCGTCATCTTCGGGGCGTCGGAACTCCTGAGCAGCGCCGTCCGCCGGGGGGACCTCGACGCCGCGGTGATCGCTTCCGACGGGGCGGGAACGCTCGTTGCGACGAACCCCGCCCTCATCCAGGGGATCGGCGGCCGGATGTCGGGGCTCGTGAAGACGAGCCCGATCCGCGAGGTGATCGCGCGGATCGAGGAGAACGGGGGCGTCGTCCTCGATCCGGCAACCGCCGCGATCGACCAGGCAGCCGGCGTCGCCCTGGCGGCAGAACTCGGCCATCGCCGGATAGCCGTGACCACCGCCGTTGCCGTCGAGGCGGCGGCTATCCGGGAGCGGTTCCCCGATGCCGTGATCGTCGCCGTCCACACGACCGGGCTCTCGCGGGAGGACGCCGCCCTCATGGCCCGCTCGGCTGATCTCCTCACCGCCTGCGCCTCGCGGTACGTCCGGGAGGAGGCGGCGAAGACCGCGCTCCTGCAGGCGGGGACGTCGATCCCGGTCTTCGCGATGACGGCCGCGGGGAAGGCAATCATCCTCGGGAAAGTCGCGGAGACCGACCAGCAGGTCATCGTCCATGGAGCGCGCCTCCCGGTGCCGGGATCGCAATCGCCCTCGCCGCTCCGCTGATCACCGGCCCGTAATGCCCACGTGGCCCGCGAGTTCGGCGAACTCGGCCAGAACGATATCGGCCTTTATATCCGTCACGCTGCCGTCGCGCCAGTCGCCGTAGGCGGCGAACGCGGTCACCATCCCGAGATGCCTCCCCGGTGCGATGTCGCGGATCAGGCTGTCCCCCACCATCATCGCCCGCGCCGGGGAGGCATCGAGCCGCTGGAGAGCGTAGAGGAGGGAGTCGGGTTCCGGTTTCCGCCTGCCCGAGACCTCCGGGGTCACCACGGTCTCGAAGTAGTCGATGAGCCCGGTCTTATCGAGCCGCCGGCGTGCCTGGGGCGCCTCCGCGTCGGTCACGACCGCGAGAGAGATCCCGGCGTCCCGGAGGCCCCGGAGCGTCTCCTCGACGCCCGGGTAGGCTTCGACCAGACCGAGTTTCACGTCCTCGTAGGTGCGGCAGCAGACCTCGAACGTTCCGGGCTCATAGACCCCGAGTTCGCTCATGTAGTCGCGTATGTTCTCGTGATCCTCGAACCCGTGAATTCCCCGGAGAAATTGCGAAAAGAGCGCTTCCGGGTCGCCGGTTCCGAGATGATCGATCACGCACCGGCACGCCTCCCGCATTGCTCCGACAAGGTCGAAGAGGGTGTTGTCCATATCGCAGAGGATTGCCTCTACCGCGTTATGCCGAGTGCCGTAAGGTTTCTGCATATCTTGAGTTCCCTCATGAATGCACGGTACGCCTCGTCGTCCCGGAAACGGACCTTCAGTTCGTCGAGGTCGTTGCCCTTCCCGCCGTACTCCCCGAAGATCGCGATGCCGTTGCAGTCGACGAACCCGAAGACGGCGGCGATGTTGAAGAGCAGCCGCCGGAACGCCGACGCCGTGCAGGTTGTTGCCTCCAACCTATATGGGCGGTCGAAGTAGAAGTACTCGAGCCCCTCGGCCATGCAGAGGTCGGCCATGTAGATGTCGGCGGTCAGGAGAACCGGGAGGGCGTACCGCTCCTCCTCGAACCTTCTGAGCGCCCGGACGATGTTATGGTCGTTCTCCTCGGAGAGGTGCGTATGCGGGCCCGGCGCCGCAATCTCCGTCGCCCGGTCGCGGATGGTGCGGTACTCCTTCAGCGCGAGATACGCCGCTTTGCGCGACCGCTTCGTCCGCTTGTTCTCGAGTTCCACGATATATTCCCGGCAGTCGGGCGCCAGTGCCGTCATCTCCCCGATCGTCTTTGCCGGGTACTTGCGATTGATGGCATACGCGATCTCGTCCCGGACGGTATCGACGATCAGGTACGAGGCGTGATCGATCCGGGGGTTGTTCGATGCAAACCCGTGGTAGAAGAGGTTCGTATCCAGGCCGAAGAAGACGGCCTTCTTGAGCTGTCCGTAGGATGCGAGCATCGCATCAAAGGCGGTCTGGTTCACGTAACGGGCGACCCCGCTTGCAAACATGCACTCCTGGAGATCGCCATAAGAGGGAAGCTCCGTGGAGATCTGCTCGTATTCGGCGATCCAGTCCTGGAAGGTCTCGCGGGACGCGGGCAGTTCGAGTGAATATCCGGCTCCTTCTGGACGTGCGACCAGGATATCGCCCTCGTAGAGCGGGTACGTGACGCGGATCTCGTCGAGGCCGTTGATGAGAACCTGCAGTTCGTCCTCCCGGATGACCGCATCGTTCATTCTCTCGCACCCGCATCCTCCATGATGTCCCGGATCTGCTGGATCTGGTGCGGGATCATCATGTAGGGTTTTGCAACGTCGTCGGTGTTCTTCATGGCGAGGTAATAGATGTGCCGGATATCGAGTCCCGCGACCGAGACTGCGATCAGCGCCCCGGCGACCGTGACCTTCCTGCCGGAGGTGATGTCGATCGCCACGCGGAGCCCCTGCCGGATGAGGTCGTTAGAGAGCGATCTGATCGTCTGCCCGGCCCGCACAAAGTCCGCTTCCGGCAGGATCTCCGTTGCGATCGCGGGGGCGAACCCGTATCCCTCCGAGACGATTCCGATTGCTTCGGCCGCGATCGATGCTTCCTGCGCGTAGGGTTCTTCGGTGACGACAATGACCCGTTCGGGGCGCAACCCTTTCTCCCGCAAGACTGCATGGTAAGCGTTGACGAGCGCCCATGTCGAGCGTCCGAGAAGTGCTATGTAGGCGTCGCCGGAAGCGGTGGTCACGGGGGCAATCACTGCCTCAAGACTCACCCTGATGCTATATAGGCTTTGTCGGAGCACCCCTCCCGGGATCGGACTTCACGGGAACCATTTAGAGCCCCCGTATTCGTTATTTTTGGATTATTGGTCAGGTAGTCCCGTCCTCTGAAGTTGCATGACGGTTCTTGCCGGATCATGGCTGCATTTCGCTCCGGGGCTCTCCTAAATACGCCTTTAGCTCGTAAGAAATCGGAAAATACTGCGAAATATTTGGTAAATATTTTAAGATCGATATCCCTATAGTGGTATAGTAGAGCGCGAAATTAGTCCGGAGAGATAGACCCATGGAGATGCGAAGAGTGCAATTGCGGAAACCGGAAGAGATCTGGGGGCTTGCCGACCCGGAACAGCAGAGCAAGACACGCCAGGACGCCATCGAGGACGGCGATCTGATCGAGATCACCCGTATGGGAAGGGATCTGGGCATCACCCTTCCCCTTGCGGTCTCGGCACGGGTCGCAGAGAGCATGGTTCCGTTCCCGAATATCCCGCAGGAGACTGTTACGGAGAACCTCTGGGACACCCTTCATGCGTTCAGGGCCAGAGCCTGCACGACGACCGAGGGAGTGTTCGAGTTTCAGGTCAGTCTCTACCAGAACGGCCTTGTTCCCACCCTGACCTTCAAGGCCGCGGTCTCCCCGGGGGACGACGGCGAACCGGTCATCACCATCATGCTGCCCGACGAGAACTGGGAGACGATCGGGTGCGACCACCGCTATAATGCAGGCGACGCAATGCTCACCGTCGACGACGTTGCCTCGACCCTGAACTTCACTCCCGGGCGGATCCGGGAGTTCATCCGGGAGGAGCGGATTCCGGCGGTCAAGTGCGGAGGCACCTGGCGGATCAAGCGCTCGGAACTCACCCGGATCATGAACGAAGGGTTCTGATCGGCCGTTCGTAGTTACATTCAGGTGCCATGGGATCAATTCGGCAGCCGGGCCGCACATCTCCGGATGCCCATGCCGCAGATAGCGGTTGATCGGTCACGTTGCTGCAACGCTCCGTGCAGCATCATACCCGTGACCACCATCTGATACGCCTCATCGGTTCGGTGCGGGCGCGGCCCGGAGTCCCTGGGGCCCGGAGAGCTAATATCTGTTCCTGAAACAGGTAATATTTAAATATTTTTTTATTTCCCGGGCTAGAGAAACAAACATATTTAATTTTTAGACGTAAAGGTTTCATTATGTGCATCGAGGACCGACGAGTATTCCCGGACCGCCAATTCGCTGATCCGGCAGCCGGAATCCACGATGTGGTGATGGTGTTGTCGCCATCTGCGGATGGGAGTGTTCCCGGACTCGATGACGGCCGTGAACCTTTTCCGACGTCGTATGCCCTGATCTGCGTGATCTTCGGTATCGTATGCCTTTTCCTTCTCCAGCCCGGTATGGACGTTCCGGGTATACCGGCGGTCGAGCCCGTATGCCCCATCGTGAGCCTGGCCGGGCTTTTCGGGCCGAACGGCTCTTCATTTATCCGGCGCTGGATGAAGAGGGGTGCCGAAGAGAACGGTAGTGAGGACGATCCCGAATCCCCGGTTGCCGGTGAGTCCGTCGAGACACCTCCGACCGGGCATGGCCCGGCCGACGATGGTACGAACATCCTTGAAAGGCTTGAGAGGATCCCCGATGCCCTCCAGCGATTCAATGAACTCGTTTCGCCGGACGGAACGGTTACCGCCCCTTCCCCCGTGGACCGCCCCGGGGATCTCGCTTCCCTCCCTCCGGAGAACCCCGAGGCCGAAGCCCTCCCCGCCTTTTCGTTTCCGGAGGATCCGGAGGATCCGAAGGAACCGAAGGAACCGAAGGATCCGGAGGATCCGAAGGAACCGAAGGATCCGAAGGAACCAGAGGAACCGGAGGAACCGGAGGATCTGAAGGATCCGAAGGAACCGAAGGATCCAGAGGATCCGAAGAAACCGGAAGAACCGGATGATCCGGATGACGGTATGTCCGGCGTTCAGGACGGCCTGCCTGCCCCGCACCCCGACTCCCTCAGCGACGATGAACTCATGCAGATGCTCGGGTTCGGCGACGGAGATCTCGACCCCTCTTCCGGGTTTGCCGATCTCGATCTCTCAGACGAAGAGCCGGCGGCCGTGACCGCCTCTCTCCCTGCCCGTGAGACTGTGGAGGGGGACGATGAACGCCCGATAGAGTCGCTCATCGATGACCTCGGGAGTGACGATGCCGACGTTCGCGGGCGAGCCGTCGATGCCATCACAGAGCGGGGAGCCGATGCCGTGGATCCCCTGGTCCGGGCGCTTGCTCTTGCGGACGACGGGCGGCGATGGTGCATCGCCGAAGCCCTCGCCCTGATCGGCGAGGGTTCGATCCCTCCGCTGATTGCTGCGCTCGGGGACGTTACGGCGCAGATCGGGGCGGCAGCCACGCTCGTCCGCATCGGGAGTCCCGCCGTGCCGCCTCTCATTGCAGCACTTGCCGACGGCGACGGCGAGGTTCAGTTCGGTGCCCGCTACGCGCTCCGGGAGATCGGCGACGAAGCCGCCCCCTTCCTGATCGAGGCCCTCGGTGCGTCTGAACGGAGCATCCGGAGGTCGTCATCCTCCGTCCTCCGGGAACTTGGATGGAAGGCCCCCGATGATGCCGGTGCGATACGTTACCTGATCGCCGACGAGGCGTGGCTCGATGTCGCGGACTATGGTGAAACCGCGGTCGAACCTCTCATTCACATCCTGAGGTCTCCCGACAGGGGGGTGTGGTGGAACGCCGCCCGGACTCTCGGGGAGATCGGCGGGGCCGCGGTCGGTCCCCTGGTCGAACTTCTGCACGAAGCAGGTGACGAGATCCGTCCCCTGGCGGCCATGGCGCTCACGGAGATCGGTTCTCCGGCGGTCGAGCCGCTCATCGGGCTGCTCGCCGTCCCCTCCCTCCGCAGAACGGCGGCGGCGGCTCTGGCGAAGATCGGCGAACCGGCGACCGAGGGGTGCATCCGCGCCCTGGACTCCACGGACGAGGAGACGGTGGAGGCGCTTTGTGAAGTTCTCGGTGCCCACGGCGAGCCGGCGGTACCGGCCCTGATCCAGTCACTGACGTCCGGGCAGTCCCGTATCCGATCCCGGGTCGCCGGGATTCTCGGCAGGATGAACTGGGAACCCTGGAGCGATGCCGAACGGGCCTGGTTCCTGATTGCCCGGGAGGAATGGACGGAACTTGCTCTGATGGGCTCGCCGGCCGTCGATCCGCTGATCCGGGTAATCAACGGCGACGACGACCGTATCCGCTGTGAGGCTGCGGCGACGCTCGGCGAGATAGGCGATCCGGGGGCGGTAGGGCCGCTCGTGGCTGCCCTCGCCGATGAGGCCGTCGCCCCGGCGGCGGCGGATGCGCTCGTAGCCATCGGGGAACCGGCCGTGGCGCCCGTCCTTGAGGTGCTTGAAGATGGAACCGGGGCCTCCCGGGAGAACGCCGTCGAGGTTCTTGGCCGACTCGGGACGCCTGAGGCGGTTCCGGCCATCGTCGAACTCGTCAGAACCGGCAGGGATCGCCTTCACCGGAAGGCCGTCGATGCCCTGGTAGGGATCGGTGCGCCTGCGGTAGACGCCCTCATCCCTCTCCTCGGCGAGGAGGGCGACGGGCAGGCGGGGGCGGCAGCGGCGCTCACCGGGATCGGCGCTCCGGCACTCGAGCCACTTGCCGGCGCGCTCGGCCACGAGAACTCATCGATCCGCATGGGAGCCGCAAGAGTCCTCGAACAGTTCGGGTGGGTTCCCGAAGGGGGGACGAAGGAGGAGATCGTCCACCTGATCGCGCTGCAGCGATGGCCGGAGGTCGTGGGTCTCGGTGCTCCCGCCGTTGATCTCCTGGTGCCCCGGCTCGGCGACCTTGATCCGGCGGTGCAGGCCGGAGCAATGGAGGCGCTGGCCGGCATCGGGGCCCCTGCGGTTCCCTCGCTGCTCCTCCTGCTCGGTAGAAAGGCGCTCCGCGATCCGGCGGTAGAGACGCTTGTCGCGATCGGGGATGCGGCGGTGGAACCGCTGATCCGGGCACTGGAGAAGACCCGGCTCCGGAAGACGGCTGCAGGAGCACTGGTCAGGATCGGGGGTTCTGCGGCCGGCGCGCTCGTCCCGGTTCTCGGGCACCCCGAGATCGGGCAGACGGCAGCCGGGATCCTCGAGGCGATGGGGGAGGATGCCTTCGATGCCCTGGTCGAGGCGCTCGGGAGCGACGATGCCCTGATCCGGCAGCGGGCGGGAGATGTACTCGTCGGTCTCGGGGAAGCGGTTGCGGCCCCCCTCATCGGGGCGCTGGGGAACCCCGGCGATGCCGTCAGGCTCGGGGCAATCGACGTCCTCACCCGCCTCGGGAGCCCGGTCACCGATCTGCTTACGCAGGCGCTCAACGATGGACGCTACCTGGTGCGGCTGGGCGCGGCGGAGGTTCTCGGCAGGGCCGGATGGGAGCCGCGGACCGAGAGCGAGACCGTCTGCTACCTGATCGCGAAGGAGCAGTGGGCTTCCGTCGCCGGGATCGGGCCCGGTGCGGTCGAGCCCCTGATCCGGACGCTCAACGATCCCGACAGTGCAATCCAGGTGGGCGCGGCACGAGCACTCGGGATGATCGGGGCTCCTGCAGTCGCGAGGCTGATCGATGAGCTTCGCACCGAGCAGGACGGCACGCAGAGAAAGGCGGTCGAGGCGCTCAAGATGATCGGTGAACCGGCAGTCATTCCGCTCATCGACGCTCTCCAGGATCGCGACTGGCAGATCCGCCTGGGTGCGGCGCGGGCGCTCGTCGGCATCGGGGATCCGGCCGTCGAACCGCTGGTTCGGGCTCTCTGCGTCGCTCCCCCGGCAATCCGGATGGGAGCGGCCGCGACGCTCGGCAAGATCGGGAACCCGGCGGCCATCGAGCCGCTGATCGACGCGCTCCTGCACGACGACCAGCGCCTGGAGCGTGTCGTGGTGCGGGCGCTCGGGCTGATGGGCGAACCGGCGGTCAGGCCGCTCCTGCGTCTTCTCAGGGACGGGAACGAGGCGTCCCGGAAGGGTGCGGTGGCGGCGCTCGTGCTGATCGGCGAACCCGCGGCACGCCTGCTCCCCGGTGCGCTCGCCGACGAGCATTTCCGTGTCCGTGCCGGGGTCGCGGACGCCCTCGACCGCCTGGGATGGTCGCCACCGGAGGAGGAGACGATCGTCTACCTGATCGCAAAGGAGCGATGGGGCGATCTCGCCCGGGCAGGAACGGCCGCGGTCGAACTGCTGGTGCGCGTGCTTGACGATCGCGACGACAGCATCCGGCGGCGGGCGGCGATGATCCTCGGCGAGATCGGCGACCCGCGTGCGGTTCCGGGGCTCATGAACCTCCTCCACGACGACTACTACAGTGTCCGGCGGGAGGCCGCGGCGGCGCTCATCACCATAGGAGCCCCGGCGGTGGATCCGGTCGTCTCCGCACTCGGCGACCCGGACGGCGATGTCCGGAAACGTGCGGCGGACGTGCTCTCTGAGATCGGGGATGCACGGGCAATCGCTCCTCTCGAGCGCATCTTCGACGACGAGGACTGGTACGCCCGGAAAGCCGCCGAGAATGCTGTGGAGCGGATCCGGGCGCGGGCGGGGGATGAGACGGGCGACCTGTAGGCGGGCCCGGACTCTTTTCCCACGGTTTCGGCGGAAACTTGCAGCATCCCCCGGCTTTTTTTGAGTCTCGCGCCAGTTACCGGCGGACGCGGTATCCGGCTGCCGTGAGAATATCGATGACGGCATCGTCCCATTCGGTGCCGGTGAGCCCGTTCAGCGTCGGTTGCACCTGTTCCCAGAGCCGGCGGAGTTCATCGGTGTCCGGGAGGAACGTTGTCTGGTACATCACGCGCCCGGCCCTTCGGCCCTCCGAATCGAGGATGAGGAGACGCCAGCAGCAGTAATCGCGGCAGATCTCGGGGCGTGTCAGGTGGACGGTGCACCATGCCTTTCCCTTCTTCCCGTCGAATGCGACGTTCCCGTGGGACGGAGCAGGAGAATCGCCGGGAGTTTCGAACCTCAGGAAGGGGCATGCGTCCGGCAGTTCCGCGATGCTGCTCGTATCCTCGAAGAGCGCGATCTTGTCCGGGTCGACCCGCACCTCCTTCACGTCCCCGGTGTAGGCGTTACGCACGACGAAGGTGTAGTCGCCGCGCTCTTCGATGACCATGTGGACGTTTCTCATATTGCTGCAGCAGCTGCCGCACTGGCAGCACCTACACGCCATGGTGGTTGTCTCCCCGGATTCCGGTCGGTTGATCTGCGAACATGCTCGTTATTCGATATTACGCGTCGCAACGATGAAATACCTGCTGGAGAATTGTCCGGTCACGGATAAGCCGCCCGGTTCCCGGCAACCTGTGCGGGTCTGCCGGATTGCCCAAAGTGCGATCCAGACGCCTGAGAAAGGACATGCATGGGATATGCAGGTTACATGGTTCCGACGGAGATCTCTTTCGGACCGAAATCGGAGCAAAACTGCATTTTGGCAAAATCGAATGCGAGGGGTGAGATTCGAACTCACGAACTCCTACGAGACCAGGCCCTCAACCTGGCGCCTTTGACCTGGCTTGGCAACCCTCGCCTGTTCTTCTCTATACAATGCGCTGCAACATAAAATAGGTTGCTCTGCCGGAACCCGGGCTTCCGCGGGCGCGGGACAGGGAACTGTTTGGGCGGATCCCTCCTGCGATACCTGTACCCCAGCGCACCGGAACCGCCTTCGATGTGTATTTATGCGTCCAGTTCCAACGCTCCCGCATGTGGGCTGACATCTCACGGGAGTTTGCCGATTCGCCGTCCCAGGGCAGGGTAGTCCGGTTCCTGTTGGAGAACGGGTTCGGCATCAACGAAGAGGGGCGCATCGTCTGCAACGGGATCGAGATCCCCGCGACGCACATCGGCAGGGCGATCGAGACCGACCGGAGAGTCGTCGACGCCACCGCCCGCCGCATCCTCGAGAACCCCGAACTGCGCGAGGTCTTCCTCCGGATGCGCGCCGCCCCCGACCTCACCCGGGTCGCCGAGGCTCTCGGCCTCTCGGTCATCACGCTCTACCCGAAGGACGCGCAGCAGAAAGGGATCGTCGGCGCGGCGGTGGAAGTCCTCGTCGAGCACAACCTCTCCATCCGCCAGATCTTCGTCACCGACCCTTACCTCGCGGAGGAGCCGAAACTCGTGATGATCGTCGACGAACCGCGGATCCCGGCATCGGTCTACGAAGAGATGCGGGCGCTCCCGCAGGTAAACCGGCTGGTCATCTGAAGAGTTCCATCTCCTGCGCAAGCCGGCGAATCCGCTTCCTCTGCCTGCGCGGGAGGTCGATTGCGTGCTGCAGCCGCTCTTCGAGCACGATGGCGCGGGTTCCCTTCACCAGGTTGTCCGCGTGGGCGACGATCTTCTCCTCGAGCGTCCGGGGCATGCAGTCGCGCGGGGCAAGACCCAGCAGCGAAGACTCGTCGGCCGTCAGCCCGGCCCCGATGTGCCGCTCGACGATGGCGGCGACCGCTTCGTCAAGACCGAACGACCGGCATATCTCGCCGCCTGCTTCGGCGTGGCAGAGGTCGTGCGTCACCCCCCGGCCGATATCGTGGAGGAGGGCGCCGGTCTCGACCAGGTCGCGGTTTACGAGGGGATCGGACGCGTAGGCGAGCGCAAGGTCGCGCACCGCCCGGCAGTGTGCGATGACCCCGTCGGAACACCCCGCCCGCCTGAGAAGACCGATGCAGTCCTCTTCACGCACTCCCGAGGCTCTCCTTGATCCTGTCGATTCTCTTCCTGAGAGCGACGGCGATGAGCTCGTTGTCGAAATGTTCGAGCATCTCCTCGCAGTTCGGACACTCGAAGTTCCAGTTCGCCGCATCCGTGAAGGTGTAGACGACGCTGCAGTTCTTGCACATGTAAAAGTCGTTCTTCTCCTCGTAGGCGAGCCGGGTGTCGAGGTGTTCGAGCACGTCCCGGACCTGCTCTTCGAGCACGTCGTGGACGCGGTCGAGGCGGAGGTGCCAGAGGTAGGTGAGCCAGCCGGTCTCGGTGTTCTTCAGCCGCCGGTACTCGGCGAGGCGCCTCTCATAGAGCGTATAAAGGGTGTGACGGACGGTGTTGAGGTTGACCCCGGTCATCTCGGCAAGTTCCTCGTCACTGTGCTCTCCTCCTTCGGGGAACCGTCTGAGAAGTTCGATTCCCTCTTCCCCGATCATGCGCAGGACATAGGCGTTGATCGCCGGATCGTTCAACAGTTCAGTGACGGATACCATGGTCAAATCTCTCCTGTAATTGGATAAACGTATAAGAGTATATATACTGCATCGATGTCTACCATACTCTGCTCTTAACCTTTAATTCACTTTTCCCGTCCTCGGGCGGCAGGCTCATCACCCGATCAGCCTTCGGACGGCCGCGGTGTTCCTCTCGAGGTCGGCATACGCCTCCTCTTCTGTTGCGCCGCAGCCGTAGACGCTCGCGACGGCGTGCCCCTCCTCGAACTCGGTTCCGGGCCAGGGGATATCGGCGACGCGGGGCGCAAGGTTCGAGAGGTCGGCGTCAAGCCGCATGTCCCGGTCGGCAAAGAGGATCCGCCTGATCGCGACCTGCCGCGGCGCGGGCACCGCTGCCGGGATCACCCCGCGGCAGGCGTTCATATGCATGGCAAAGACGCTCTTCTGGGTCGCCATCTCGACGGTGTCCAGGGTGGCCTGGAACCGGGGGTTGATCTCGATCGCCCAGGGCTTCTCTCCCGCGACAAAATCGATCCCGACCGATCCCACGCACCCGCTTGCAGCGGCAATCCGCTCCGCCGCCGCGATCATCTCCCCGGCAAGGGGATGGGAGAACGGGGTGAGCGACCCGGCAAACCCGTGCGCGGATTCCCCCCCGCCCCGGAGGATCTGGCGGTTGACCGCGATCGCCCGCGCACGTCGGCCGTCCGCGACGCAGGAGACGCTCGACGGAATCCCGTCGACGAGGGCCTGCGCGATATAGGGCACGTCCGGCCAGGCCTCCTCCCACCGGCGGAGTTCTTCCTCCGCTCTCACGACCGCGTTCCTCCATCCTCCCGCTCCCCGGCGCGGCTTGACCATCGCCGGGTAGCGGTCGCCTTCCGCAAGCGGCGGAACCGGCACGTCCAGCCCCTCGAAGAACCGCTGGATCTCAAGTTTGTCGAGGAACCGCTCCACCTTCGCGGGCGGCGTGCCGCAGAGCGGGATCGCCGTCCCGACGGTCTCGGCACCAGAAGCGACGACCAGCGCGTCGACCGGGTGGCGGATGGCGAATTCGGCGATCTTCTCCGGGAGTTCGTCGAGTTCGTCGAACGAGATGCAGTCCTCCGTGTACCAGCCGAGATCCTGGTCGCAGAAGTGGTCGACGGCGTAGACCGTGTAGCCGGCCCGGCGGGCCGACTGCGCCACGTGCCGCGTGGCGAACCCTGCAACCAGAACCCGGCCCCTCACCGCTCCACCGTCTTCTTTCCGACCTTGGTCGGCTCGATCCGGATCTTCGCGTCCGGGTACTCCCGGTTGAGTTCCTTTCCCTCGAAGAGGTGGTCGAGGAAGAGGGCGAGACTCGATATCTCCGAGTGGGGCTGGGTGGTCACCGAGACGTTGTAGTCGGCGAGCCCGTAGATGTCGCCCGGCACCTTCTCCGCCCCCACCACGACGAGCACCCGCTCCTCTGTGCGGATATCGTCGATGACGTCGGTCATCCGGAGCCCGTACATCGTGAGGTGGGCGACCTTGCCGCCGGCGGCCTTCCAGTCCTGGATACACCGCCGCCACTTGACGTCGTTCTCGATGAAGAAGTCTCCTCCCCACCGGTCTGCCACGTCCGTTATGCTCAGAGCGACACCGGGATCGTCTGCGGCGAGGTACATCCCCCGGGCACCGAGCGCCCGCGCCGCGAGCCCGACGTGGGTCGTCACCCTCTGGTCGCGTTCGGGCCGGTGGCCTATCCGGAGCACGGCTACTTCGGGCATGCCGCTCACTCCTCTCTCCCCTTCGCCCGGATGACGCCGTTCTCGATGACAAACGGCAGGTCTTCTCTGGTATGGCGGCACTGGCACTCGATCAGCGACTCCTGGATGGAGAGGAGGCGCACCGTCTCCCCCGACTTTCTGATGAGAAGATGATGTTCGAGACGCTCGAGCGATGCCGTCACCGCACCGGACTCGAATCCGGTGGTTTCTACCAGGTCTTCGACCGTGATATCGCCGGTTTCGGGAATCCGGTGGTATACGGCCCAGTCCAGATCTTCCTCACGCACACCTATTCTTTTTTCCGGGGAGACCGATATAGTTTATTGCACCGTTCCGGCTCTGCCGGCCGTTATCGGCGCGGTTTGCCGGTGCGAGAGATTGGATCTGCAGGTGGAAATCGGGTATGGTCGATTATAAGGAACTGGCGGAACTTGCCGAGAGCCTCTTTGAGGCAAGCGACGACGACGAAGAGCTTCTCGCGAAGATACTGGATACGCTTGATGACGAGACGCGGGAGGCGCTGCTCTCCTCCGACCTCCTCAATGCATATCAGGTCTTTTACTACTACTTCCGGGAGACGCCGGACGAACTGACGATGGAGCGGCTGCAACTTCACGCGGCGTCCGACCTCGCACGGGGGCTCGTCATCGACGAGGTCGACCTCTACGAGGTGATCTTTCTGATGGAAGGCGGGAAGCCCGTCGTTCTCCTCACCGACGGGGAGAGGACGCTCGCACGGTTCAGCGGCGCGGGAGCATACGCGGAGATTGCCCGCTACATAGAGGAGTGCCTCTGATGCGTCGGCTTCGTGCGAACTGAAACCCGCACTAGACCGGCGATCGGCCAGAAACCCTGCGGGTTTCTTCAGCTCCTGCCATAATACTGCCAGTCGCTGCCGGCGGTGATCAGTCGTTCGTCCACCCTTGCCCGGACGATCGGCGGGAGGTCTCCCCATCGGACGACTGCATCGCCGATGACGGCGAGCACGCCCCGGATACCTCTTCCCGGAAGGTCGTCGAGGACGGAGGTGTCGTCGGCCGTGATCCTGTTGCAGATCGCCGTCGCCCATGCGTCCGCGGCGGCGACGTCGGGGGCAAAGACCGTCACGGCGTCGGCGGTGCCGAAACTGATCGACGGGCCCACCGTCGCCGACGAGGTGCAGATGCCGAGGATCTCCTCGCCCGGAGGAACCCGGAACGCAAATCGTCCGCTCAACGGTGATCCGCCCGCATAGATGCCGATCGTCACCTCGCGGTCGTTCACGAGAGCGATGTCGCCCCCGTTGTCGACCAGGCCGAACGCCGCGCCGGCCTCGACCATCGCCTCCACCCCCGCCCGGGCTATGGCGCCCGCCACCGCCGCCATCGGCCCGACCCCGGCCTCCGCAGCGGCCCGGGCCATGCTGGCCGGGACGTTAGCAGGGTTTTTTGGAGTATACGGCTCGAGCGTTGCCGAAAAATAGGGGTCGCCGGCGATCTGCCGCTCGACCTCCCGCCGGGCGGTGAGCATCCCGGATTTCGCCGCCTCGATATGCAGGGGATCGTCCGCGAGGATCGTCGTGATCGTCTGCCGGAACTCGAAGTGCTCCCGGATCATCCCTGTTGCGAGAGGGCGCCGTGCGGGCACGCCCGGATGCACTTGCCGCAGAGAACGCAACGTTCGGCGCTCACGGAAAGGCGCCACTCGGCGTCGAAGGAGAAGACCTCCTGGGGGCAGACGCCGATGCACGCCCCGCAGTCGATGCACTCCTCCTCGTCGAGGACGACGGCATTCTCCATCACGCGGACGGTGACCCCCATCTCCTCGAGGCGCCGCCGGATCAGGTCGGCGTCTCTGTCCGGAACGTCGATCAGCACTTCGCCGGCCATCGAGTCGATGTTGGCCTTCTCGACGTTGATGAGGACGCCGGTCTCCTTCACCACCTGCGCGATCACCGGTTCTCTTCCCGGATCCGTTTTCCCTTTCCGGGAGAAGATCAGCAGGAGTTTCATCGCCGCCGCCTCCCGCCGAAGAGTTTCCCGAGATCGATCGCAGAGAGGATGCCGACCACCCGGTTCGTCGCGTCCACTACGGGAAGGGCGCTGATATTGTTCTGCTCCAGTTTCTGGGCGGCGACGTCCACCGGCTCGTCGGGCGTCGTCTTGATCACCTTCCGGGTCATGATGTCCTTCACCTGCCGCAGTTTCCCGTCCGTCACCACCGCCTTCGAGACGTCGTAGGTGGTGATGATCCCGACCAGCGTGCCGTTCCCGTCGAGAACCGGGAGGTGGTTCGTCTCGTCTTTGAGGAGTCGCTTTGCTGCCACCCGGATCTCCTCGTCCTCCGTGATGCTGATCACCTGCCGGTTCATGATGTCGCGGACGCGGGGGGTGACGGCCGTCTCCCGCATCGGCCTCGCACGCTTCGTCGTGTCGATCCGGCGGGTGGGGAGCGCAAGTTCCATCTTCCCCCGCTCGATCCAGTCCTTGAGTTCCGTCGCTACCGCCCGTGCTCGCCGGTAACTGGAGAGCGACGACGTCCTGACCGTCTCACCGCCAAGCTCGACCGAGCCGCTCCTGAGGTCGGCGTAACTGACCTTCGCAAGCGACGGCCGGTCGCGCCGGGGCGTGCCGTAATCGATGATATTGGTCATGAGATCCTCGTCCCGGACCGCGGTGCCCCGGACAATCCCGGTATCGAGCACCGGTATCGGGACGCCGACACCGACGTACATCGTCACGCCGTAGCCGTTCATCACCGCGGCGCGCAGGAACTCCTGGCGCATCTGCTTCATGTCCCCGGACACCATCAGCGTCCCGAACCCGCCTCCGGCGGAGTGCTGGGTGCCTTCTCCGACGATCATGCCCTCTCCCCCGGCAAGGAAGATCGGGACACCGCTCCCGATGACCCGGAAGCCGGGGTCGTTCGCGAGCGGCGAGAGGGTTCCTGCGCCGGAGTAGGAGACGTTGCCGCACCGCGGGAGGAGCGTCCCCATGTAGGTGTTGAGCGTCCGGTCGGTGGTGTTCGAGGCTGCGTTGTAACTCTGGTAGGAGTTCCTCGGGTTGACCATGATCGCCTGGTTCATGTCCTCGAGCAGCAGTTCCGTCGTGATGCTCCGGCGCGGGTAGCAGTCGGTTCCGCGGGAGGTCGCCCGCAGTTCGACGGTGCCTCCGGCGACGAGTTCCTCGAGGACGTGGGCGCCGCCGTAGAACCGGTCTTTGGTGTCGGCCTCCTGGGTTGCGCCCAGGTAGGCGTCGACCGCCGCGATTCCTGCGTATGCTTCCACGTCGTTGAGCCAGACGCGTTCCATCCGGATGGGGGGGTCGGCGTGCCCGAAGTTGAAGAAGGCACCGGTAGAGCACATTGCCCCGAACGTCCCGGTCGTGACGACGTCGACCTCCGCCAGTGCCCCTTCCTCTCCCAGTTCGTCGACGATGCCCGGCATCTCCTCGGCGGTAACCACTCGTGCAGTACCGTCGCGTATCCGGGCATTGATGAGGTCGAGGGACTTTTCCATGAACGTATATTCATTTTGGAATATTTATAGGTGTTGATTATTACTTTAGGTAATATCGGGTCGGGGTATGAGCGCTACCGGCAGCGATAACCCGGGGAGGTTTGCACCTCCCAAAAAAAGTGTGGGTTCTTTGTGGTTCAGTCCCGCCTGTGCAGCGCGACGAGGAGTCCGAGGACGCCGAGCGCGCCTATCACGGCGAAGGGAGCCACGCCCGCGTGGGGTGCCTGGGTCGGCACGGGCGAGAGCGAGGCCGAGGCCGAGGCGGTGCTTCCGGCACCGACCTGAACGGTGGTCGACCAGTCGCCGTAGCCTGCAAGCGCCACCCTGACCGCGTGGGTGCCGGCGGCAACGCCGTCGAGGTTCAGCGGGGTGATGCCCTTATAGGCGTTGTCGATGTAGACCTCGGCTCCGGAGGGGGAGGAGGTGACTGAGATCGAGCCCGTCGAGGTCGGCTGCTGGCCGGGCTGGAGCGTCGCGGTGACATGGCTCGTGGTCGCTCCGCTGACGACGACCGACGTCGTGTAGTCCAGGTAGCCGGAGAGGGCGACTCTCACGGTATGGGATCCGACCGCGACGTTCGAGATCGCATACACTCCTGCCGTGGGAGTCTTGCCCTGGTACTTGTCGTCGAGGAAGACGTCCGCGCCTGCCGGGTAGGAGACCACGTCGATGGCGCCGGTGGTCTCGGAGGGGACGGACGTCAGGTGGGCGTTGACGTAACTGGTCACGCCGGGGCTCACGGTCACGCTCGACATCCAGTCGTAGTAGCCGGAGAGATCGAGTTCGATGTTGTGCTTCTTCGCCGAGACGCTCGTGAGCGTCAGGGGCGTCTTGCCCTTATAGGTGCCGTCCATGTAGACGTATGCACCCGACGGGCTGGAGGTGACCTTGATCGAGCCGTACTGCTCGATCGGGGTCAGGGTGAACTGCACGTTCGACTGCTGCCCCGCCCTGACCGTGACGGTGGCGTAATCGGACTGGTAGCCCGTGTGATCGGCTTCAAGCGAGTAGGTGCCGGGGACGAGGTTCTGGATCGTGAGCGGTGCAGTACCCCGGTAGTTCCCGTTTAAGTAAACGGCCGAACCCGAGGGGCTCGAGGTGACATGGATCGAACCGGCGGTCTCGACCGGCTGCAGCGTCGCGTAGACGTCCACGGTTTCCCCGGCTGCGGGGTCAGAGGCCAGGCTGCCGGTGTAGGACTGATAGCCGCTCTTCTCTACCCGGAAGGTGTTGTAGGGCGACCCGGTGGTGTAGACCGGGACGTCGAGCGCCCCTCCGTAGGTGGTTCCTTTGTACTGTCCGTCAAAGTAGACGTCGGCACCGTCCACGTTGCAGTGAACGCGGTACCATCCTTCATCTCCTCCCAGTGCGGAAACGGCGGGGATGCCGGCGCAGAGAACGAGGAGTATTGTTCCGATAATAAGAGGTCTCAGCATGTTCTGTCTCCGAAAGACGATGATTGAATCTCGTTTTTTTCAGGGATAATTATTTCGATTTGATCTATTCCCTGCCCGCCTCCTTTATATGATTATAACCCGTTTGCTCTCGAATAATATCCAAAACCTCCCGGGAAACGAAAATTTATTCGACGGGAGGAACCGGGCCGGGAGTGCAGGGCGGTGTTCTCGTCCACCCTTTTATTTTTGTGAGAATCATACGAGGTACTGTATGGATATCGAGAGGTTCATCGCCGCACTGGAGCAGGTTGCCCCGCCCGAACTGGCCGAGGAGTACGATACAGGGAGGATCGGCCTCGTCGTCGAGGGAAGAGAAGAGATCGGAACCGTCTGCTGTGCGCTCGATGCCACGCAGAAGGTGGTGGATGCCGCCGCCCGTGCCGGCGCGGACGTGCTGATCGTCCATCATACTCCCCTCTGGAGCCCGGTCACGGCGGTCCGGGGACCGACCTCGCGCCTGCTCCGGACGCTCCTTGCCGCCGAGATGAATCTCTACGTCATGCACACGAACTTCGACCATGCCGAGGGCGGCGTCAACGACGTCCTCGCGGCCCGGCTCGGTTTCACCGGAATGGAGCGGATGACCGCCGGCCTCGTCGGCAACTGCTCCCTCGACGCGGAAGAGATCGCCCGCCGACTTCCGGGCGGAGGGATCCGGGTCTACGGCGAGGTGGGAACGATCCGGCGCCTCGCCGTCGTGGGTGGGAGCGGGTTCGACCCCGACCTGATCCGGGAGGCCGTCGGTCTCGGGGCGGAGGCGTTCCTCTCGGCGGAATTGAAGCACAGCGTTGTCCGTGCGTCGCCCATCCCCTGCCTGGAGGCCACTCACTACGCGCTCGAGGCTCCGGCCATGGAGGCTCTCGCGTCCCGCATGGGGTGGCATTATATCCCTGATCCGCCACACGTAGTGGTAGTTTCATGAGGGGTATCTGGGGAAAGATCGAGCGCGACCGGGCGCTGACGCCGGAGTTTCGCACCTGCATCGAGCGTGTATACGGCGAGCGAGGGAGAAAGGCACTCGAAGCCGTCGATGCCGGGCAGGTGAAGCGTTATCTCGACTTCTTCGTCGTGGTGGGCAGGAGCAGCGAGTACATCGTCGAAGGCGACTTCTGCACCTGCAGCGATTTCCTCTTCCGGGGGCGCGAATGCTGGCACATCCTTGCGGTGCGCATCGCCGAGAGGACGGGATTATATGAATCCTATGACCTCTGGTATCAGGATACCTGGAAAACTTAAACAATACGCACAAACAACTATATCGGTCACAATCATACCAATTTATGCTGCGTGATTTTCAATGCTCGAGGAAGAATATACGCTCGATTATTTCAAGTCTGAGGGGTTTGAGCGGAAGGTCTGCAAGAGTTGCGGGTCAGCCTTCTGGACCCGGGACCCCGAACAGGAGTTCTGCGGCGACGCCCCGTGCGTGACGTATAACTTCATCGGCAACCCGGTCTTCAAACCCCATAATGTTAGTGAGATGCGGGAGGCGTTCCTCTCGTTCTTCGAGCGGCACGGTCATACACGCCTCGAACGATATCCTGTAGCCGCCCGGTGGAGAGACGACATCTACCTCACCATCGCATCCATCGCCGATTTTCAGCCGTTCGTCACGAGCGGGGTCGTTCCTCCGCCGGCGAACCCGCTGACCATCTCCCAGCCCTGCATCCGGTTAAACGACCTCGACTCGGTAGGGAGATCCGGGCGCCACCTGACGCTCTTTGAGATGATGGCGCACCACGCCTTCAACACCCCGGAAGAGCAGATCTACTGGAAAGACGAGACGGTCGCTCTCTGTGACGAGTTCATCAAGTCCATCGGCGGCGATCCCGCCCGGGTCAGCTACAAGGAGCATCCCTGGTACGGCGGGGGCAACGCCGGGGCATCCGTTGAGGTGCTCATCGGCGGCCTTGAGGTCGCGACGCTGGTCTTCATGAACCTCGGGCGGCAGAAGACCGACCAGCCGCCCGTCGACGTGAACGGGGTGCCGTACTACCCGATGCGGCTGAATATCGTGGACACCGGCTACGGCCTTGAGCGGTTCGTCTGGGCCTCGAAGGGTTCGCCGACGATCTACGATGCGGTCTTCCCGGAGATGGTGAGCCGCCTGATGCGGTCGGCCCATCTCGAGGATCTCCTCGACAACCCGGAGTTCACGAAGATCATGGGGCTCAGCGCCCGGTTCGCCGGTGTGATGGACATCTCCGGGACGAACCTCTACAACCTCCGGAGGAAGGTCGCCGATGCGATCAGCGTGCCGGTCGAACGGCTTGAGCGGATCGTCGTGCCGATCGAGAAGGTCTACTCGATCGCCGACCACACCCGCTGCCTCGCCTACATGCTCGGGGACTGCATCGTCCCCTCGAATGTTCGCGAGGGCTACCTTGCACGACTCGTGCTCCGCCGGACGCTCCGGATGATGAACGACCTCTCGATGGACGAGGATCTCGCCGACCTGATCGAAGCACAGATGCAGGTTGTCGGGGTCGAGAACTTCGAGCAGGAAGCGGACGCGGTACGGGAGATCGTGGAGAGCGAGGAGGCGCGGTATGCAAGCACGCTCGAGCGCGGAGCCCGGATCGTCCAGAAGCTTGCCCGGAACTACAAGTCAAAGAGTTCCCGGGTTCCCCTCGAGGAGGTCATCACCCTCTACGACTCGCACGGCATCCCGCCCGAGATGGTCAAGGAGGTCGCTGCCGCCGAGGGCGCCGTCGTGGAGATCCCCGACAACTTCTACTCGCTGATCGCCGAGACGCACTCGGAGGCGCAGAAGGAGGCAAAAGGGGAAGACCCGCTCGACGCCTACCGCGAGCGTGCGGTCTCCCTCCCCCCGACGAAGAAACTCTACTACGAACTGCCGAACGAGGTCGAGTTCGAGGCGATGGTGCTGGATTACTTCGACGGGATAGCGGTGCTCGACCAGACGCTCTTCTACCCGGAGGGCGGCGGTCAGCCGTCCGATACCGGCACCCTGGTGACGTCCGAGAACATGGTGCGGGTGGAGGAGGTCACGAAACTCGGCGAGGTGATCCTCCACCGGGTCACCGGCGGTTGCCTGAAGCGCGGCGAACGGGTGAAGGGCATGGTGGACGAGGAACGCCGCTGGTCGCTGATGCGCCACCACACGGCGACCCATGTCCTCCTGCGCGCCGCAAAGGAGGTGCTCGGCGTCCACGTGCATCAGGCGGGCGCCCAGAAGGGAAGCGAGGTTTCCCGCCTGGATATCCGGCACTACAAGCATATCACGCCCGACGAACTCAAGAGGATCGAGATTGAGGCGAACCGGCTGGTCATGGCCGATACGCCGGTCTACATCCACGTCGAGGAGCGGACGAAGGCCGAGCAGAAGTACGGGTTCGGCCTCTACCAGGGCGGCGTCCCGCCGGGCCGGGAGATCCGGACGGTGCAGGTCGGCGCCGACGTGCAGGCGTGTGCTGGAACGCACGTCCGGACGACCGGCGAGATCGGGTCGATCCGGGTTCTCGGCGTCGAGCATATCCAGGACGGCGTCGAGCGGCTGGTCTTTGCGGCCGGTATCGCCGCCGTGCATGCCGTGCAGCACCTGGCCGACCTCCTCCAGGAGGCCGCCGACGTGGTGAGCGTCCAGCCCGAGAACCTGCCGGCGACGGTAACGCGCTTCTTCTCGGAATGGAAGGAACAGAAGAAAGATATCGAGCGTCTCCAGAAGAAAGTGGTGGACCTCGAGATGCAGAATCTCGACGGCGAGATGGTGGACGGTGTCCGGGTCGTCGTCAGAACGCTCGATGCGACCCACAAGGAACTCGTCGCACTCGCCACGACCGTCGCCGAAGAGGGCGGCGTGGCGCTCTTTGCGTCGGGCGACGGTACCGCGAAGGTGGTGGCGACGTCGGGCGCCCCGGCGGTGAACGCCGTTGATATCGTGCGGGAGGTCTGCGGCATCCTCGGCGGGAAGGGCGGCGGCAAGCCGAACCTTGCGCAGGGCGCAGGCCCGGAAGCCTCCCGGCTCGAGGAGGCGCTCGAGCACGGGCGCAACAGAATCATCGAAGCACTCCATGGCGAATGATGTTGTAGTTATCCAGCCGGGCGATGAACAGACACAGAAGATCGCCCGGGCGATGGCGAGCCAGACGGCAAACGCGATCATCCAGGCCTTCGGCGGCGGACCGCTGACGTCGTCGGAGGTCGCCCGGCGGATGAAGATCCCCATCACCACCGCTTCTTACCACATCGAGAACCTTCTCGACGCCGGGCTTCTCGAGGTCATGGAGACCCGCTGGAGCGAGAAGGGACGCGAGGTGAAGGTCTACGGCCTTGCGAACCAGGTCTTCATCATCGCATCGCCGGCAAGCGATCTCCGGTCGGTGCTGCAGAAATACGCGACGCTCTTTGGGATCGTCGTCCTCGCGAGCATCGGGCTCTGGTCGATCCTCCCGGCGCTGCTGCCGTTCGGCGGCTCTACGCCCGTCTCACGGGTAATGTCCGAGAACGGGGATAAATACGCCGGCGGGACCGGCGAGGATGCCTCGACGCTCCAGTCTCCCGTCCCTGCCCTGGACGGTGCCGGGGCGCTGCCGGTCCACGACATCGTGATGGGCTTCTTCTTCGGCGCCTGCGTGGTGCTGCTTGCGCTGCTCGCCTACGAGGTCTACTACTGGTGGCGCACATCCCCGCGCTACCAAGAAGAAGAGAAATGATCTAAAAAGGGTCAGATGAGGGGGTTTAGAGGGTCTTTATCGCCGCCCCCTTGCAACTCCCGCTTCCGGTTGTTTTCCGGTTCCTGCTTCGACTTTTGCTCCGCATCTCGGACAACGCGTCTTCTTCGGGTTGATCTCCGCTCCGCAGCTGTAACATTTCGGCATGGTATATCACCACACTGTGCCTGATTGGACCCTGATACCATAAGGCTATCTCATGGCGATTCCGGCCATATTCCGGGCTGAAGGGCGAATCTGCCCGGGAACGTGGCCGGAATGCGGTTTACGACGGTCTCATGACATCCTGCGCTCGCACGGACGGCGGGCCGAGTTCCGGCTGCTTCAGGGGCTCCCGGGAGAGGAACCCCTATCTGGGAGCGGGCGACGATCCCGATACCGCGCCTCTCCGTAACATCTGCGGGGTATACTCTCCTTTTATCCCGACAATTTCATCTGATATCCCAAGATATTGGTTCTATGAAATTTTTTGTGTCCGACATATATTTGAATATGGATAATAATATATCACCTGCTCGTCAACCATGATCCATGCTCGGCGTCGTCCCGGATATCGACCCGGAGATCTTCTCCCTGGTCGTCGTCCCGGTCTTCATCTTCCTCGCACGCATCTGCGACGTCACCATCGGGACGATGCGGATCATCTTCGTCTCCCGTGGGATGAAGGTGGTCGCCCCTATCCTCGGATTCGCCGAGGTCTTCATCTGGATCATCGCCGTCGGCCAGATCTTTCAGAACCTCACGAACCCCCTCAACTACTTTGCCTACGCGGCCGGGTTCGCCACGGGAAACTACATCGGAATGCTCGTCGAGGAGCGGCTGGCGATGGGGCTTGCCCTCATCCGGATCATCACCCAGCGCGACGCGACGAACCTCATCGACTACCTCCGCGCCGCGGGTTACGGGGTGACCGTCCTCGACGCACACGGGAAGCAGGGGCCGGGCAAGGTGATCTTCTCGGTGGTCAAGCGCAAGAACATGCGCGACGTGGAGGACGCCATCCACGAGTTCAACCCCAAGGCGTTCTACTCGATCGAGGACGTCCGGCGAGCGGCGGAGGGGACGTTCCCGGCAACCCTGCCGGGCCCGACCCCGTTCTCCTTCGGAAGGGTCATCCGGAGGGGGAAGTGACCTCTCCGTAGGTTATCCGGTAGATGGCATTCGCCCGGTCGTCCGATACCAGGATTGAGCCGTCGTTCGCGATCTCGACGTCCACCGGCCGACCCCAGGCGTCGCCTCCCTGGAGCCAGCCCTCCGCGAAGACATCATAGGCGACGGGAGTGTTGTTCTCGAGTTTGACCATCGTCACCCGGTAGCCGATCGGCTCCGCCCGGTTCCAGGAGCCGTGCTCGGCGATAAAGATCCTGTTCTGGTACTCTTCCGGGAACTGCCCGCCGTCATAGAACCGCATCCCGAGTGCAGCGACGTGCGGGCCGAGTTCCTGCTCGGGGGGCGTGAATTCACTGCACGACCGCTCCTCCCCGAACTCCGGGTCGGGGATCGCCGTGCCGTGGCAGTAGGGGAACCCAAAGTGCATCCCGCTCTCCGGCGCCCGGTTCAGTTCGTCCGGCGGGATATCGTCGCCGAGCCAGTCGCGGCCGTTGTCGGTGAACCATAACTCATCGGTCTCCGGGTGCCAGTCGAACCCCACGGTGTTCCGGATGCCCCGGGCGTAGATCTCGAGATCGGTTCCGTCCGGGTTCATCCGGAAGATGGTACTGAACCGCTCGTCTTCGGGGTCGCAGACGTTGCAGGGGGCGCCCACGGGGATGTAGAGGTTCCCGTCGGGGCCGAACGCGATGAACTTCCACCCGTGCGAGGCTTCGTCCGGGAAGGCGTCGCTCACCACCGCGGCCTCCGGCGGGTTATCGAGGTTCGCCTCGATCCCGTCGTAGCGGAGGATGCGGCTGATCTCGGCGACGTAGAGGGAGCCGTTTTGGAACGCGACGCCGTTCGGGGAGTCGAGACCGCTTGCGATCGTGATCACCTCATCGCCTCTCCCGTCGCCGTCGCGGTCGGGTATGGCGTAGACGTTCCCTGCGCCGCGGCTCCCGACAAAGAGCGTCCCGTTCGGGGTCATGGTCATCGACCGCGCCCCGGTGACGTTTCCGGCATAGACGTCGATCGCAAACCCTGCGGGGAGGGCGATCGTATCGAGCGGCAGGGTTCCGGCGGTGCCGCCGCCCGGCGGCATCACGACGGCCACGGCGATCCCGAGGAGGGCAATCGTCGCAACCGCGGCAAGGATGAGAATGGTCCGGCGTGACATACATCATCTCCGGACTCCGGATGGCGGGGAGGATATATAGGGGTTACTCACGCAGCCCGGCCGCTATGCCTGACGTTTGAACCGGTCTCCGGTCTTCATGGAGACGACGCCCCCGATGACGATCGCGAGAAATACCAGCCACGATATGCCGGCCATAATGGCCGACATACCGGGAACGATTGGCAGCACCCCTCCGGCAAGAAGGAGGGCGGATGCGGCGATCAGGAGGTTGCCTGTGAACCTCGCCAGCACCTTCTCGTCGTATCTCGCCCGTTCCTCTGCAGGGGCGGTATTGTAGCCTGCAATGAGGCCGCTCGCGTTGAAGGCCCGGACGACGATCCCAAAAAAAGCACGACCGCTCCCCCGAGAATGTTTGCGATCCACACGATGATCCTGTTTGAGGGGCGGATGCTAGAGCGTTCCGGTATTCGCCGGCAGATGCGCAGATTTATCATCTCTGCGGCAGCACCACGGGCGCGGAGGGACACTGTATGATCACGATCGTTGCACGGTGCAGCATACAATCCGGGAAGAGCGATGAGTTCATGGAAATAGCCCGGGACCTGGTCGATGCGAGCAGGCGCGAGGACGGAAATATCTCGTACGACCTCTACGTGGATCTCGCTGACCCCGCGAAGTTCGCGTTCATCGAGGTCTGGAAGGATCGGGCCGCAATCGACTCCCACAACGAGACGGCGCACTTCAAAGGCTTCGGGGAGAGAGCGGGGCCCCTGTTTGCCGGGCCGCTCGATATCGGTCTGTACCGGAAAGTTGTCTGAGCCTCTTCCCCCTTCTCTTCACGCGAACCGCCGGATGCCGGCGAGCGGCGGGAGGACGACCGCCTCGCCGTCGACCTCCACCACCGGCTGGAGGCTTCCTGCATCCACGCGGCGGAGGATGGGCGAGAGGAAGTCCCGGCTCTTTACATAGTTGATCATGACGCCGGGGGAGAGCGGATTGAATGCGGGCAATACGATGATATCCCTCCCGCGGGCCACGGCTCGGCCATAGAGGAAGCAGGGGAACCGGGCCATATCGATCTCGATCGCCGGGTGGTCGTGGCCGATGATGAGCGTCCCGTGGTCGTCGACCGCCTGATCGCCGTGAACCACCGTGTAGCCGCCGCGGTCGTAGCGCTCGACCGACCCTCCCGCTATCGCGGGGAGCATGACGTCGTGCGAGCCCCGGACGAGGACGACCTCGCACCTGGCCTTCAGAGTCGCGACGATCGTCTCGAACGTCTCCTTCACGTCCCGGCTCACCCGGTCGAAGGCGTGGAAGATATCCCCGTCGAGGACGAAGACCTCCGGCTTGAACCGGCCGAGGATCGCCTCGAACCGTTCGAGGAGCGTCTCCTCCTCGTGGAGCGGGAAGTGGAGGCCCTGCCGGTAGAGCGCCTCGGAAAGTCCGATATGGACGTCGGAGACGACGCAGAGAGACTGTTCCCTGACGTAGAGCGCGCCCTTGTAGAAGCCGAACCGGGAGAGGAGGTCGGCCTCCGTGACCGCGTTCATGCCGCCGCCTCGCCTCCGATGCTGCTCATCACCCGGCGCTGGAACTCGCGGAGCATCGAGAGTTTGTCCTGCGCGTAGACCGCGTCGGAGACGCCGAGCGTCGCTATCCCGAACGCGAGCGGGCTCGGGGACGCGGCGCGGGTCAGGGCGACCTCGATCTCGCCGGCACCGATCCCGTCGACGATCCGCCGGATGTTCTCCGCCTCGAACCGGTCATCGATCACCTCCCGGTAGGTCTCCCGCATCACGGCGAAGCCGTCGAGCCGTTTGGCAAACGAGATCAGCATATCGGCGCTCACCTGCTGGCGCCGGGCGCTTCTCCGCCGGCCCATGTAGTTACGGAGGATCATGAACGACCGTGCGGCGTTGATCCGGAAGACCCGCTTCAGGAGCTGGGTATCCCCGACGGCCTCCTTAAGGATCTCGTTGCACTCGTCGGCCCGGATGCCCTGGAGAATGCGTGCGGGATCGACCTGCTTCTCGAGCGGGATCGAGACCAGAAACCCGGTATCGCTGATCCCGACCGAGACGTTCGTCGTCACGTCCCGGGCGATCGTGAAGGCGACGATCCGGGAGAACCCGTCGTTGAACCGCAGCCCGTAGTTGGTCATGAAGTAGTAGAGCCGGCGATGGTTCTCCCGGTCGATCTGCTCCTCGACGACGATCCGCTTCAACGTCGGGACGGCTTCGTCGCCCATATAGAGCACCTGCTGCTCGAAGATCGCGCAGATGCTCCGGGCGCTGTTCTCGTCGATGGGGTAGTCGGCGAGGAGGGTCTCGACGATCTCCTCTGTTCCGGCCGTCTCCATCGCGCGAAGCATCATCTCCTTGAACCGGAGGACGTGCAGGCCGAGATCGAACGAGAGCGGGAGTTTCTCCGAGAACCAGCTCGGGATCGTCGGCCGGTCGGTCGTCGGGTCGACGTAGAGTTTTCCCCCCCGCCGGTAGGCGAACCGGTAGCGCCGCCCGCCGAGGACGAAGACGTCGCCCTTGTTCATCCGTTCCAGGTACTTCTCGTCCAGGTTTCCGGCAAAGACCCCGTCCCGGGTGAGGACGTCGCAGGAGAACTCGTCGGGGATCGTCCCGGAGTTCAGGAAGTAGATCATCCGGGCGTTCCGCCCCCGCTTCCGCACCGTCCCTTCCTCCGCGTCGTGCCAGATCTTCGCGTAGATCCGGCGCTCCTCGAGCCCCGCGTACTCCCCGGCGAGGTAGCGGACGACGCTCATCAGGTCCTCCTCCTCGAGGTCGCGGTAGCAGTGCGACCGGCGGACCACCTCGAGCATCCCCTGGATCCGCGTCTCCCCATCGAGCGCCATCCCGAAGACGTGCTGCGCGAGAACGTCCAGGCAATTCTCCGGGATGTGGATCCGGTCCACGAACCCGTTCTGCCCCTCCCGGAGCATCACCGCGCACTCCACGAGTTCGTCGCGGTCGAGGACGACGATCCGCCCCTTCACCACCTCGCCGAGGCGGTGGCCGGCCCGCCCGACCCGCTGGAGGAGCGCCGCGACGGATTTCGGGGAGCCCACCTGGAGGACGAGGTCGACGTGCGGCATGTCGACCCCGAGTTCGAGCGACGTCGAGGTCGTCACCACCTTCACCCTCCCGGACTTGAGCCGCTCCTCGACGGAGAGCCGCCCGTCCGTTCCCATCGAGCCGTGGTGGCAGCCCGTGTTCTCCTCCGTGTAGCACTCGGGGTAACGGGCGCGGAGGTTGTAGAGGATCCGTTCGGCGCCGTTCCGGGTGTTCGTGAAGACGAGCGTGTTGCTGTGCCCCTGGACGAGACGGTGGATCGTCGAGTAAAGGTGCCGCGCGAGGTCTTCGGGGGTGGTGTCGATCAGGTCGGGGACCGGGCAGAGGAGTTTCAAGTCAAACTCCCGCGCGAACCGTGTATCGACGATCTCCACCTCGCGCCCGGCGCCGACCAGGAACCGGCCGACCTCGGCGAGGGGCTCGATCGTCGCCGAGCACCCGATCCGGGTGAAGCCGCCGCCCGCCTCCTTCACCAGTTCCTCGAGCCGTTCAAGGCTCACCGAGAGGTGTACGCCGCGCTTCGAGCCCGCGAGGGAGTGGATCTCATCGACGACGACCCAGCGGACCGTCCGGAGGCTCTCGCGGAACTTCGGGGAGTTTAAGAGGATCCCGAGGGTCTCGGGGGTGATGTTGAGGATGTGCGGGGGTTTTCGCGCCATCTTCGCCTTATCCGCCCGCGAGACGTCCCCGTGCCGGATGGCATGGCGGAGCGGGGCGTGATCGATCCCGCGCTCGCGGGCGATCTCGGCGACTCCCTCGAGCGGCTGGCTGAGGTTCTTGTGGATATCGTTTGCAAGCGACTTGAGCGGCGAGACATACAGGCAGTAGACGCTGTCTTCGAGCGCCCCCGCCCGTGCCCGGACGAAGAGGTCGTCGATGATTGCAAGAAACGCCGAGAGCGTCTTTCCCGATCCGGTCGGCGAGCAGATGAGGACGTTCTTTCGCTCGTGGATGAACGGGACCGCCATCTGCTGCGGCGGGGTGAACCGCCCGTCCAGTCTTCGTATGCACCATTCCTGTACGTTCTCGTCGAGGAGTTCGAGGATCTCCTCGTTCGAATGCCTTTCCGGCCGCGTCTCCATCCTGTTACCTCTTGTCGTCCCTTGAGTCCCGCCGTGCGCCCTCCCGCATATCGATGCGGGGACCGGCAGACCTGCGTAATCCCTGATCCGCTCTCTGTCCGGAAGAATTTACCAACATCAGCGCGATATGGCGTCGAAGTGGGTGTATGATGCTGCAGAAATGAGTTCTGGCAGCTATATTGCTCCTGTTGCGGCCGGAGCGTTGTGCCGAATTTTGTATCTATTTTGCAATCATCAGAAATAGCCTTTTGCATCTTTTGGAGCGGTAGGTCGTGGTGGGTGGATGATATCCTGCGGGTTTATTGCGCTAATATTGGATTTATTGCCCGATTTAAGTGATATTGGATCCCCCGGAACGGCCGGGCGCAACCCGCGTCCCCCTCCCGGCTGGATGATGCGTGTTGTCGTCATTTTCGGCAATCGTTCTCCCTTCCTGTGCCGGGTTCCGGCAAACCCCGGGGGGGAGAGGGCGGTCACCCCTGTTCCGGGGCGTCTGGGATATTCTAATGTATGATCTGGTGAAACCTAACAGTTGAACTACGATGACAAATCACCCGGTTAAGAATATGATGCGGCTGATGGCGACCAAGATCAGGACGATTGCGGACGTAATGTCCGACGACGAGATCGATGCGTTCCTCGCCGAGATCCTGAACGCAAACCGCATCTACACCATGGGCGCCGGGCGCTCCGGGCTTGTAGCGAAATCATTTGCCATGCGCCTGATGCACCTCGGGCTCTCTGCATTCGTCGTCGGGGAGACCGTGACTCCTGCCATGAAGTCGGGAGACGTCATTATCGTCTTCTCCGGATCCGGCGCGACCAAGACGGTTGCGGATATCTCCGAGACCGCAAAGGAGATCGGCGGGAGGATCTGCCTCATCACCTCGAAGAAAGACTCGAGGATCGGCCGGATTGCCGACTGCATCGTCATCATCGAGAGCCAGCGGGATAAGGTGGCCGACGAGTCTGCGGAGTTCGAGATCCGGCAGATGATGGGCGAGCACAAGTCGTTCGCACCGCTCGGCACCATCTTCGAGACGACCGCGATGGTCTTTGCGGACGCGATCATATCCCGGCTGATGGAGATCACCCAGTGCCGGCCCGAAGACCTTCAGTGCCGCCACGCGAACATCGAGTGAGATTACTATGACCGAACACAGATATGCCGACCGGGTCAAAGGGGTGGAGATGTCGGGGATCCGCAAGCTCTTCGAAGCCGGAGGGCCGGACGCGATCAACCTCGGCATCGGGCAGCCGGACTTCGATACCCCCGACCACATCAAGATGGCCGCGATCGCCGCCATCAGGGAGGGGAGGACCGGGTACACCCCGAACGCTGGAATCGTGGAACTCCGTGAGGCTATCTGCGAGAAACTCGCGCGTGAGAACAGCCTCGCCTGCCGGCCCGACCAGATCCTGGTCACGGCGGGGGGAAGCGAGGCGCTCCACCTCGTGATGGAGGCGCTCGTCGACCCGGGCGACCGCGTCCTCTTCACCGACCCGGGTTTCGTCTCCTACGCCGCGCTTGCGGCCATCGCCGGCGGAAAGCCCGAGGGCGTCGGGCTCGACGCGACCCTGCACATCGACGTCGAGCGGGCGAAGGAGCAGATGGACGGTGCTCGTGTCTTCGTCCTGAACTCTCCCGCGAACCCGACCGGCGCGGTCGAGAGCGAGGAGTCGATCCGCGCCCTCGTGGAGTATGCAAACGATCGTAAGGTCACTGTCGTCTCCGACGAGGTCTACGAGCACTTCATCTACGAGAAAGAGCACGTCAGTGCGGCCCGGTTCGGCGAGGACGTCATCACCGTCAACGCCGCGAGCAAGACCTACGCCATGACCGGGTGGCGGGTCGGCTACCTTGCGGCACCCGAGGACTACATCCCGGAGTTCCTCAAGGTGCACCAGTACGCCCAGGCGTGCGCGACCTCGATCTCGCAGTATGCTGCGCTCGCCGCATACACCGGCGACCAGGAGCCGGTCGTGCGGATGCGTAACGAGTACCGCGCCCGGCGCGATCTCCTCTACGACGGGCTGACCGGTCTCGGGTTCGATTTCCCCCGGCCGGAAGGCGCGTTCTACATGTTCGTCCCGATGGGGCGAAACCTTATCGAGAAGGCCGTCAATGCGGGCGTCATCATCGTGCCGGGTTCGGCGTTCGGCTCGAGGGCACCCGAATATGCGCGATTCAGCTACGCGACCTCCCGGGAGAATCTCTCCCGTGCGGTCGGGCGTCTCGGGGAACTGATGGGGTGAGAGAAGCATGGTGAAAGAGTTACTCAGGAAGCTATCCGACGCCCACGGCGTCTCGAGCAGCGAAGGAAAGATCAGGGATATCGTCAGGGCGGAGCTTGCAGGTGTCGTCGACGAGTTCCGCGAGGATACGATGGGGAACCTGGTTGCCGTGAAGCGCGGCGGCGACTTCTCGATCATGCTCGCCGCCCACATGGACGAGATCGGCCTGATGGTGCAGTACATCGACGAGAAGGGGTTCATCCGGGTCGTCTCCATCGGGGGCTGGTACGGGCCGGTGCTCTACTGCCAGCGGGTGATCCTGCACGGGAAGAACGGCCCGGTCATGGGCGTTCTCGGCGCAAAGCCTCCCCACGTCATGAAGGAGGAGGAGCGCAAGAAGGAGGTCAAGATCGAGAACATGTTCGTCGACGTGGGCGCGGTGAGCGAGGAGGAGGTGAAGAACCTCGGGATCGAGATCGGCACCCCGATCACCATCGACCGCGAGTTCACGGAACTCGCCGGCACCCGCGTCACGGGCAAAGCGCTCGATAACCGGGTCGGTGTCGCGATGCTGATCCGGGCACTGCAGCAGACCGAGTCGCCTCACACAATCTACGGCGTCTTCACCGTCCAGGAGGAACTGGGGCTCAAGGGAGCAAAGGTGAGCGCCTACTCCTTAAACCCCGACTGCGCCATCGCGACCGACGTCACCATCCCCGGCGACCATCCCGGGATCGAGAAGAAGGACGCGAGCGTCGAGATGGGCAAGGGCCCGGTTCTGGTTCTCGTCAGCGCGAGCGGGCGCGGGCTGATGGCCGATCCGAGGATGACCGCGTGGCTTCGCGAGACCGCGGAGAAGAACGACATCCCCTGCCAGCTCGAGGTCGGGACCGGCGGGAACACCGACGCGACGATCATCCACCTGGAGCGGGGCGGTATCCCGAGCATCCCGTTCTCGATCCCCGCCCGCTACATCCACTCCCCGGTCGAGGTGGTCGATACCGCCGATGTCGAGGCGGGGATCCGGCTCCTCGTCGAGGCGCTGAAGAGCAGACCCGCGCTCTAACTTTTTTTGACTGCCCGCCTGCAGAAAGTGCTATGCCGTCCCCCGTGCAGTGCGGGGTATGAGCGACGGATTCCTGCAGGAGATCTTCTTCGGCGACCCTGCCTTCCTGGTGCGGGTCCTGATCGTCGGGGTATGCGCGTATGTGGCTCTCGTGATCATCGTCCGCCTCTCGGGGAAGCGGACGCTCTCGTCGATGAACGCCTTCGACTTCATCGTGAACGTGGCCGTCGGCTCGATCCTTGCCTCGACGATCGTCTCAAGGGACGTCTCGCTTGCAGAGGGGGTGCTCGCCCTCGGCATCCTGGTCGTGCTGCAGTACGCCGTCTCCTGGTCGTCCGTCCGGTCGGAGAGGGTGCAGAAGGCGGTGAAGTCGGAGCCCCGCCTCCTCTGTTATGACGGAGAGTTCCTGCATGACGCAATGCTGCAGGAGCGGATCACCGAAGGCGAGATCCGGCAGACGTTGCGGTCGGAGGGGGTTGCATCCCTCGAGAGCGTCCACGCGATCGTCCTCGAGACGAACGGGAACCTCTCGGTGCTTCAGAAGAGCGACGGCATGGGATCACTCGTCGATGTGGCGCGGCCACGCAGGTAACGGGTCGGTGAAAACAGTGTGCCCGAGAGATAAGGCCTTACGCCCGGGCACATTTCGGTTCATGGTGCAGTGTTTTTTTGTGTTCGCAGGCCGTAACCGTTCTGACCTGTGAACCCGCTGCACCATATGATGATGTGCCTTCTGGTTGACCCCACTCTCAGGCAAAACCCGTCATAGCTCTCGAAGGTTATAGTTCTTGTCCGGCCATGAGCATAACAATTGTTCGGCGCCGATACACCCGCCGGCGCCCGGTTCGTCTCATTCTTCGACGACGATGACCGTGACCGGGCACGAATCGGCGGCTTCCACGGTGCAGTCGGTGAGGTCGTCGGGCACCTCCCCCTCCGCGGGGTTGCCGTTGACCCGGTACTGTTCCGTGACCGAGCTCAGGTCGTCGTTTGGATCCTGTTCGAAGACGTCCGGACAGAGCGTCCAGCACGACTCGCAGCTGATGCATCCCGGTCTGTCGATGGTTATTTTCACCACACTCCATACCTCCTTTGGATCTCCGGGAGGGTATTCCTCCATGTTAAACGTGACGGAAGCGGACGGCCCGTATGATCTTCGCAGAGAAAGTATAACGTTTTCCGAACCAAATGAAAGAGGAATCATGCAGAGTACCGCCTGGATAACCCTTTTCTTTGCCGGGCTCCTGGAGGCCGGCTGGGCGCTCGGCCTCAAGTATACCGAAGGGTTCACGAAGGTTGGGCCGTCGGTGGCGACCATCATCCTGATGGTCGGAAGTTTCTACCTCCTCTCGCGGTCGCTCTCCGGCCTTCCGATCGGGACAGCCTATGCCGTCTGGACGGGCATCGGGGCGGTCGGAACGGCCATCGCCGGGATCATGATCTTCGGCGAGTCGAGGAGTGTCGCCCGCCTCCTCTGCCTCTTCCTGATCGTGGCAGGGATCGTGGGACTGAAGTTCTGCTCGGATGCGTGAGGGAGCCGGTTCCGGCGGCACCCAGGCCAGGGGCCAGTCCCAGGCGACGAATGCCGGCCATTCGGCGGGCCGTTGCCGGGATGCCGGTCGCGAGGAGGATCACACCGGCGGCGATTACGGCTCCGATGAGGAATGTGGCGCTGATTCGGTATCTGTGGGAGAATTCTGCCCGGATATGAGTTAATTATCCCTTTATCCTCCAGGGGGAAGATTCGTCCTCCAGGGCCGCGAGAAACGCGACGAGGAGTGCGTGCCTCTCCCCGGCGATGTTCCGGGCGGTCGTTGTGTACATGCGGTCTTTGAGGTTCAGCAGTTTGTCGTGGAAGTGAGCGGTTGCGTCCGCGATGCCGCCAGTCGAAACCCTTCGGGTTTCTTGAACTCCCTCCCCTTCGGGGAGGTCGCCAGTCGCACCTTTCCGGGTGCTCCCGTTCCCCTCCTGCCGGAGCGTCGCGGCCTGCATAAACGTCCTCGCGATCCCGACCGCACCCATCGCGTCCAGGTTGTCCGCATCCGAGAGCACCCGGGCCTCCAGTGTCTGTGGGGCGATGCCCGAGGAGTACCGGTGCGCACGGATGGCGTGGACGATGCCCGGGATATGGTCTTCGGGATAGCGGACAGAGCGGAGGTAGGACTCCGCCATCCGCGCTCCCTCTTCTTCGTGGGGGGCGCCCGTCTCCTCCTCGAGGGGCCGGGCGATGTCGTGGAAGAGGGCGGCCGGGATGAGGATCGCCATATCGGCACCTTCGCGGGCACCGATCTCTTCAGCGAGGCGCACGACCCGGAGGGTGTGGTCGAACCCATGCGCACCGGATTCGGGGAGCGCTGTTCTGACGTGGTCGAGCATCGCGGCCGTCTCTTCATCCATGGCAGATCTTTATCTTCCGGGATCGAAAAGATTCGCTTTCGGCTGTCCTGTTCCCACCCTCATGCAGCCATCCCCGCGCTGCAGATCCCGGTTCCGGCGGCCGGGCGTTGTCTGTCGCCGGTGTCCCACAACGACATTTGTGGGCCATATTGCGGAGTTCATGTCCCAAAAACGCCGTTGCGGATCGTAGATGACCCACAAACGTTCCCGGAACTATGGTTTGTGTATACCGGATCGGGGTTTTGATATGCGCAACCGGGTTTGCAGGTATCAGAATACTCACAACCGGTCTTCTTCGGTGATGGCAAGCAGGCGCGAAACCATATAGGTCGTGGCACGCCGTCCCCCGCCCTCGGCGACGACGGTGATGATCTCCTGTTCCCGGAGTTGCTGGAGGAGCCGGTTTGCCGTCTTCTTCGGTATCCCGGTCTGCTCGTAAAACTCGGATGGGATGAAGATCGGCGTCGCAAAGAGCGCGTCGATCGCGGCGACGGCATACTGCGACCGGGTCACCTCCGGCACCGTCCGCTTCATCTCGTCGTAAAGGTCGAGGATCGCCTTTGCTTTCCGGCCGTTTGCCCCCGCCTGCTCCTCGATGGCGTGGAGGAAGAACGTTATCCAGCCGTTCCAGTCCCCCTCGCGGGAGACCGCGAGCAGCCGTTCGTAGTAGACCGGCCGGTTTCGCTCGAGGTAGGCGCTGATATAGAACATCGGGCTTCCAATCAGCCCCTTCTCGTACATGATCAGCGGAACGAGCATCCTCCCGATACGCCCGTTGCCGTCGCAGAACGGGTGGATGAGTTCGAACTGCGCTTTCAGGATGGAGAGCTGGACGAGGATGTCTTTCTCCTCGCGGTGCAGGTAGGCCTCCCAGTCCGCGAGCGCCCCGGGAACCCTTTCCGGTGCGGGCGGAACGAAGATCGCGCGCTCGATGTGAGCGTCCCGGCCGATGAAGTTCTGGATCGTGCGGATGCACCCCGGCTCCCTGTCCATGCCCCGGCTGTCGGCGAGCAGGATGCGGTGCAGGTTGCAGACGAGAGCGGTGTCCAGTCGCCGGGCCTTGAGGGCGTCGACCGCAACGTTCAGCCCCTCCCGGTAGTTGATGATCTCCTGGATCTCGGCAAGGGTTCTGTCGTTGATCCGCTCCCGCGGATTCGCCTCGAACCTCAGGACGTCCTCGAGCGAGGCCTGCGTCCCCTCGATCTTCGAGGAGAGCACCGCCTCCTGTGTCAGGAGTGGCGAGAGGAGGAGTTCGGGGTTCGGGATCGCCTGGAGGATGCCGTCGTACCGGGCGAGAGCGCGGTTCGCCGACGCAATCTGCGGGATATGGATCTCCCAGTCGATGCCGGCCGGGGGCAGCGGTTCCGGCACGTAGGGTGCAGCCGTCATGCCGCCTCCTCACGGATGGCTTTGAACCCCCCATGAACAGGAGACCTGGCGATCTGCCGGAGATCCTTCATATAATTATCCGGTGGTGCGGAGGAGTATTAACGTTGATTGTTTGCGATTGCAGCGTTCGCCGTATGCCGGCGCTATTCTAACGGTCACTCCGGCCGGGCTACGCAAAGGCATCCGCTCCCGGTGGATACAGGCATGCCGTTCGATCAGTCAAAGCCTCACGACATCATCCGCGTGGCCGAAACGTCCGGGAAGGGCACCGCCCGGCATCCCGGTTGGCGGGAACGGGGCCGTTGATGCTGCACTCTCCGTCGGTTCCGGTCTTCTTCGCATAGAGGGCGCAGTCGCTGCAGGTCGGCATAAAGACCCCTTTCCCGCCCGGAGATATAGGTTTTGCCGGGCCCGCGGGAGGACGTTTACGTCCTCCGGATGAACATCTCGGAGTACAGCGCAAACTGCCCTGCTCGCCGCGGGGGATATGACCTGGCAGCAGATCTTCCTCACCCTGCTCGTCGGCAACGTCCTCACCAGCGTGACACGGAGCATCCGCTGGCTCGGCTCTTCCTACGTCGCGATCTTCGGGGTGCGGACGGGAACGGAGATCATGCTCGTCTCGACGGTGCTCCGGAACGGAACCGTGGTGTTGCTGGTCGTCGTGCTGGCGTACTGCCTGGGCTGGGGGTGAGGGTGCGGCGTGGCGGGTGGCGTTCTTGGGCCAAGCGTCGGGATGTGTTAGCAGGCTGCTTCGTTCTTCTGGTGCTGTAAAAAAAGATCTTTGACGGAGTGGAAATCTTTGAAAATGGGATTATTGGATTAGATCTGTAGATCTCCTTTCTCCCGCAGATAATTCCCCGGGCCTGATGTTGCGAAGGTAGCGGTCAGTATGGCTTCGAGAGGTTTGAGGATCGATGTACCTTCGTCGAAAGCATCGGCAAGCAACCTCATTCCTTCTTGAATTTTTTCAAAATGCCTCGCTTCAAGTGGGACTGTGCTATCGCCGGAACGAATGCGTTTAAACCGATCCATCAATCCCGTATAACAAGTATTGAGGACGAAATCAGCCATGAGGTAGTCATCAGTGAATGCATAGCGGAGCGTGCGATTAGTAATGCCATATGCTGCAGAGAAATAGTAAATTTTTTTCTCAATGTTTTCTTCCTTTCGCATCATCGCTTCTACCCGCCGCAATTCGGTGACGAGTTCCTTTCTAAAGAAATCTTGCCTTGACATAATTTCCCTCACTGGAAATATCTCGGATGCTCATCGCCATAGATGCTATCTGCAGCCGCACACGGTGGGACGAGCACAGATGTCGCTCCAATGACACTGCCCCCCCAGGCTTCACCCTCAAAAGGCGCATACCCGGAGATCCAGCCCTCCTCTGCGGAGATGTTCGGGGGTGCGCTGACATCCCTGTCCTGAATATACTCGTGGATTTCTTTAAGCCGTTCTTCACCGAGCATTTTCTCGATGAGGGCATTGTTCAGGTCATCAATGCGCCGCACAATCGAAGAATCCGTATTAATCGAGTAGAGAGGGACCTTTCCAGCACCCACGTTCAGGAGGCCCCATGCAACAAATTTTTTCACGACCCTGCCTGCGGTGACACGCGAAACGCCTGCCTCTTCTGCGAGTTCGGTAACGTTAAATTCCAGGTCGGATAGCGGCAGGAGGAACTCGAGAATTCTCAACTCGCAGGTGTTTCCAAACAATCCTTCAAACGGGCGTGCCATAGATCTCACATAATCTCATGCAGTGATCAAGAATGCTATACGCGTACTGATAACTGATATTGTCGCAAGTGATAAAAATATTTTGCATCATGTCAGAGTTTACGATATCGCCCATCAACGACGTTATACCCATGGCTTTTCAGGGCAAAGATGGCGCTCTTCATGTCGGCTATGTAGTATTTCACTTTCTTTTTCCTGATCTGTGCCACATATCCGTCCTTCATCAGGATCTGAAGTGTATCTTCAATGGACAGACTGGATCGTCCCGTGAATTTCTTTATATAAATTTTGTACAGTTTTTCGGAATGGTAGCCTGCATCCGTCCGAAAGTGCCTCCCTTGTATAAAACATTGAGAATAAAGAGCGCTTCATCAGGGAGATCGCATGACATAAGACACTGATTTACAGTTCTTTTCGTTGTGATATATAATGTGGCGGTTTGTGCCTCGTTGCTTTTGAGGGGCCGATATCAGTTTCCCTCCTTCATCAGGATCATAAATACGCTCTGGCGGCGGCTTTTTTTGGGCTGCACGGAAAGCCTTGTTGCCTCGCCTTATCCGGTTTCATTGCATACAGGTGGCCCTGCAGATTGCATCGCTCATGAACGCGGCTGCTTCTCAACGAACCACCCCCGGCTCATCCGCCCTTCTGCACCTCTCGCACCGCCTGTATCTCCGGAGTATCCATCCCGCCAAGCAGTTCGACGATCGCCTGCACGTAGGGCTCCTGCCGGGTGCAGCTCGGGGATGCGCGGGGATCGCTCCGCTGCCCCCGCCGCCCCATCCCCGCGTGGCCGGTGGCGACGTAGTGCAGGAAGTCCTCCTTCGAGAGGCCCCACCGGCAGTTGACCTGCAGCCGGACGAAATCCGGGTTCTTGTTCGGGAAGAGCACTGCCCGTGTCCCCGGGAGCGGGATCGGGCTCCCCCCGTTTGATGCGGCGAGACTCTGGACCCGCCGCCACAGCCGGTCGCAGGCGACCTCCGTGCAGACCCGGCAGTAGCGGTTCGACGGCGGCGTGCCGTCGCCGGCGTAGCGGCGGCAGAAGTTCGGATCCATGAGCGTTCATTATCTCTGGCCGCACTTAAACCGGACGATCCCGGTCGCCTCGCAGACCCAAATAACAACACTCATCCCTCCTCCACCCCAAAACTCTCCCTAGGAAGATCACCGGATGTCCCCCGCCGTTCTGTACCGCCAGTTGCCCGGAGAAGGTCTCGACGCGTTCATCGCGGAGTTCCGGAAAGCCGCAACCCGCGACCCGTTCGGCACCGTCTTCATCGTCCCGACCTCTCACCTTGCCCGGGAGATCGTCCGCCGCCTCGGAGAGGAGGGCGTCCCGGTCGTCGCCGACACGGTCACGACCCTCCCGGGATTCGCCCGGAAGGTCTTTCTCGACTATGCGACGTCGGAGACGCTGATCTCCGGAACCGAGTCCCGGCTCATTCTCGCCCGCCTCCTTGCCTCCGGCAGGTATCCGCTTCTTTCCGGCACGGGAGCGGTCGACGACCTCGCGACCCTTTTTGAAGTCATCCTCATGCGGAAGGTCGATTACCCGACCGCTCTCGGCGACCTCGCGACCGCCAAATGCGTCGAGATCGCCCGCCTCTTCGACGCCTACCGCCTGTTCCTCGACGAGCACGACCTCGCCGACGAGGGCACGCTCCTTGCCCGCGTGGTCCGGATGCTCTCCGACACGGGCTGGTTCCGGACGGTCTATATCTACGGTCTCTTCGAGCCGATGCCGCGGGCAGGCGGCAGCCATCACGTCCGACCTCAACGGACGGTCTTCGTCTACGGCCTCTTCGAGCCGATGCCGCTCGAACGCGACCTGCTTTTTGCTCTGCGGGAGTCTGCAGAAGAATTTCATTACTCAATCCCCTACGCCGGGAACCCGGCGGTCTTTGCCGACGACGGCGAGTGGCTGCGTCCGGATGCGGTCATCTCCGGCGATGCGCCGGGCACTCACCGCTCACGCCTCGCCGCCCTCTTCTCCCGGTTCGAGCCTGCTGACTGCGGCGGCTGGATCCGCCTCGCAGAACGGCGTGACCGGCTCGATGAGGTCCGGGCGATCGCGCAGGAGATCCGCGATCTGGTCGCCGCCGGCGTGCGGCCGGACGAGATCGCGGTCGCGTTCCCCGACTTCGCATCGGCGCTGCCTTACGTGGAGGAGGTCTTCCCCGACTTCGGGGTTCCGTACGCCGCGTCCGATGGCCGGCCGCTCTCCACATCGCCGCTCGTCCGGGCGCTGCTCGACGTCGCCGCGGTTCCTGCCCGCGGTTACCGGCGAGAGGGCGTCGTCGCTCTCGCGACCTCCCCCTATCTGCCGATCACCTGCGGCTGCGAGCTCGACGTACTCTCCCGGGAGGCCCGGATCACCGCCGGAGCAGCCACCTGGGAGAAGCGGCTCGCCGCGCTCGCCCGCGCCGCCGGTGAGGAGCGAGAACGGCCGGACACCCCGGAGTCCGCGAAGTCCCGGCTCGCCGAAAAGGCGGCCTCGATAGAGTCGGCACAAAAGATCGTCGGGACGCTCTTCGCCGACCTCTCGGCTCTCGAAGGGACGAAGTCGATTGCCGACCATATCGCCGCCTACCGCTCGCTCATCGAGCGGTGGCAGGCACCGGTCATGCCGGAAGAGGGCGATCCCGCTCTCCTCGAGGAGGAAGCACGGGATCTCGGGGGATTCGCCGGCACCCTCACGGCGCTCGAACGCCTCGCCCGGCTGCTGCCGGATGAGAAGATGCCCCTTATGGAGTTCTCCTCCCTGCTCGAGCAGGTTGCCGCCGGCACCCGGACAGCCAGCCGCCGGAACAGCGGCGGCGTCCAGGTGATCGGTGTCCGGGAGGTTGCGCACCTCACCGTCCCTTATCTCTTCGTCGGCGGTCTCGTCGAGGGTGCGATGCCGCGGCTGACCACCCGGCTCCCGTTCACCACCGACGCCGAGACCCGGCGCCTCGGGACGCGGTCGAGAGAGGATATCCTCCGGGAAGAACGCTACTACTTCACCGCTGCCCTGCTCTCCGCCCGTTCCAGGGTCTACCTGAGTTACCCCGCGGCCGACGGAGCAACACCGCTGGTGTGTTCCGGGTTCGTGGACGCCGTTCGTGAGGCATTCTCCCCGGAGGCGTGGGGGAGCGATGAGTTCCCCGACTCCGGGCTCGCGGCAGCCCGGCGGGCAGGCGCCCTCCTTGCCCGGGGAGAGTTCCCCGTCGGGATGCCGTGCTCCCTCCCCGTCCGCGAGGCCGTCAACCGGCTCAACATCGAGAACTACCACCGGAGAGCCGGTTACGACTCCCCCTACGACGGGATGCTCGAGGACGATCCGGCGATCGTCACGGCGCTCGCCGGACGGTTCGGCGACGGAGCGGTCTTCTCCCCGACGGCGCTCGAGACCTATGCCGACTGCCCGTTCCGGTTCTACCTGGAGCGGGTTCTCGGTCTTGCGCCGCTGCCCGAGGCAGATCCCGACCTGACGGCACAGGAGCGGGGCAGCCTCGTCCACAGGATCGCCTACCGGTTCTATTCCGGCTGGAAGTGTGACGGCAACGGCCCGGTCACCGGGGCGTGCTACGCGGGCGCCCTCCAGCAGCTCCTCGATGCCGGCCGGGAGGAGACCGGCCGCTTCGGGTTCGAGACCCCTGCATGGGTCGCGGATAAGGAGCACCTCCTCGGGTCGCCCGCGGCGGGGAAAGGGGTGCTCGAGCGGTTCCTCCTGCACGAGACCGATATCGCGGCCTCCCGCTTTGTCCCGCACGCCTTCGAGGTCTCGTTCGGCCTCCCGCTGGTGCCGGGGGAGGTCGATGCGCTATCGACGCCTGATGCGATCGCGATCCCGCTCGGCGAGGAGACCATCCGCCTGCGGGGCAGGGTCGACCGGGTCGACGTGCTGACCGATGGGCGGTTCATGATCACCGACTACAAGACCGGGTCTTCGCACCCGCGGCTCAGGGATATCGAGGCCGGGAGAGCGCTCCAGCTCCCCCTCTACCTCCTCGCGGTCGAGAGGCTGACCGGGATGGAAGGGGTCGCGGGCACCTACTACACCCTCCGGCGCGGAGAGGTCAAAAACCAGCCGGTCTTCTGGGACGCGGGGCTCCAGGACTGTTTTGCCTGCTTCCCCGGCTCGCAGCGAAACGGGGTCGAAGACGTCCGGGAGGTGGTCAGGACCGCTCTCGCGTGGACACAGCGGTATCTCTCCGGGATACGCGCCGGGTGCTTCCCGCCCCGGTCGGACGCCGGCCCCTGCCCGGCTTACTGCGGGTTCAAGACCGTCTGCCGGTTCGACGCCCTGCGGCTGCTCAACGCGGAGGTGCAGATCGATGGGACTGACTGAACGACAGGCGCGGGCCGCGCTCGATCATGCGACGAGCAAGTGTGTCACCGCCGGTGCGGGGACGGGGAAGACGCACGTCCTGGTGCAGAAGTACCTCAGCCTGCTCGAATCCGGTCTCGACGTCGGGGAGATCCTCGCGCTGACCTTCACCGAGAAGGCGGCCGGCGAGATGAAGGTCCGGGTTCGCCAGGCGCTTGCGGAGAAGGAGGGCGAGCGGTGGGACGCGGTTCGCGACGAGTTTTTATGGGCGAAGATATCGACCTTCCACTCCTTCTGCGCCTCGGTTCTCCGGGAGTTCCCCCTCGAGGCCGGCGTGGGGCCGTCCTTCACCGTCCTCGACGAGCGGGAGGCGTTCCGGCTCCGTGAGGAGACGATCGACGATCTCATCCACGGCGATCCGCCTGCATCGTGCCGGAACGCGGTGATCGGCGCTCTCCGTGCCGTCGGGGTCTACGAACTGAAGAACTACATCGAGGCGCTGTACTCCCGCCGGGGGGCTGCGGAAGCGTTCTTTGCCGCGCTCGCGGAGAGCGAGGAGAAGGTACTCGACGCCTGGCAGGCGGCCGTGGAACGGCACCGGGAGGCGGCGTCCGGGGAGTTCTTCCCCCGCGCAGGGGGGGCAATCGCAACCCTCCGGGACCTTGCCGCCCGCTACCCGGACGAACGGGACACTGCCGGAGCCTACCTCCGGGCGATCGAGCCCTGCCTCGCCGGCGGGATCGCGGTCGCCGAACTGTTCCGGGTTCACAACGAGTCGCGCTTCCGCAGGAACATGGGACAGAAGAAGAACTGGGCGGGGGACGATCTCCAGGACCTCCGGGCGGCCTACGGCGTTCTCGACCGGTGCCTCAACGACCACGCGGACGCCTGCCTGCTCACCCTCAGTCCGTCCGACCCCTTCACCCGGGCGACGCTCGACTTCCTCCGCGACCTCGGCGCGGTCTTCTCGGCCTTCCTCGACGCGATCGAGGCCGAGAAACGGCGGCGGAACGGCCTCGACTTCGACGACCTGGTGAACCGCACCCACCGGCTCTTTTGCGACCGCGAGGATATCGTCGCGGCGCACTTTTCGAACCGGTTCCGGTTTATCCTGGTCGACGAGTTCCAGGACACCGATCCCGTCCAGATCGCCATCATCCGCGCCGTCCTCGGCGATTCCGCGAACCTCTTCGTCGTCGGCGACCCGAAACAGTCCATCTACCTCTTCCGGGAGGCCGACGTCACGCAGTTCTCGCACACCCGCGACCTGATCGAGCGCGGTCTCGGCGGGGAGACGGTCGCGCTCGACGTCAACTTCCGGAGCACGCCCGAGATCGTCGGGTTCACGAACGCCGTCTTTTCCGCCCTGATGGCGGAGGCCGGCCGCCCCTGGGAGTTCCTCTACGAACCGCTGCGTGCGTTCCGCCGAAGCGACACCGGCTCGGTCGAACTCCTTCTCTCCCCAAAGATCAAAGACCGGGCGGCCGGCCGCCGGGCCGAGGCGGAGATGGCGGCACGAAAGATCCGCTCTCTCGTCGAGCGGGGGGAGAAACAGGTCTGCCGCGACGGGGAAGTCCGGCCGGCGGGCTACGGCGATGTCGCCGTCCTCCTCGAGCGGCGGACGAACCTCGCCTACTACGAGTGGGCGCTCGCCCGCTACGGCGTCCCCTACCACGTCCACGCGGGCCTCGGGTTCTACGAGCGTCAGGAGGTCTACGACCTCTACAACATCCTCCGGTTCCTCGTAAACCACCTGGACGACGCGGCGCTCTACGGCGTGCTGCGGTCGCCCTACTTCGGGTTCTCCGACGCCCGGCTCTTTCATATCGCCCGATCGTCGGGGAGTTCTCTCTGGGAGCGGGTGCAGGCGGCGGAGGAGCCGGCGGCGGGGACTCTCCGCGACTGGCTCTCGCTCTCCCGCAGGCTTCCGCCCGCCCGCCTCATTCGCCGGATCGTCGAGACATCGGGGATCTACCTCGTCTTCGGCGGGATGGCCGGGGGCGAGCAGGCCGCGGCGAACGTCGAGAAACTGATCGCCCTTGCACGGGATGCCGACTCCTCCACGCTCGCCGGTTTTGTCGTGGAACTCGGCCGCTCCATCGATGCCGGAGACCGGGAGGGAGATGCCCCCCTCGACCTTGCAGCCGCGGACGCGGTCTCGATCATGACGGTGCACGCCGCGAAGGGGCTTGAGTTCCCGGTCGTCGTCGTCCCCGACCTCGCGGAGACGCCGCGGTCGGGCGGGGGCACGATCATGGTGGGGGAGGGGCTGCTGCTCGGGGTCTCGATACTGAACCCGGCAGACGATCACGAGCGCCAGGAGACGCCGATCCTCCGGCTCCTCAAGGACGAGCACCGGCAGAAGGAGGAGGCGGAGCGCAAACGCCTCTTCTACGTCGCGGTCACCCGGGCAAAAGATCACCTGATCCTCTGCGGGGAGACGCCGGACGCGGCCCCGGAGAGCCTCGCGGGCGGCAAGACCCGGATGGCCTGGCTCGCGCACTCTCTCGGGCTCTGCGATGAGATCTACGCCCGGGGCGAAGCCGTCCTCGGGGCGCTCCGCATCCCGCTCACCCTCGACCCCGCGGCGATCCCGGTAGAGGTGCCACAGACCGCCCCGGTCCGGCTGCCGGTGCCGGACGACGTCCCCGCGGCGGAGGTCTCGGCGGGCATTCCTCCCAACGGGAAGAAGGGGCGGGCTTACTCGGCGAGCGAGCTTGAGGCGTACCTCCGCGGCCCGGCGGAGTCCCGGCTGCCGGGGTTCGCCGCCGGGGGGGAGGCGCTGACCCGCGGGCTCGCCGTCCACGAGGTCTTCCGCGGCCGCGATCCCGCCGCGGTGCTGCGGCGGTACGGGCTGGATCCCGCCCGGGCTCCGGAGTACCGGGATCTCTACGCCCGGTTCCTTGCATCGCCCCTGATGCGGGGGATCGTCCGCGACCACCGCGAGGTGCCGTTCTCGGTGCGGGTGAACGGGATTGCGTTCAGGGGGGTCATCGACCGGCTGGTGCAGCGGGTGAACGGCACCTGGATGCTCATCGACTACAAGACCGGGACACCGGGGGACGCCGGGGAGTATGCGATCCAGATGACGATCTACCGCTGCGCCGCCGCCCGGATCGTCGGGGGTCCGGTCATTCCTTACCTCTACTTCGTCGATGCCGACCGCTGGGCGGAGATCGAGGTGGACGAGGAGCGGGTCTTTGCCGAGATCGGGCGGGCGGTCCGGGGGATTGAAGAGGGGCCGGCGGAGTGATGGAGGCCGGCGCCTGCCGAAACGAGCCCGGCCCCACCGCTCAGTCGTAGAGGCCGATAGCCAGGTAGTCGTCGTCCGAGAGTTCGTCCCAGAGTTCGAGGACGAGCGAGCCGTCGTCCAGGACGTCGCCGGGGATGACCCAGTCGGAGTCGACTTCCCTGACCTCTTCAACCCCGTCCGGGGTTCTCACGAGCACCTTCATGGTATCCTCTGTAGCGTCCGGTTCCACCCGGAGTGTTTCGGGTGATCTATCCTTCGTCCCCGGCGGGGCAGGCGAGTTCGCAGGCCCGGCAGTGGTCGATCCGTTCCCTCCCGGAGCTCTTGTCGGCGTCCATCCGCGCCAGGCACCGCGCCCGGCTGAATTTGCCGGTAGAGAAGGCGCCCATCGGGCAGGCACGGATGCAGGAGCCCTCGCAGCCGGTGCAGGGATCTTCTCCCTCCGGTGATGGTTCTTCGGGGCAGTCCAGGTCGGCCCAGACCGCCCGGAACCGGATTTTTGACCCGTAGCCGGGGACGATGACGAGATTGTTCCGTCCCATCCGCCCGATCCCCGCCATGCATGCCGCGTCTTTGAGGTAGATCCCGCCGTCGCTGATCCGGTAGGGGATGAGACGGGCCCGGATGCCGTAGGTCTCCTGCAGCCACCGGGCGAGGTCTTTGCCGATTCTCGCGAGGATCCTGTCGCCGGGCGTCCCCCGGCCCGCTTCCCAGAGGTCGAGTTCGGGGTGCTCCGGGCCGTGGTGGAGGCCGAAGACGATGTAGGTGCCCCGGTCGGTCTGCGAGCCTCTCTGGCCGTCCGCGACCGCCGAGGGGCAGTCGACGAGCCTTTTGGCCGTCACGGCGCCTGCTACGTCCGCCCCGAGTTCGCGGGCTTTATGGAGAGCCTTCCTGATGATCTCCCGGTCGTCGGGCATTGGAGTGGGTATGGGACCGGGGGGTAAAGAGTGATCCGGTAGGGTGGCGATCACGCCAGGTACTGCAGGATCGGCTCGAGATCCCGGTACCCGATCAGTTGCCCCATCGCCCGGCGCTGGGACCGGTCGCCCCCGTAGACAACGAACGAGCGATCCGGGGCGTTGCCGGAGAGCCCGTTCCAGTACGTGATCTCGTCAAAGAAGTCGGCACTTGCCGTTCTGCCCGACTTGATCTCGACCGGGACGGGATCCCACCCCTGATACTCGATGATGCAGTCGATCTCATGCCCGAGTTTGTCCCGCCAGAAGTAGAGGTTGGACTCTTTGCCCCGGTTAAACCGGGACTTCAGGAACTCCGTTATGATGAGCGATTCAAAGAGCCCTCCTTTCAGGGGGTGGTAAACGAGGTCGTCGGCACCCTGTATCCCGGCCAGATGCGCAGCAAGGCCGGGGTCCGTGAAGTAAAGTTTGGGCACCTTGATAAGCCGCTTGTTGAAGTTCTTGTGATGGGGCCTGACCTGGACGACCAGCATCGATGTCTCCAGGAGGGAGAGCCACTCTTTTGCCGTGTTGTAGGTGATGCCGCAGTCATGGGCGAGGGACGAGTAGTTCACCACCTGGCCGGACCGGTAGGCGCACATCTTCAGGAACGTCTGGAACGCCGAGAGGTTCTGCACCTGCTTGAGAAGGCGGAGGTCGCGCTCGATGTAGGTCTGGATATACGACGAGTAGAAGTCTCGCGGGTGAATGCTGCTGCTGTAGGGGCGGGGGAAGAGGCCGGCGTAGAGGAGATCCTCGTAGCGTTCAATCCCTATCCCGGCACGGACAAGTTCCCCCATCGAGAGGGGGAGGAGTTTGACGATCCCGACCCGGCCGGCAAGCGACTGGGATATCCGTTCCATCATCAGGAAGTTCTGGGATCCGGTGAGGATGAACTGTCCCGGCCTCCGGTTCGTATCAAGGACTCCCTGGAGGTACGAGAAGAGCTCCGGAACCCTCTGCACCTCGTCGAGAACCGCCCCGGTCTTCTCGTACTGTGCAAGAAAGCTGCGGGGATCCTCCTCTGCGAAGGCGCGGGTGTCGGGATCCTCGAGCAAGACGTAGGGCAGCTGCGGGAATACCGACCGGACGAGCGTCGTCTTGCCTGACTGGCGGGGGCCGATGACGGCTACCGCCGGAAAGCCGAGAGCGAGCGATCGGATCTGCGCCTCCGCATCCCGCCGGATCATTCCCTGCATCATGATGGACATATTAGAAATTGGATTTATAATTTGTCCACATAAATATACCTGTGGACTGATGGTATCAATAGTCCTGGATGAGGTAGAGGATGCCGTCGTCAACCACACCTGGCGGCTGATGCCTTCGCGAGAGCCGGGCGATACGGCCGGGTGATTATCAGGTCGCCGAGTCTTGATCTCTATGGGCCGAACGCATTCAACCTTTTGGAGGAGCAGCAATTCCTGCGGCGGTTCGGGCCGGTATGGATACGGATTATACGGGGTTCTCAGTACTGATCACGATTAGGGTTTCTTCCACCGCGATGCCGGGCGTGCCCTACAGGGCGGCGAGACGGCGGGCGAGAACCCAGTCTCTGCAGAGTGTACGTGGGGGAGCCTTGCGGAGAGGGAGGCCCGCGACGTGCTCACGCGCCTCTCTCGGAAGGTGGAGCATGTCCGGGACGATAACTATACCCGCGAGCGCTTCTGCCTTCCCGCTGGACGTCTGCGAGGAACCCGGGCCCGGATGCGCCCGTTGACGCCCGGCGGAAGATCGTAGAAGCGCCTTCGCTCGCCGCGGTTCCGGCCGAGAGCCGTTTCAACGACCTCCCAGTCCGGGGGCAGTGAGGAATGAGGCATGTCCGGCGTTCTCATGAGGACGTTCGGGAAGAACTTATATGAGCGGGAGCATCCAGACTGCATGGCACCTGGAGGAGTTGAGAGTATGGAAGAGAGAGAACTGTCGTGCCCGTTTCAGAAGGCGTTCGGCCCGGGGATCTGCGGGATGCACCGGCGGCTCCACGAGATGATGGCGGCGCCCGGGCAGCGGGTGATGCCCGTGATCCGGGGTGCGGGGATCCCGGTCGATATCCGGAACCTCGAGGACGAGGTCGAGGTCGAGGTCGTCGCCGACCTCCCGGGAGTGGAGAGCAGCGATGTCGCGATACGGCTCACCGGCCCAATGACGCTGCGGATCACCGTCCGAAAGAGGGAGGAGGAAGAACGGGAAGGCTACGCCGTCAGGGAGCGGCTCTCCGGCGAGATGACCCGGGTCGTGAACCTTCCCGCGGAGGTCACGGACGAGGCTGCGGCGGCCACCCTCCGAAACGGCGTGCTGGCGGTGCGGTTGAGGAAGGCTCCCGGTCAGGGGGTCGAGATCCCGGTCAGGGAAGGATAGGGCGGCGGAGACCGGGGGGAGGGGTGGAGAGCAAACCGGGCGGATTACGCAGGCACTGTCTGCGCGATTGATTGCCCGACGGGAACGGTTGCATCGGATTGACCGGAGAGTGTTCGGATTCGTCCAGCGAGGGAGATGCCACCCGTGACGTGGTCGAGGACCTTGTGGAGACGATTGGATGGACATTGCGTTATTGGATGGACATTGCGTTGGATGTTATACCCGGCTACTGTTGATTGGAGAAATGATTGGTGTCTATTGGAGAATTGATTCCAAATATACTGCCTGGAATGGCACATCGGGCGCCTGTGAGTTAATATTTTAGAGTCACTATTGGAGAATGATTGGAGAATGATTGGAGAATGATTGGAGATAGTGATGCTATCCATGATACTGGAGGGCCGGACGACCACGATGACTGGAGGCGCTTCTCCTCAACATCTTTGCTGCTCTCGCTCCCCCTTGAATCCGGGTAGGGCAGCCTCTCGATCGGACCCTGCTGAACACTCTATCTGCCTTTTGATGTGGTGAAATTCCTCCCGGTATCTCCGCTCAGCTCCTCAGTACGCTCTCTTCTCCGGGATCGCCCCCCGCACCCCGCCCCGGGGGTCTTCCACGTCCCCGGCATACCGGGGGATGACGTGGATATGGAGGTGCATCACCGTCTGGCCGGCGGCCGCTCGCACGTTCACGCCGACGTTGTAGCCGTCGGGATGAAACCGGTCGTCGAGGAGGGTTTTCGCGTCGCGGACGAGGGCGAGGAGGGCGATCTCTTCCGCGTCGGTCGCGTCGAAGAAGTCCGCGACGTGGCGGAAGGGGATGACGAGGAGGTGGCCGGGGCTGACTGGATACTTATCATAGCGGGCGTAGCAGAGGTTGTTTGAGAGGACTATGTCTTCGGGAGGCGGGTTGCAGAAGGGACAGCCTATATCACCCATGCTTCGTACCCCCGGACGTGGATGAGGTAGGCGCATTTTTCGGCGAGGTGGTCGAAGGCCTGGTCCTGCCAGTCGCTCCCCGGTGTTTCGAGGCCGAGGAGGGAGACCGCGATCTCCCGCTCGAACGGGCGGGGAGCGTGGTCGTGGAGGATGTCCCAGTAGCCGATGATGCAGTCTCGCCGGGATTCGAGGAGCGAAGGGTCGGGGATGCGGTCGCGTTTTCTAGTGTTGATGAAGTCAAGAGCGGGGAGGAGGTTCCAGAGGTCGTTGTTCTTCCAGACCGAGAACGGGAGGACGTGGTCGATGTGCATCGCTTCCGGCGAGGAGATGGCCTTCCCCGACCAGACGCAGGTGAGCGTCCCTTCCTCCGCAAAGACCGACCGGTAGAAGTTTCGTGCATCCGCGATCGCCCGTTCGGTTGTCGGGGTCTTCGTGAGCAGGGAGAGCATGCACTCCTCGGTGACGGTCCCGGTCTTGTCCGCGGCCGCGGTGAACTCGGCCCATTTCTTCAAGAGGCTCTCCTCTCCGGAGATGAACCCCCCGAAGTGCTCGAAGACCGTGCAGAGGTCGCGGGAGAGGGAGAACCGGCCGGAGTTCTCGATCAGGGAGGCCCGGTCGATGGGGCCGTCGCCGGAGATCCGGTAGAGCGGCCGGTCGTAGTCGAAGACCGAGTAGTGCTCCTTTGACTGCGAGTACCCGAGGTGCTTCATCGGCATCTCGGTGATGGTCTTCCGGATCGCTTTCACGAGCGTCCGGAACGCGGGCTGGATCCCGGCCGGCATGGTGCCGCGGGCATAGTCGTTGTAGAAGACCGAGATCCCGCCCCGGTCCCGGTAGTAGTCGATGACCGGCACGAAGTGCTTCCGGAACGAGACGGCCTTGCCGGTCTCCGGGTCCGGCGTCTCCCCGTTCTTCTGCGGGATGAACGCCGGGGCTGCAAAGATGGGATAGTAGTAGAGCAGCCACTTCTCGATGAGCAGACCGAGGGGGAACGAGACCTGATCGCCGTCGTCCTCCCGCAGGTGCGAGGACTGCTGGCAGATCTCGATGACGCCCCGGAGGAGGGCGTACTTGTAGGTCGCGTCGGCGCTGTCCCGCTCGATGATGGTGTTGATCCGGCGGTACTGGGCGAGATCCATTGGTTGAGGGAGAGGTTGAGGGGGCGGGGAGATATGGGTGTTGGTTTTGGATGGGGAGGGGGAGGGGGTTCTACTGGCAAGCACCGTTGTTCCGGGAGAAACCGTTATAGTTTCTCGGCTTCAGCGTGATGCCAGTGGCCGCTTTTTTGTCGGATGGGTTCGCCTCAGTGTTCTAGCGAAATTCATGTTGAGCAAAAATAAAATAGAGGGGTTCCTTTCATGGTGGAGTCAGCGTTGTCCCATGCTCACAATCCCACCGCTTATCGCAGGTGGCGCAGGTATCCCTGTCTGGATGGTCTGAAGGAGGCCACAGGTTAGTCAATTTGCGTTGCTCGATTTCGGCAACAATGTGACCATATTGAGCCATAGCTTCCTGTATCCGTATTAGTATCTTTGGATCCGTGAAATCAAACACCAACATTGCACGCTGCTGAGCCTGTTTGTCGGGAACTGAAACCCAAGCAGACTTTTTCCCCCGCTTCTGCACAAGTTCGTTCATGAAGTACAAGATCCCCCGCGTGGGGTACATTCCGGTTCGAAGTCGATAAAGTTCAGCGTACACAAGCATTTGGAATTCATAATCCTCATATAATCTTGACCTGGTTTCGGTCCTGTTGGAAGAGGGGTTATATCCGGCCTTATAGTCCCAGATCTCAACAGGTTCATATCCTTGTGGCACAGTCTCATGCGTGAGATCACGAAGGACATCGACGACACCCTCAAGGACGTAGGTTTCTTGCTGAGTCTGGAACGCGCATTCCGTGTCGATGATATGCGGATAGAGCCGAGCACCTTCCAATTCGTTGAATCGACGCAGAATTGCAAGAGCATGGATTTCATTATCATCGTTATATCCACGGATTCCTCGGGCTCGAAGGCTCATGTTGACCTGTCTGAAGTATCTTTCGACATCGTCTTCAGTGGGTACCTTACCTTGCATCGTCGGATCGACAAGTCCCTTGTATTGCAGGTGGAGTTTATCTAACGTCTGATGGATGATAGTTCCAAACCAGAGTTGAACTTGGTGAGCCGACTTGTATCCGCGAACCGTAAAAAAGCCGTACTGGCGGGGGCACCGCCGGTATGAGAGGATATCTCCGGTCACACTATACTTCGGTAAGGCTGTTCTACTTGGTTGTACTTGGATTGAAAGATCCCTATATTCATCCCACGGCATGATCTCTTCCTAAAGTTGATGTACAATCCTGAATCTTTGCCGGTCTCTACCAATGATACCAAAGCCCGGGGTCCCTCGAAGGTGAGCCTCTGGTACTAAGTGGATCAACGCCCATTTTGCCCGGGAGTATGCAACATAATAGAACCGTACAATATCTTGAGCAGCCCGCTGCTCTTGGGTCATGTGGATGTACGACTGTGTTTGCCGAAATGGTTCGAAGTCATCCTCCAAACGGATTGCCTCCTCAACCTCCACATCCCGATTGAGACCATACACAAAGACAAAGTCGAACTCGAGACCTTTCGCCTGATGAACCGTCATAATGGGCAACCGGTTCGGAGGGGCAATGATATCCTCCTCTTCAGGATCGTTCATCCCTGAGGCGATAAGGCGTCCCACAAGGTGGTTGTAGAAGTCCTTTAACCAACCAAAGCTTATCGCTGGACGGTCTCGACTGGCTCGCAGATCTCCGCGATATGACCCCGGACTATCCAGATACGGGATCGAGGCGTATTGCTCAAAGATAACCGAAAGTTGTCCCAAACGATAAGTCCGTTCAGGATCTTCCTGCCAACCTCCAAACGGTTCGTGAGCGAGGATGTGATAGTATACATCACCTATTGACACTCCGATCTTGGTCTTCCGATCTCTTCTCTGGAATATCTCTTGGGTTTTCGTTTGGATAGCTTGCCGAGCCTCATCCACATAATCTCGGAGTGCAGGCGAGGTCGCGGCGACTCGATCGTAGGCTCGGATCCATTCCTCAACTTTGCGGCCGATGTTATCTCTGACATGCTGCCCCCGAACGCCCCCAATGCCTTGGAGATTTCGGTCGATAATACTCACGAACGCTCCGAGCGCAACGGTAATCTCTTCCTGCTCAAGAAATTGCCGGGATCGCGGGTTGTAGGGGAGGATCCCCTGATCTCTAAGAGCATCAGCAAAATGTCCGGCGTTCCTTGGGGACTCCTTCACTGAGCGCATCAAGAGCACGCATTGGTTTGCATTCTCGATGATATGGTTATCGAGCAGGTAGCGAATACAACGAGCAAAATTCTGGGCAGTGTCTTCAATCGTTCTCCCACGTATGAACGCAACCGCCGGATAAGTTCCGGTTATTGAACTCCCTGCACTTAGTTGTGGTTTCCCTTCTACTCGTGCACCTTCTATCCTCATCACTGGGAACGAACGGATATATTCGTCGCAATAGTTGACGATGGTTGGATGTGATCGGTAGTTCACGCCCAAGTAGCGTGGGGTGCTCCTCACTCCCAAATAATGTTGGCATGCATGATCGAAAGTTACCATGCATTCCACTGTTCCACCACGGAAACGATAGAGCGCCTGGTCATCGTCGCCGACGACGCAGAGATTGCGTGTATTGTGAGCGAGTGTGAAGTAGATGACCTCCTGGATTGGGTTTGTGTCTTGATACTCGTCGACAATGACATGAGCGACTCCCGGGTGGATCTCTGGTTCTGAAGAATCACCTTCGATAAACCTTCTGCCGACTTGTGAGTTAAGAAATTCGAGGAAGATCTGCTGGATTGTCGGGAAGTCACATCGTTGGTGCAGAGTCATCTGCTGGTGGTACTGATCGTATGCTTCGGTGAGAAGATCCCATGCAGGACCTGCCCGCTTCATTCGATCCTTATCAATAACACCCTCGGTGATCCGATTGAAAAGGAGCATAGCTGCTCGAGTGCGCTGCCATTGATTTGGAGGGTAACGGTGATCCCGCCACCCTCTTACTCCACTTAAAGGGTCATACCCTAGGAAAAGATAATCGAACTGTTCGAAAATTGGGGAATAACGGTCAGGATCTTGAACGAAGTCCGAGTGCTGCATAATGAAAAGATATTGCTCCATCTCATCCATGAGCCTGAAGTTTTGGTAGCCGGTATACCGGTATTCTTGCATTATATCGGCACATAGACTGTGAAGTGTTCCAATCCTGAGATCATAGATGTTGATCTGGTGGCGGAGGTCCGGATACTGATCGAAGAGGAAGCCTGCATAGGTCAGGATCCGATCCCGCATGTTCTTAGCTGCCTTCTCGGTGAAGGTAGTCATGATGATCGATTTAGGATTGATTTCCATTACGAACATGAGGACGAGCACTCGGAGAACAGCAGTTTCAGTCTTCCCTGAACCCGGTCCAGCAATCACCTGCATTGGATTTTCACCATGCATAATCACGCGACCCTGCTCGCTTCCCGGATCTAGCTCGTAGTCAAGATGCGGTTGGAGGATCGTCCGAAATTCGTCGAAGTGCATGTCACCCACTTATAGTGTATCTTATGACAACACATTGATGAGGAACTTATTACCCTTTTTGTTTTAACATTGGTATCATTAACTACTGCTACAATTCAAATAGAACTTCCTGTGGTAGTTAACTCGTGTAAGATTAGAGTGGATTCGTGGATTCCCTCTTACTACTTTAAGCGTGAAGAAAGGTTATTGTATTCATGAGGATGAGACAAACTCGTCCAGCGAACGATCCCGCAGTGGAATGGAGTGTGCAACAATGCTGCAGAGATCTCCGATGCCACGCGCCTTGAGGAATACAAATCTGTCATCCCAGATATTTTCAAGCACCATCCGATAAGTCATTCCGGCAATGACCATAATCTGATCGTACTGATCGATGATCTCGCCGAGACGGTCCTCAACCGCAGGCTGGAGACTCTTGATATCTGCCTTTGACCGCAGGACCTGTTCATACCCCTCAATCATGTCATCCGGAAAGAGTAGTCCGTACTTTGCAGAGATGATGGCGTAATCAAATCCCATGCTCTCGGCATACTCTCGCACTTTCCGAAATACCATCCCCTGATACATCTCCTTTGCAGGAGCAGTCACATTCCCGAGTGAGTCAAGCTTCTTCTTCGTGCACCCGGTTATCACCAGAACGTTATCCCCCTTCTGCAGGAAGTCAAGCGACTCGACATACTGGAATGCGTCATCCGGCCGCTTTTTTTTGATACAATTCGTCCACAAAGATGGATCCCGAAGTATCTGGTGAAATGCCCAGGTATTGTGGAAGCCTCGGCGACGGTTGCGGTTGTTTCCCCGGAAGATAATCACTTCAATCCCGTGTTCCCTGCATATTGGACATGGACATGCCTTCCAGGGCTTCTCTTCTAGCACCCGTCGGTAGTATTCAAGCACCCGTGGCTTCTCCTGAATAGCAGAGTTAAAGCGGGTCAGTGGCTTGAGCACATCCTCAATATCAATCGATCCCTGATCGTATCTTCGCAGTGCTCGTAAGCATTCCTGCCCTACCATATCGAGCACGGGTTGCTGGACAAGGTCTTTCTTCTTCCCTTTCAATTTCTCTGGGATCCGGATTGCAGAGTATCCTTTCCAATCCGGAGTGATATAATTGAGTTGGGTGCTCGCAGATGAGAGCCAGGCCTTCCGGAGATATGAAGCTGAATCAAACGCGACCCGAATACCAAACTCTTCGAGTTGCTGGAACCTGGAGAAGAGGTCACATCGAGCAAGTCCAAAGAAATGAAGGTATTCCGGGCGGATTTTTGCATCTCGAATCTCGTCGATCAACGCGTCCAGCAGTTCGATAAGGAAAATTGTGGGTGAGCGAACAAGCCCTCCAAAGGCAAGGTGGGAGATACCATGTCTGATGAAGTCGTTATACATCGTCAGATAGTCGGAGACTGTCTCTCCTTGAACCGCAACAATCAGCTGAAAGTCATTCCGATACTTTCTCGACCATTCTTCAAACGCTGCCAACCCATTATTGTATGTTATCCGCATCCGCTCTCCGTTCTGATCTCGATACATTGGAACAACAAGGTGGTCAACGCTCACCCCATAGTTGAACCCGAGATCACTATATAACTGGAGAGCCTCAGAAGTTGAGTAGAGGGGTACTGGCTCATCGATATACGAAAAAGCACCACAATCGGCCATAATCTCAAAGTTCTGAGGAAGCCCGAAGAAGCGATGAATCCCATTCTCTAATATTTTAGCATATTTTGATTTTTTTTCCTGTATGGTCGCAATCGAGACGAGGACACCATCAAACGGAACGTTCTCAATGCCGAAGATATCCCACATATACGTATCGTTATTGAGCGCATCCTCTTTGTGAGCCTGGGAGTGCTGATCCCGGATAAAGTCAAACCCCGGGTCAACTCGATCGTCCCATTCAGGGATGAAGTATCTCATCTTCTTTTATTATTAGTAGTGCTTCCAGATAAAATAGAGCAACGCGGGGTGAAACTGTATTTTCCTCTCAAAATTGACCGCTTTACATTGCCGATCGGTAATCCAAAAGGTATTTACAAGTTCTTGACTTATACGCATCTATTAGCGGAATAGAGGAGTAATATTGAGAAGATTGACTGCAAATCCTCGGCAGATGCTTATTGCGATTGAGTTCATCGGAAAGAACGGTCCCGTCGCAAAGCAGATACTGTTTGACCATCTTGTGAATTTTACTAATCCTGACATGGACGCGCAGGTCAAGTCCCGGGATGGGGCAACAAATGACGTTCTGTACTACATCCGTGAGATACTTGGGTTTGTAGAGGGGGAGGACACAGCACTCATCCTCACCTCTTCGATACAGAATCCCGGAATCAACCTATACTCCGGGAAGGACTTATATGCCGCAAAAGTTAGGGATGACCTCCAGATGGTCTACACTATGTTGCAGACCAATAGTCTCTATTTCTCTCCTGAAATCCGAGATATGTTAGCATTTATATTCAAGAAAAGGAAGGCGCGCAGGGCGGAAGTTGGAACCGAGTATCTCAAGAAACAGGTATATGGACATACCTTTAATCAGGCGACAATTGATTTCGCCCTGCAAACTTTGCTCCGTTTAGAACTGATTGAACTGCAGGAAAATTGTTACTCACTCACATATATCCACCCACTTCTGTTTGCACAACTCCTTGTGGAAGAATATCAGGCAAACGTAAACCCAGTTGACGGAACTGTGAGTTCTAGTGACATGAGAGATCTCTTTGATTTAAAGTATGCGGTAAGTTATGAGGTATTTGACAACAATTTTTCAACAGTACGGTTGCTCCTTCCTGAGTTAATTGTGACGGGGAGTTATGGGAAGTACTCCATGAACATGGATATTGCACAGAGGTTGAATTTCTATGCCTGAAACATCATATGAAGACCTTGGGTTGATGCGGAACCCTTTTGAGACGATCATTGCCGATGAACGATTGGCAATCCAGTATGGGTTGTATGGTCGGGAGGATCAGATTGAACGATTGGATGAATTTGTGCGCTCTGCCGTAAAAGCGGATTTCCAGAAACGGATCTTCATTATGGGGGAATATGGCACCGGGAAAACGCATCACCTTATCAAACTTCGTGAGGAAATCATCAGCGGCAAGTACGGCAGTGGTGTCACTGCAATATATCTTGGGAATCTAGGCATCAGTTTTCGCAAACTCTACGAAAATATCATTGAAACGCTGAAACAAAATGTCCCAGCTCTACGAGGAACTCTTGAGAATCTTCCTGATGTGGAACCCGCCCAGAGCGTGGAACCTACCTATGCACTTGAGAAACTCCGCGAGAATATCATCGCTAACCTCAACCGAATCATGGCGGATGCCAGGATCAACAATATTCATGGAATCTTTCTCCTCATCGATGAGGCGGAGGATATTGTCCAATCAGACGATAATGACCAGGTACAGTACTTCATTCAGAGCTTGCTTCACCTGATCAATAAACTGCTGGGCACCCCGCTTCATATAATCATGGGATTCTCGCGGGAAGCCGTGAGCAAGATCTCAATTGTTGACTCTTCGCAGGGTGGCGATCGAAAACTTGGCGACGCCTTCTGGCAACGATTCTCTCCAGAAGAACCTATTCGGCTCGGTAATCTGCGAGAAAAAGACACCACCTCGATGATACTTGATCGCCTGAACAGTGCCCGGGTTGTTCCGAGCGATTCGCTCTATCCAATCAAGCAAGAGGTCATATCTGTTGTCACAAGAAATGTTGGTGGAAATCCCCGTGAGATCTTGGCAATATTTAACAGAGCTCTTCGTGAAACGCTGCGAAGTGGGACAAAAGAGGTTAATGGCAACAGAATTATTCAGGTCCTTGCGAAGCATGAGTCCTTCTTTAACAAGACAATTGTGCTTGATTGGAATCGCCTGGAGTCGATCAGACAGAACATCGCAGCAGAGAATGAAGCGCTCGAAAAGGATTTTGCAACTCTGATGGGCGTTCTCATCGGAGAAGGGAAAAGTGTTACGGAAGATGATTTTACTGAGCCGGCATTTGCTGAAGCACTCACACGACCCATTCATGGAACCCGTATTCTCGAGCGGAAAACGAATAAGGATGGAGAAACTTTTTACACGATCAGTCCGGAAGTCATTAGCGAGATCTTTAAGGGCAAGCGATATGATTCTGAAACAGAACTGGCTCTAGACTACGAATTAATTGATTTAATGACAAATCCAGGCCGATATCAAGACCAGTTGACTAAAGGGTTCTGGAAGATATTGCAGAAGGAAATGAACGCCGAGTTCAAGTCAAGGCATATTTTTGATGATAAATTGGTGATTATCGGAAAATGTAGAATAGGGAACTCACCAATTCCCTACAGCATTGCATTGACGGCGTTTAAAGGAGTTGAATTCCCAGAGAGTCTGTATAATGGTCTCATCAACCTCATAGAGTCAAAACAGGCAACGTTCAGTGCTGTCCTGTACGATTCCACCACACTTGAGAAGAAGTTTGGGAACAGACTTGAAAACGATCCTATCTATCAGAAGTTCCGCCGCGATCTCAGAGATGCAGGGAAAAGCGTCTTTTTAGAGAGTATCCGAACCATTGAGGCTACAAAACTTCCCATACCTGATGAGCAGTTGATGGGGAAGATCAAACTCCTTGGCAATCCGGAGGTGGAGACAACGGATGATATCGATACGTCAAGTCTCCTCTCTTCCATTGGGATAGCAAACGAGATGGAGCAGCTCGTGTTGACAAAGGTAATTCCTTTCCCCGACGATCCGGGTGTCAGGCGAGTTATCGAAAAGCTCGCTGAAGATCAGACCCGGACCTACTCCCTGAAAGATCTGAGGACAGAATGCAGTGCGCCGTATCTGGACTCGGAAACCCTTAATGGTCTGTTAAAGCAACATTTTGTCAAGAAGGATGGGACACGGTGGCAGATTGCATCACTGGACTTGGACCCCATCTGGAAACTGATTTATGGATTCATTGTTCAGAAAAAATATGCCACTCTCGACGAGATCAAGGAGTATCTTGAGAGCCAGTATACATTGCAATGCTCTCCGGGAGAAGAACTCAGACTTCTCAATTGGTACATCGATCTGCTGGTCAGACTCGAGATGATCGCCGGTGCCAAAGAAGATGCCTCCGTCGTGTACCGACTTCTTGATCACTCTCAAAAACTCGATGTGCTTGTCACACAGTGTGAAGAAGCCCTACGCGATTTGGGGTCGCTTCTAACCGATGCTGAGAGGTTAAATATTGCAATAAGCGATTACGAGCGAAAGGTCGAGACTCTGGAAGGACGACTCGACCCACTCACTGTTGAACCTGAACCCGGCAGCGATCATATCATCAAAGCGAAGAACATTCTCGATGATATCGGGAATGTCAAAAGCGCAGTGAACAATGAGATCAAAAGCACACGGACGTTGCATGCATCCACTCTATCGAACTACAAAGAGCAAATGGATCTCACTAAAGAGAGAATCCGTGGGGCATTTGAGCGTGGGATCATCACCGATAACGAGCATGTAGAGTGGCAGGCTCATATCGACGATCTCTACACTCAGGCCTCAGAGAAACTGAAGGAAGGAAACTTTAGTGCTCTCACTGTTTATTTGAATCAACTCGAGAACGTTATCAAGATCAATACACGCGAGATTCGCGACAGGGAGACGAGCAAAGAACCCTGTATCTCATATGCAAAACAAGTGGACGATCTTAAAAATGCAATAGGAGAACTCTTAGCGGATCTTGAGGAACTTGGATACAGCAATCCCAGATATCTGGAGAATTTTGCTGATCTTAATAATAAACAATCGCACGAATACTTACCGCTCTTTAACGATGGAAAATATGCAGATGCTCTCCGAATAATTGAGTCGATTCATGCCGGGCTGATCACACTGAAAGGAAACTTGGTAAAGCAGAAGAACAGTTACCAGAACTATGAACAAATGATTGCAGCCCATAGAGCGTCAGTGCCCGAAGAACCACAAACCCTTCTGTATCTGGATGAAGCGGAAGAGGCACTTCGAGAGTGGGACTTTGCCACAGCAGAAATGAAAGTTTCACAGTTCCAGGATGCTCTTAAGAAACGAGAGCAACCGGTAAAAACGCCTGAAGATGAGTTTATGGAGAAGTTTTCTGCCCAGAGTAGTGTGACACTTGATACAATTCTTGAAAGTTACACGGTCGATAAGGCGTTCAAATTCCTCCAGAGTCTCTATGTCCGTGGAGATATCGAAGCCATTGAGATTCGAATAAAGAAGAGCCACTGAGGCGAGCGGTCGTGGACTTCACAAGTATCGAAGATCTTCAGAAGTTATGGACCCATCCCTGCACACCAGAGGTGGCAAAGAGCAACAGGGAGGCAGTCAAGTATCAGATCATCAAATATGTCGAGGACAGAAATGCGGATGATATCAATCGGGGAGACTATGACTGCTTTGTCAGTCTCAAGAATATCATAAATCATCTCACCAAAAATCACGGATCGTTAATTACCTCGCTATTCATTGACATGAAGGGTTCGCCGACAGCTCCCTCACCCGAGACGGTGACCTGGATCATTGCCACTTGCGTCCAGGAACTTGTCGATGAGCAGTATCTCTTATACATTTATGACAGGCAGCGGGTGAGGAGCAGAATTGCAGAACTGGTTCGCTACTTGTCGTATCTAAAGCAGAGGTTTGACGAGGACTATACAGCAAGTCCCGGTTTGGCGCACATGGTTAAATTAGAGGTAAAAAGTCGCCTTCGGCCACGAAGGGACATCCCTCTGGTACGGGCGATCCGAACTCTTTCGATGGTAAAGAATGCCGTTCAGATAGACGAAAATATTCGTCCGTTCTTACAGAAAAATTCGAGAGATTCACTCATTTCGTTTCGATCGATGGTTGAGAATCGGTTCAATAAAAAGCATAATGAGATAAATCTTTCATCATTCCAGCTCAGAGGGTTTCAAGAATTATTCCAAGCGGCAATATCTAAGGATTTTTCATCGGAAATTCTTTCATATATCATTCAATCAAGTACCGGCTCAGGAAAAACAGAAGCTTTTCTTTTCCCAATCCTGCTGTATGCATTGCTGACACAGGAGAAGCGTGGTACCAAAGCAATCCTTGTCTATCCACGCATCGATCTCTGCAATGATCAACTGCAAAGACTTATCGAATACGTGTATGCTGTCAACGCCACCCTTCAGAACCCAATCCGTATAGGGATTCATCATGGTAAGACCGAAGACCTTCCCCTAAAATGCCCGCATCAAGGGTGTAGCGGATCGTTGCAGGCCGGTCCAAATGGTTTCGTGTGCTGTGATGATGCAACACATACAGTTAATTTTGTGGTGAAAAAAACTGCTACAGCCGATATCATCATAACCACTCCTGATTCGCTCCATCGCCGTTTAATGGACCGTGAGGGGAAGTTGAATATCTGGAATAAGCAGATACTTCCAAAATACATCGTCTTTGATGAAGCCCATATCTATACGAATCAATCTGGAATGCATGTCGCAAACATTGTTCGCCGGCTTCGCCACAAGATCCGCCATTCGGGTGGTTCTGAACCGATATTCATTGCCTCGAGTGCCACGGTCGGTAAACCCAAGGAGTTCTGTTGTAACCTCTTCTCGACTGAGGATGCAAAAGTAATCTGTCCGAATGAAGTTGAATTAGAAGAAATGGGTCGAGAGTATATCGTATTTTTAAAAGCAACACATCCGCGGAAGATATTGCTCAGTCCGGAGGCAAGCCAGGAAGAACAGACAAACTATACCATTGCCACAAACCTCTCGGCAATGATTCAGACTGCCTTCTGTTTCTTCCACACCATGCTGAAAACAAGTGAGAAAAACCGGATCATTGGATTCGTTGACTCCATCGATATTATAAAACGACTCGGGGAAAAGTTATGTGATGCCGAGCGGAATCGGCGCCTCTATCAGTTAAGGACCCCAGATGCACGACTGGAAACATCTCGAAACCGCCAGTGCCCGCATGTCGGATGCAGATCTCTGCCTCCGAACCCCTACATCAACCGATGCCAGACATACCTCGATGGAGAGTGCTGGTGGGTCATGCAGGAAACCGATGATAGGCCGATGAGCATCCAGATTCACAAATCCGGCACAACACAGGACTGTGCAGGCGGGCAACCAAACTCAGAAGAATGGGACATGATGATCACGACATCCGCCCTTGAGGTTGGTTTTGATCATCCGGGTATTATCGGAACATTCCAGTATATGGCCCCGATGAACATTCCGGGTTTCATCCAACGCATCGGTCGGGGTGGGCGATCACCGGCCGACATGCCCATTGCGGTTGTGGTACTTGGATCACGTCCGATAGATAATTTTTATTTTCACCACACCTCGTTCCTTACCAATCCCCACGACAGTAAACTTGAGATCCCCATTGACCCGGAAAATAGGTACATCAAAGCGATGCATATCACGTCGTTCATCTACGACTATATCAGCACCCGTTATGCGATCGAAGTCCTCGACCAGGTCTACTATCAGGTAGATACGGAAGAGACCCTCAGTCTCATTGAGCAGACGGAGGAGAACTTACTGATAGACATCTGTCAGACCTTCAACCTTCGGTATGATGTGGCGAAACAGGAACTCCACATGATCAAGCAGTACTTTGCCTCCTGCTCTGAACCGTTGAGAGTGGAAGATCCCACAAGCAAGTACTACTGTACAGTCAGGTACCTCAAGAACAAAACGACGGTCGATGACATTATCGACCGATTGAACCGGATCGCATACTACCTCGAGGAGAACTGATATGGAGCGCAGGCATAATCACGAACGGGCACTGGGTGCTCTGACATACTGGAAAGCATTACAGGCAAGATCCTATGCATATCCTTACTTCCACCCTCCAAATCTCTTCGCAGTTGATCCGTGTGTTGTTAAACCATATTATGTCCCAGGAACATTCATCCCAATCTACGTCGGAGGGAACATTGAGATCCACGATGTGTCCGGTGGCCGGGTGAAGAGTGAAGGTTCTGAAACAAAGGAGTTCATTCTTGCAAACTTCCTGCCAGGTGGCTATAAGAAACGCTGGGGATTTCATCACTACAGAGCAATCTGGGCGCCGAGCGAAAAGCACTTGGAATGTGCAAATATTCACCCGACATTTCGATTCGAAAAGTCAGTGCCACTCAGTCAGATCTATGCAGAATCAGAGACATTCTCCCCACTCAATATCCCAGTCCAACAAGCAAAGATTTACTTCCCCGATCAGGTCAAAGTTGAAAAAGTCCTGGCAAATGCCAAGTATTATTGGGATGAAGAGCAGCACCTGCTCACTCACGCTGATACCGGGAACGCTATCGAGGTTGCGCGAGACCCCCTCTCAACACCCCTCTATACAAATATCATGACTTATGGAGGGCCTGCGGAACGCGTGATCGAGTTCCCCGGAGAGAGCCTGATAAAGACCATCGGCTATATGGAGAAGTTTGTCCTTGCACGTTGTTACTATGCAAACTGCATCCATCTTTTTGGGAAAGCCACAAATACCCTTACTCGGTTGGTACGGTTTTATCACGACAATGATAATACCTACGCGCTTCTTGGAACCGAGCACCTCTCACAGGCCACTGTCTTCGAGTTCTCTCTCAAACATCTCTTTGAGAGGATACCAGATATCCTGCAGGAAGACGAAATCCTGCAGAACGATCTTAGAATGCAGTATGTCCTCTTACAACTGTATGAATCAGTCCTATACCAGCAGACCCCTCTTGACAGCACTTACGACATTGATGGACTTTATCAACTCTTGGTCGCCCTTGATTACTGGGTACGCCAAACAGGGCGTGCAGAGAACCTCAAAGAACTTTTCGACCAAGAGACACCTGACATCGAACTGCTCCTTCAGGAACTGATCCCCAACAGTAACGAGACCCGATTACGGCTAGCAGGATACGATCCGGCTCGAAGGGAGGATCTGATCTCTCTCTTAACCGAGAACCACGCTTTATTTGAGGATATTTTTAACCGTGCATTTGACATCAATGAACTGGAGGCGTTCTGCAGACGAACCCTCTGTGCAACGCTGGAGAAAACTATCCAAGTCTGGCTCCAACAGTTCTTTGGATCTGCAGGAGACGGGTTGACGTACTGGCAAGAGTCTGACGGGGAAACCATGACCTTCTATGCATATGATCGCTACCAGGGAGGGTCAGGCATTGCAAAAGAACTCTTCCGGAAGTTTCAGGGTATTTCTCCAGAACTTTTTGACGTCCGAAAAGCATTGGAACAGAGTCTGCTGTGTGATGTCAATATCACGGAATCAATCATACACGATCTCTTCCGGGTATATGATCCCGAGTTCCTTGCTGCGGGGTTTAACGGGTTGGATTCTGATCAGGATACTATCCTCCGTCTGGCGCTAGAAAAATTCGAGAGGCAATATGGGTTTAACTTGCATGCAAAGAAGAGAGAGGATCTTCTTGCATTCTGTAAAATCGATATAAATAGGTTGGTATCATCAGAGGACATTGCGGCATTCTACTCTGAGCTGATTCGAGGGTACACCGATATTCTTAAAAAACTCCATCGAACACCGACAACTATCGATCTTCTACTCTACTGCTCCGGTGATATGTTCTACGATCCTCGAGCGACTGCAGCCTTTGAGAAATATCGTACTCGAAAGAAAGGAGATCTCAGTGAACTAGTCGTCCGGATTGAGGAGATGATGCCTTCATGCATCAACGGTTGTCCAGAGTGTATTGAGATCTCATCCTCCTATGGACAAGACCTGTTTGAATCCACCTTACTCAATAAACGCCTCTTAGCGCGGCTTCTGGAGGTTCAGTGATTATGAGCACGTACGTTGACTCTGCTGATCTGTATGCAGATCCGGCAAGATACAACAGAAACTTCATTCAGAGCACTGCTACACTTGCATCTGGCCCTTATTATTCGCCTACCCGGGGTGGCCCGAAGTATGTCCTTGATCTCGAATCTCCACCAGGAACTGACGTAAAAATTACCGTCTGGCGGATGGTTCCCGAATGGATCCCCTACCCCTCAACTTCACCGATGCTCTGGGATCTCTTTGATAGTCAGAATCCAGATGAGGGAGCTTTTAAACGCCTATTTGCCCCGGGTGGAGAGGTTTTCTTCGAAGGCTACGTCATCCAGCAGGGACAGACAACCTGGATCAATGTTGAGCGAATACTCCTTCCTGCACCGTCTGTTCCTGTCGGGCCAAGGGAGATCATCAGCGTCCGGACGTGTCCGAGGAAATACTATCTCGATTACGTTAAGAGTGTCAAGCACAGCATCCTGAAATACCCAGACAAGTATATAACTCGTGGCAATCTCGTCCATCACATCCTCGCTGCCATGCTTTGTGACGGGACATATTGTTTACTCGGTAATCAACCCCCAGCAGAGCGGGAACATATATTACGGGAAAGAATTGATGAGGCGATCCGGACAGAGTTCCGGTTGGATGCAGCACTGCATCTTATTGCGGGGGTCTCCCTTGAATCTATTAAAAAAGATGTCTTCCATCACCTCGCTACGCCCTTATATCGAGAAGAGTTATCCTCCCTCATCTCCGGGAAAGAGGTCCGGAGTGAAGTACAGATTAACAATGTATACGGTCTTGGCGGGATTATCGATCTTGTTGTCGACAATCGCCCAGTTGAGGTGAAGACGTCGTGGAACGTTCGGCCTGAGCATACGATGCAGCTCCAGGTATACCTCTTTGCATCGTATCTCAATTCGGGAAATCGCACTGGATACCTCCTGTACACGCAACCCGCTCGGTTTGATGAGCAGGATGGGGACCCCTGTCATTTACATGAGATTACGCTGAGCGACTTGGATATTGACCAGATCATAAATGCACGGAACAAAGTCCTCCTGCAGCGCGAAGGGATGCAATTACCGACCACACATAGCAAGTGGTGTAGCGAATGCCCCCACCAGCGCCATCCCGGCCACGCACTCTCAAAAAACCTTCCACCGTGTCAGTATTACTGCCAAACCGAGCGGTTCTGGGAGTGTTATGAGTCAGACGAGAGCGGTACTGTATCTACTAGGTGTCTGCTCATTAATACGTGTCCGACCAAGTTGACATACTTTGATATCAATGAGATCGACTACTTCAACAAGATCCGAGGTGCAATAAAGGCTGAGCATTCACTCCTTTCTTCTCTTGGTTCGCTCCTGAGGTCCCTTCCTGAAGAACAGCGTGTCTTGGCAGGTCAACAAGCGGGGGATCTCAGGTTAGGTCGATACGAAAAGGGTATACTGCACCTGAATTCAGTTTCAGCACTTCCACATCTTGATGTTGCTCCTGGTGATTATGCCTTGCTGCGGACTGCAGGTGGGGCGTATTCGTATCGCGTAGTGGTGCATGCCATAGGTCTAACAACGATCGAGCTTGCCACTCTGGCCTCTCTCCCCGATGAATTCCTGAACTCAGAGCACCGTTATACACTGGTCAAAGATTACGTAGAGATCGCCATCTTCCGGAAACTTCTTGGTGTCATTGATTTCATCCAACGCTCTCAAAGAGTGGTAACCCTCTCCTACCAGAAAGGAAGGCTTCTTCCCGAACACCGCATCCCCCGCTACAATAAAGAGGCCGTAATTGCCGCTCTAGAAAGAGCACAGGTCATTGCTATTCAGATGCCTGCTCACCACTCAGAGGTTGCATGCGCCGTCGATCTGGTCGCATCTCTGGATGCAGGGAAGCGTACTCTTGTCATTCTGAGGAACTTACAGGAGATTGAGGAATTTGTTCAGAATTTCAAGAAACGGCACCTGATCCTGGTCATTAACAAAGAAGCAGGGTTTACCGAAGAACCCGGCTCATGGGAGATCGGCAACCAGCAAAGCATTGAAGAGATTGAAGAGCGGATTCGCCTCTCGCCGATTATTCTTACAGATCGCAATCTCCTGCTCCAATCACGGGTTTTCGAGTTACTGAGAGACCCGGATAGGAAGCGTTACTTTGACTTTGTCCTTGCAGACGGTGCCGAACAACTCTTTGAACCGCTTAGCCACTATATTCAGTCATTTGCAGAGCAGAGTATCCTCATCGGTGATGCGAACCGTGTCGCATCTCCGTTAAAGAGCCAGGAAGCACGCAATGCAGGACTCGGTGTCAGCACGTTTGAAAAACTGATCCGATTCGATGCTTTCTTCGAGTCGAGAGAGTATGCCGTTTTTTCAGAGCACTTCCCCTATCTTCCAGGTCAAATTACAGAAGCGTTGAGGCAGACCAGAACTCGCGTCGATGCTGATGCAGACGGTGGGGATGTCTGTTTCACGACTGTCCACGGGCAGGAAGATAGCGGTTCAAAGATCTATGCGCAGTATACGATTGCCATGGAACCTGTAACGACAGAATATCGACTTTCAATGGAGCCCAAAACAGAGATCGATCTCAAACATCTTGAAACTGCCATCAACCGGCTTTCTGGAAAACAGATCCGTGATTATCCAGTTGGGTCTGTAGTTCCGGTCAAATCAGGAACACTGACCGTCAAACGGTCGGAACCGATTGGCCCTGCAGCCGGGAAGAATGAGAACGTAACGGTAGCGATCACAATCCCGGCAAACTTCCTTGAGGCACTTCAGGATCTTATGTTTGTGAATCAGGCAGAGGCAGAACGAGTTGCAGATGTGGTCTCTGCCCTCCAAGATCGGGAATCCTGTGTAGTACTCACACCCTACATCAGTCAGGCTTCATTAATTCGGTCATTACTTGTTGAGCATGGGATAACAGATGTTCCTGTGTGGCTGCCTCATCAGCTAAACGGGCAGTCATATACGACTGCCATTGTCAGTTTCGTCAATGCAAATCCCGAAAGGGTTCTTCGGTGGCCGCTGACGGATCCAAAAGTTCTCTATACGCTACTCACAGCAGCACGGGAGCACCTTATCCTGATCGGTGAACTGAACACTCTTTCTCAGAGCAGAATACTTCGGGATATCATATCGCCACAGGAGACTGTACAATCTGGGAGTATTTCAAACAGATGATCGAAGGCACGCGAGATCTGCGAAAACTGGCATATAATCGACAATTAGTGTCCAACAATCGGATCGTCTTACCCGAGCAGGTAAGTGAGATCGAGAGTTATCGTGTATTAGAGAAGCCGATATACGAGCTGCTTATCGACGATTTAAAGACATCATCATGGACTATTGACGAACTCTCAAGGAGATATGGCATCGCGAAAGAAGATATCCGTGAACCGCTCATGATCGCTATGCGAGACCCTGTTTTTATTGCCGAAGGATTTGTACCCCGCAGGGTGGGACGTGTCAAGCGAAATGGTAAGGGCCGGAATGTCCAATATGCACTGTTACCCATCCCCATCGAGGCACGAATCTTTGATCTCACACTTGGATTAAGCCTCTTGCATTTTGATTCTCTTCTCACGCAGCATGCAGATCAACTGCAATTTCTTCCATATACTGAGGGGTTGGATGCCTTTCGAGAGACCGTTGCTGACTGCTGGGACATTAGCAAAGAAAAGGTTGATCAATTCATTAGCAAACAAGATGCTGATTGTATACTTTCTGCGCTTGGCCCCCTATTTATTCCGAAGGACAGAAGAGTATATGAAAAGATTCGAAATAAATTATTCGAAGGAGAAACCCTGCTTATTCATCGCTTTACCCGGAAGAAGATCGATGAAGACATCGAAGTGATTCGGCGGAAATTCAGTGAGGGGTTTTTCGACTTCACTGATGTGCATAATACTGTGATTGCTCTCTCGGATCTTACTCGGTTCTGCAAATATAGTGACCGCATGTCGGAATATGCAGAATTGCTCAAAATTTCTGAGGATTTCTTTTATTCACTGTTTATTCTGGTGCGTGAGACGGAGCCAATGCCTGTTCCAGATACATCCGTATCGATCGACGAAGTACCGATTGTGCCTACAGAAGCGGGTCAATCGGGCATCCAAGATACAGAAGGGACAGCCACCACGAGTCGGGAAGTCTCGCAGTGCCCGGTGGATGAGGCAATTGCAGAATTCTACACCGTCATTATGTCACAGACTGCAAAAACAACGGAGATACAGAATGTACTCAGGAGTTTGAGGAACTATCTTGATAGTTCGGGTGTCTTCGATCTTGCCGTCTACTGCCTCACTTCCTCAAAGAACACGAATGTCCAGAAAGAAGCTATTAAAACCCTTGCACTCCTGAGGGATGACCGAGCCGTTGAGTCGCTTATCACCATGTATGGGCAGGTTGGTGTCATCCTGTCGGTGGATGTTATCCGTGCCCTTGGTTCTATCGGATCGCATGAGGCAGTGCCCTTCTTACTTGAAGTCCTTAACCAAAAGCGGCTTGAAAATCGTATTGCAGCAATAAAGGCTCTGGGACAGATACGAGACTCACGGGCAACACCCTCGCTGATTCAACATTTATTCGATCCGAGAGGTGAGATCCAGAGATATGCGACCATAGCACTTGGAGATATAGGCGACACCGCAGCCGGGCCTGCGCTGATCGCTCTCTTACACAATTCTACGTCAGTAGTTCGAGTCGAGGTAATACGGACATTAGTAAAAATAGGGTACACTCAGGCAATCCCTGTGCTGCAACAGTTGTGCGATGACCGTTCTAAAGCGGTTCGGGACGAAGTGATAAAAAGCCTTGAACTGTTATCTATGACTTAAAAGAAGACGTATTTCCTGCTGGCACTTGTAAAAAGAAACGATCGGTTCTAATGAACAAGTCAGCGTACAACTCTCTGGAGCACTGTAGAATCAATTGTTTCGCACTCCAAACTGGCGAAGAGATCCATCGCCTGGCCGCATAATGTGATTATACGGCGTGTATTTCCGTTTCCAGATCTGAAGATCTGCTCGATCGACTCATCAGTAAATGGCTCGATTGTCCTCGCGGGAGTAGTCCGCTCACGATTGAGATATGCTACGATGAGTATCTTGACAGTTTCTGCAGTAAGCGGCTTGAGATTGACTTCTTTCCCAATTCGTTCTGAAAAGGCATGATATTCCGAAACCATCTTCTCCCAGACCTCAGGTGCACATGCAATAATCAGAGAGAAGTTTGTTGGATTCATGTCAATCAAGTGCCTAAACGAGTTTAGGACGTCTTGCTTTGTTCGCGCCTGAAGGTTCTCGATATGCTCAAACTCATCGACAAGCATTATTACAGGAGCATACCCGAGGAGTTCAAGAGATTTTTTCAACGCACTAAATGCCCGCGGTGCATGCCGCTTATCAATATTCGATGTCAGGCTCATCTCCCTTCTTCGCGTATACTCAATCGGCTCTCCACTTAACCATTCCCAGGATGTCAGCGAATTCTCTTCATAAGCCATATTGATGAACGCACGGGCGAAATCCGGAAACCGAACATGCTTTGAGAGGCGGGTAAAGGCATGCGGAACCACTTCGGAGAGAAGAATGCTGCCGTTTTCGATACTCTTCCAACCGTTGGTGGGATCGATAGGTCCTTCAATGACGCCCTGCTCGACAAGATCTACCGCGACTTTTCCGATATACTCCTGCGCTCGTCTTTGGATAAAGTCCGAGCCCAGATCATAGACAAAGTCCCGGTATATGTCCAAGAAGGTCTCGCCCGGTTGCGCAACGTATCCGATACAGGGCCGTGTCTCGTATGTGGTAGATTGAGCAGAGATTTGTGAATGTATGTATTTGAGTGTGTGGCTCTTCCCATTCCCGTACGAACCGGTTAGGATGAGGTGATTTGCACGGCCTGTCAGAATAGTGGTTGAGAGAACAGAGTTGATAGTCAAGAGCACTTCATCCTGCCCTACGTAGATCTTCGGTTCATCGTCAGGAACTCCTGCATATGGAAACGGATTTGCGCGAAGTCCGAATCGGCTGTAGTTTTTCGTTTGGGACTGGAACAGAGGGTTATTCAATGATGTCGCCCCCGTGTATCGCAACAAAGTAATACTGTTTTGAGTCGCACACTACTCCCTTTAAAAAACGCTCGGAAGTCAACTTCATAGTTATCTCGTCGGGCATTTCTGTGAAAATGAGAGATTTTATGTGCTTTGATGTAGCCTTGGCATGCGTCGTAATTGGTGCTCCGCTCAGCTCAATAGTTCCGATATTATTCCTGTAAAGTCGGAGAAATTCTTCATTGAAGTCACGTCTCCGAATCTTCAGCCTTTCGCACACTAACTCACGGATCTTCGGAATTTCGACGTATCGCTGGTGCAGAGAGGCCCCTGCCCTCGTGTTCAACTCCCCGTAAACACAGAGGAACTCGGGAAGCATGGGTGCGGTCATCGCGTATACAGGATAGTAGACGTTGGTGAACACGTTCCTCTGGGCCGAACCGACCCGCTCAACCCAGTCGCATAAAACGGATAGTGACGTCTGATTAAATGAGGAGGGGGTCTCCTTGAGGTGAGGCAGCAACTGTTTAGGTTCGATCGGCCCATACTGAACGAGTGTTTTGTAGAAGTCAGAGTAGAAGGTATATTCCAGCAAAACCTGATGCACCTGTTCCCACGCTCCTTTGCGTACGGCTATGGTCAGGTCTTTCCCAAGCGACGTTGGTTGAAATTGGTCGGCCACCCCTTGAAGTAGCCCCATACGGACAACTTCATTCAGGATCTCTTTTGCCCGGCGTTGCGATACTCCATATTTTTCCTGGAGCAGCGAACCATCAAGGTCGCCCTGTGATTCACTCAAATACACTGTTTCGACAACCCTCCCTAAGGTTATCGGTCTCATGCTTGCTCTCATGTAAAACCTCGGATCTTTCCTTTCGCGTAGTGATATGCCCCGTAAATAAGGGGATTTGGCTTCAACCTCTGTTCAAGATACGGTTCCAGCGAGTTTTCACTAATCGCGATCTTCAACTTACGTATCTCATAAGTGATCATCCACAGATTATGCAACGCAATCAACCGCCGGTCTTCACGAACTTCATTATATGGGTGTGCACTACAAACCGGGCAAACACAGGGGAGCCATGTGCATTTACCAATGTCCTGAAAATCTACCGACCCCTGCCCTGGAACAAAGTATACTCTCTTCGAACCGGCCCTTAAGTATGATGAAGAATCGAAGGTATCAACACCGAGGTAAACCAAAAGCGGGATGTAGGATGGACCTCCCAACCCAAATACATGGAGTGGTGCATCCCTGATCCGTTTGCGGACAGCCCAGATGGTATCTACTATCTGCTGGAAATTAGAACGCTTTGGAACGAGCCCACCTATTGCAAATCCATCAAATTGACCTCTCTTCTGCAGGTAATCGACCATATTGAGCATCGCCCGGATATCTCCTCCCTGAATGCATGCGTAAATTAGCATATCCTCTCGTTCTCGATGTTTTAGGGTAATTAGGGCGTTTTTTACGCACGTTCTGAGGGTCTCGGCATGTTTCTGTGTTAGTGTATTTTCCTGGGGTAGAACAGGAATGTCCAATGTTGCTGCAATGTCTGCGCCGATGCTCTCCTGGATCCGGAGAATCTCAATCGGATCGATAGTGAGATCAGATGTTCGGTTCTGAAAACCTCCGCTATCAATGAAGAAGACGCCGTCCTGCGTATAATGGCGGTGGAGGCCCTCAGCCATAAGGGTCTGGAGAATGGAACTCTTGTACAGGAGATGTGCATTCAGTAACATTGTCTTCATGTCTGGTATTTCCGTCCAGTACTCAGGACCGTTCCCCTCTCCCCGGTGTCCGGTGTTATTAACCGGAAAGAGAACTGGAGTTTCAATCGGCCGTGTTGGTGTATCGATGACAAATATCCGAGCCATAACAAATACTCCACTGTATTGATAGTCTAACTATGCAATAGACTACTCATAGATATAAGTATTTTTCGAATCAATGAAGGTAAGAAATGGTCAGCAGTCTTCCCAGAAATCTTCTCGAAAAATTTGCGCGTCTCTATGCTGAGAGAGGCACCTCAGAGTTTCGATTTCAGGAAGCAGAAGAGATTCTTGGTGAAACAGAGAAGTATGTTGGTCAGATTCTTCCGAATCTTGTAAGAGCTGGGTGGTTGGAGAAGAAGGTTGATCCAGAGGATAGCCGACGAAAGATATACCGAGTTGTTGATCCAAACAGAATATTGCAGCGCCTTGGGCAAGAACTCAAAGATGGCCCGCGATAACTCAAGGCCAATCCTTTATCTGATCTCCTTAGTGGTATTAACTCTTCTCGGCAGTTCCACCTGATGATTGTTCTTCAAGCAGTTTTTAATGAAGATAATTCACTCAATTCCCAGACACCACGTTGAGAGTCCTTCTTCATGATACCTCTCTCAACCAGATCAAAGCGGATCCATTGAACATTCTTCTTCCATCTGGAGATCCCCTCACCCACCTTTTCGAGATCAGCTGGGTTAAACTCATTCAGTAACCTCCGTTCAATCTCAGCTTCAATGGTTCTTTTTGAGGCAGAACCACTGAAACCCTGTAAAACATCGATCAGAATGGGTTCAAGCTCGCTCGCCGTAAAATGTGGAGCATCGACTTTTCCGAAATGCGGTTTCGGTTGCTTCTTGGTAACATTGCGGGTTGGCCTAAAGAACGTCTTGTGCATGACTGCCTCTATTGATAAAAGGACTCTTTAATTTTTCCTGATCAATCCGAAAACCCCTCTCATATCATATCTCTTAGCAATGGCAAAGGCAGGAACCTTCATCCTATTATCCTGCAACTGCATACTAATGACGAGGATGCCTACTGCAGTATGGGACATTCGTCAGTAGTTCGGTAACTGGGGTAGCTCCAGAGGTGCAATGCTTGGTTCTCCACTCTCTCACCCCCCGCCCATCCCCCCACAATCACCGCCACCACCCCGCCGCTCACGGCCGACTGGCGTACCCACTCTACGGGCTCACCGAGGAGGAGATCGCAATCGTGGAGGGGACGGCCTGACGTTCCGGGTCAGGGGGTATTATCACGTGACGAAAGGGGGATTCCTCCCCCGGGCAGAGCGGGACGCCGCTGCAACCTCAGCCGGAAGCCGTCCCGGCCATATCCCGGAGGTGCTGCATAATCCGGTCTTTGTTCCCCGGCAGGTTTGAGAACTGCTTATCGCAGACATCGCTGAACTTCGCGAGGGCCTTGCGGTTGACCTCCTCCTGATCCTCGAATATGCCGACCGAGACGAAGGGCCGCCCCCACTTCTCGAACTGCAGGATGTTTATCGTCGCGTCACGGACCCGGTCGTCGTTCGCGAGCGCAAAGATGTAGATCGGCCTCTGCATGCCGTTGATCCTGCAGTCAACGGTGTATTTCCCTTCCGGATCATGCTCGGGATCGTGCCAGTCAAACTCCCTGCGCCCCTCAGGGACGGCCTCCTCGATGAGCGCACGGAGATCCTCCTGGAACGTGGAGTAAACGCGCGATCTCGACAGATACGTAAGATCCGATATCCGGATCAGCGCCTGGATGAAACTCCAGAGGGCGTCCCCAAACCGGTCGCCCGTGATGCGAATAGCGAGCTCGCCCCGGTTGTTCTCCAGCCCGAACCGGGACAGCACACTCGCGATCACCTTCTGGCGGGTTCCCCGCTCTAACTCCCTTGCGTCGATCGAGTAGGTCAGGTGCATGAAGGTATGCCCCTCATCCGTCAGCGTCCAGGCGCCGTCCTCATCCTTCAGGACGATCGCGAGGTTATCCCCATCATCAAAGACAAACGGTGTGAAGACCCGATACCGGTTGATACCCTCCGGGCGGAGATGGATCTGGCTGCAGACCTTCCTCCGAAACTCCTCTTCGATTGCCTCGATTGCCATCGGTTATATCCCCCAGTCGGTAAGATCCTTCGTGGTTACCGCTGAACCCTCAAACCCGCAGTCGTTGAACATGCTCTTCAGCGCGCCGTGGTGATCCGGGTACCGGTCTGTCGGAACCGCATACCCATCCTCGTTCCAGCCCGCGGTCTGGTAGCGCTCTGTTGCAGTATGGATGTGGAAATCATAAAACTTCTCCTGCTCAAGCCTGTTCGTGTGTTCGTGACTTTTCCCGTATATCGGCGTAGCCGGAACACCTGGTTTGTGTTTGGAATGATATAGCCGAGGATCACGGAGAAGTCCAGCGAATTGAATAGACTTTGCCGGAATATCAACCTGAACCGGGATTGATTCGCACCCTCTATACCGATCTCGTACTCCTTATGGCCGCCCTTCTCTTTAGGGCGAAATCTCCTGGAGAAATCTCCCGGCAGCGGCTTGGCCTCTCTGAGTAACGCATCGATCTCATCATCAGTGAGCCGCAAATTCATTCAGGTAGCCTCCACCGGAGTACTAGTTCATTTCAATGATTCTACGGTCGCCGGAAAGAAAGATAACTATTTCCATAATCACGGGTGTGAGAACCGTCCTCCGCGTATGGAGAGCGACTTGATTCCCTCGGGCTGAATGAACGGCAGATTGCTGCCGTACACTACCTGAAGAGAGGGTTCTATCTCAAACCAGGTGTACCAACAACTCAATAATGCGAAGAAGGCGACCGCAACGCGAGATCTTAAAGTGATGGTTCAAACCGGCATTTTCCGTAAAGAGGGAACGGCAGGAGCGGGCGTGTGCTACTCGTTGAGGTACACAAAATGCGAGGGATCGTCAGATTGCGCTAAGGGATCGAAATGAATCACAATTGGCTCATAATGGGCTCATCCATGGTTGCAGGGAATGCTCGAAACCAGAGCAAGTGCATCCAATCTCCTAAAACTACCATTATAGCCGTGTTGTAATGGGCTCACGGCTCCCGCCGACTGCAGCCGGTATGCCTGTGCCGTACTCCTGGCAGACCGGAGACCGAACGGCAGGGCGAAGACGCACTGTCCTTCTACCTCACATTCCTCCGGCGGGATGTAACAATGCACCGGAAACATCGTATGGAACAGTGACTCATCCTGGCTCTCTGGGCTCACCCCCGCCGAGCACCCTCACGATCACCGCCACCACCCCGCCCACGACCCCGCCGGCTCCGGCGCCGATGGCCCGTCCGGGTCCCGGAGACCCCGTTCCGCCCTCTACCGGACAACCCTACAGCCCCAGGTCGGAGAGCCCGGGGTGATCGTCGGGGCGCCGCCCCGGCGGCCAGCGGTACTTCCGCTCTCCTTCAGTGATCGGCAGATCGTTGATGCTGGCATGACGAATGCGCATCAGGCCCTGCCGGTCGAACTCCCAGTTCTCGTTCCCGTAAGAGCGGAACCAGTTCCCCGAGTCGTCGTGCCACTCGTATGCGAACCGGACCGCGATCCGCGCCTCGCAAAAAGCCCAGACCTCTTTTATCAGGCGGTAATCGAGCTCTTTCGCCCACTTCCGCTGCAGAAACGCGACGATCTCCTCGCGGCCGTTCACGAACTCCGCCCGGTTGCGCCAGACGCTGTCGACGCTGTATGCGAGCGACACCCTCGCGGGGTCCCGGGAGTTCCAGGCATCCTCGGCCATACGAACCTTCTGTACCGCCGTTTCGTACGTGAACGGCGGCAGCGGGGGACGACTCTCCTCAGCCATACGGGTATCCCTCCCCGCGGTGCTGATAAAAGTATGGTCGCGGCAGGACTGGCTGCGGGCGGATAGCCATATCCATGAACCCCGGGCGACCGAACCCGGTTCGGGATGGCCTGTCGAAGAAGCCCCAAATCCGAAAAACGGCCTGAAATGAATGGTTTAACACAAAATCGAAAAACGCCCCGGCCGGGATTTGAACCCGGGTCAAAAGCTCCGCAGGCTTCTAGGATATCCACTACCCTACCGGGACACAAGAATGAGTGTCTTTCCCCTAACAACTAGGTTGTTCAGGTTAAAAAGGATTGCTCACCAGGCGATCCGAACGCCGTGGTGGCGGCTGCAGGTGCCGGAATCCGCCCGGCAAAACCCGTTCGACGATCTGCCCGGGGGGGCTACACGCCCCCGGCGCGCATCGTTACATGCACCTTCGCTTCGTTCCCCGAGAGCTCGATCAGGTAGTCCCCGTACTTGCCGAGGTACATCCGCTTATCGGTCGCCGTGCCGAAACCTTTCCCGAACCCGTCCTCGGCCACGATCTTGCCGGACTCACGCTCCCGGACGGTCACCAAAAACCATGAGTCCTCGCTCGGATATTCCTGTTTGACGACTATGTCCTTTTTACTGCCGTAATCGCTCGTGGTACGCTTCTCCCGCGTGATCATCTTCGGCTCCACGTCGAACTCGATGATGAGCGGGGGCGCGGTCAGGTTGAAGGAGTAGGCGTCTCTCGGGTGAGCGGGACTGAACTCTATTGTTTTGTTGAAGAGCGTCACGTAGGGGTCCTGCGTCGGCTGGGTCTCCGTCGGCCTGCTGAGCGTGGGGCCGGCCATACTGCCTGTTGCAGTCGGATACGGGGTTGCCGGGGTCAGGTACCCGGGATCGTCATCATCTCCGGCCTGCTCTTCCGGCGAAAGGCCCCCGGACCAGCCCGGATCGTTGCTCGCCGGCATCTCCGCGCACCCCGCGGATGCAAGGACCAGGATCATCACTGCAGCTGCAAAGAGCGATTTATACACCTTGCTCATCGTAGAGGGATTATCCAGGGGGATATATATGTTTTTATGCTTGAATTCCCGGTGAAATATTATCTACGGTCGATATGGATTCGAGCTGGGTACTATAACCCGGACCCCGGCCGGATTAGGGATTATGTCAGCCCGGCCTCCAAAGGAACAGACTCAAAGAGGATGGTCGTGCTAATTTTAGGGGAGTTTGCCGGCAAAAAATGCTATATCCGCCAAAATGCGTCTGCTACATTCTGGATACTACATGTAGAAACGGATGCAGCATGCAGTAATCGATGTGAAAATCTTTACCCGCCCCTGGACCCGTTTGCGAATCAATCCAGTAACGTATATCAGCGCACAAGGCCAACGGTTGATGATAACGATGGGCAAAAATCAGGGGAAACAGAACAAACGCAAAGCAGACGTGCACGATAACGAAAGAGATCTTGATTCCGGCGTTTCCACTTCGGCACGCCCGGATGCATCCCCGTTCGATACGATCGCGACGTCCATCAAAACCAGCAGGTACGTTCAGGCCCTCCTCGGGCTGACCATCATAGGTTTCCTCCTCCGATTTTACAACCTCGCCGGAAACTCGCTCTGGCTCGACGAGGCCTCGACCCTCTCGTTTGCCCGGCAGTCGCTCCTCGGCATCTGGGAGAGCACTGCGGGCGGAGAGTTCAACCCGCCGCTCTTCTACTGGCTGGAGCACGGGATGCTCGTCTTCGGGGAGAGCGAGTTCGTGCTCCGGTTCCTCCCCGCGCTCCTCGGCGTCCTGACGATCCCGGTCGTATACTATATCGGCTCCGAGTTCCGGGACAGAAACGTCGGGCTCATCGCCGCCGCCCTCCTCGCGTTCTCACCCTTTCACATCTACTACTCCTAGGATGCCCGGGCATACGCCCCGATGCTCTTCTTCTTCTCCCTCGCGCTGCTCTTCTACGTGCGGGCGAGCAGATCGAACGAGACCCGTTCCTGGGCTCTCTTCGGCCTCTTCTCCGCAGTCGCCTTCTGGATGCACTTCTACGCCGTCGTGCCGGTCGCCGTCCTCGTTCTCCATGCCCTGGTCGCCCGAGCCGGGGAGATCCGGCGTGACCCACGGAGCGCGAGAAACCTGGCTATCGGGCTTGGTGCCTTCATCGTTGCCGCCCTCCCTCTCCTCATCGTCACCATCGGCCTCTTCCTTATTCGGACTTCGTCCGCTCCAACCTATGGTATCCAGGGGACCGACGTCGTTTACCAGACGCTTCAGCAGTTATCGGGATTCAGCGATATCATCCTGGTACCGTTCATCATTCTCTTCCTGGTGGGCGTCATCCTCACCTGGCGCGAGGATCGGAACGGAGCGCTCCTCCTCGTCTTCATGATGGTCCTCCCGCTGGCGGCGAGCCTCATCCTCTCCTCACGGATGCCGATGATCCCGCGTTACCTCATCTACCTCCTCCCGGTCTACTTCATCGGGATTGCGTCGGCGTATCCTGGACTCCATGCCCTCGTCAAGGACCGGAGAGCGGTCTACCTTGCTATTGCAGCGGCATTTCTCGTCAGCGCCCCCTTCCTTGCCACCTACTACACGACGCCGCAGAAGAACGACTGGCGGGGATTCTCCGCGGACTTAAGCGGGGTGACGGAAGAGAGTGATCTCGTCGTCGTGCTGCCGCCCTACATGGCGCAACCGCTCGACTATTATTACCGCAACGCGACCGACGGAACCCTCGAACTCGGGGCGAATACCGGAGAAGATCTTGAGACGATCCGGGAGCAGTATCCAGACCGTCGTGCGTTCTACATCGTGACCACCGACATCCTCGCCGTGGACCCAACCGGGGATGCGCTGGGCTGGCTTGATAAGAATACAGAGTTCGCCGGGCAGCGCATGGGGATCTACCTCTTTGTGTTGGCTTAAGGGGGAATTGCAACGACCGATACCTACAACCTGACAGTCATCATCCCGACCTTCAACGAGGAGGAGAACATCGCCGCGATCATCGGAGCGGTCAACGAAGTCTTCCGGCAAAGCAGCATCCGCGGCGAGGTTCTGGTGGTGGACGACGCCTCGAAAGACCGGACGATCCCGATCGTCCAGGAGATCGCCGACCGGTGCGACAACGTGCGCCTGGTCGTGCGGAGAGACGATCACGGCCTCTCCCAGTCGGTCGTCGAGGGATTCCGGTCGGCGCGCTCGGATATCCTGCAGGTCATCGACGCCGACTTCTCGCACCCGCCGGACCTCATCCCCCGGTTCTACGAGGCGATACGGGGCGGAGCGGATATCGTCATCGGGAGCAGGTACATGAAGGGCGGAGACATCGAGGCGTGGCCGCTCAAGCGGAGGATCATATCGCTTGGGGCCACCGCGTTCGGGCGCATCCTCTTCCCGGAGGTCACCGATCCCGTGAGCGGGTTCTTTGCCGTGCGGCGCGAGGTCGTCGACGGCGCCCCGCTTGCCCCTCGGGGCTACAAGATCCTGATGGAGGTTCTCGGCAAAGGACGGTGGGACTCGTTCGTCGAGATCCCGTTTGTGTTTAAAGACCGCGAGGAGGGGGAGAGCAAACTCCAGGCCGGCACGATGATCGACTACCTCCGGCAGTGCGGCGGTATCGCCTGGTTTGCGGTCGCCCACCGAACAGGATCGGTCTGGAACGAGTGGACAAAGGTCGTCCGGTTCGGGCTCGTCGGGCTCTCCGGCATCCTCGTCAACATGGGACTCCTCTACGCCCTGACCGAGGTTGCCGGCCTCTACTACCTCGTCTCTGCCGCAATCGCGATCGAACTCTCCATCGTGAACAACTTCGTCTGGAACGACGTCTGGACGTTCAAATCCGCGCGGAACCTCAGGTTCGGGCGAAGAATCCAGCGCATTCTATCGTTCCAGGCGGTTTCGATGGGGGGACTCATCATCAATATGGGGGTTCTCTATATCCTTGCGGATATTGCCGGCGTCTACTACCTCGCCGCGAACCTTGCAGGGATATTCGTCGCGTTTGCCTGGAACTATATGGTGAACCGGCGCTACACGTGGACAGAAGCATACTGAGGCGGGTGCCCGCCGCTTGAACAAAAAACGGGTTAAGGTCGACGGCGGCTCTGGTCACCCCGAGTACGCCCGGATGACCCCGCGGTAGACATCCACCACCCTCTCGAGTTGCTCCACGCCGACCCGCTCGTCCACCGCGTGCAGCGTCGGGATCTCTCCCGGGCCGTACTCCACGACATCGAACCCCTCGTCGCGGAGGTACTTCGCGTCGCTTGCCGCCCACTGGAGGAACGGCGTCACCGTCCCGTAGACCCGCTCCACCTCGCGGGAGATCGTCCGGACGATCCGGGCATCCGGGGGCGTCAGGGTCGGTTCGGCCACGTCCGTCTCGCGTATCACGGCGTCCGGCGCATGTTCCGCGATGCCTTTCCGGAGTTCGTCGAGGGAGCAGCCCCACGGCACCCGGAGGTCGAGTTCCATCCGGCACTGCTCCGCCACGATGTTCGCCTTCTCGCCGCCTTCGATGCGGCCGGGGTTGAACATCACCCGTGTGAGGATCTCGTCCCCTCCCTCGATCCCGAAGATCTCGGAGAAGACCCGGGCGGACTGGTCGATGAGCGGCTGCAGGTCTTCGCCGACGGGGAACGGGCGGGCGTGAACCTCTTGGAGGTAGCCGATGAGATCGAACGCTGCCATGACGGCGCTCTTCCCGACCAGGGGGTAGAGCGAACTGTGGCCCGGCCTGCCGCGGAAGGAGAGGTCGACCCGGTAGAGCCCTTTCTGGCCGACCGCGGGGCTGGTCTCCGGGGTCGGTTCGGCGATCAGGCACTCGCGGGGCTCGAGCAGGCCCTGTGCAAGCAGCGACCGGATCCCGTGCTCCCCGCCGGTCTCCTCGTCGCAGACGAAGGCGAACTGGACGTCCGGCTCCACCCCGCTCTCGATGAGGTCACGGTAGGCGATAAGGAGGGCGGCGCATCCCCCTTTCATATCGGTGGCGCCTCTTCCCCAGACGTAACCGTCGGCAACCTCTCCGCTGTAGGGATCGTGCGTCCAGTCGTCGGGGATGGCGGGGACGACGTCGACGTGGCCGCAGAGGAGGAGCCGGGAACCGGCTCCGGTCGTGACGAGGTTCTCCCGCCCGCCGGGATGGGAGACGATGCGGTTCTTCACCCCGAGGGAGTCGAGGAACTCCCCGATGAACGCGACGACATCCGCCGTGCTCCCCGGGGGGTTCTCGCTCCGTATCCGGATGAGCGATGAAGCGAGTCGGGCGACATCCATGGAGTGGTCTCCTTATGCCGATCTGCTCCGGACATACTCGTCGAAGAGCCGGGCGAGCGACGAGGTCTTATAGAGCTGTTTGACGAACTTCGGCTCGAAGAACTCGTCGATGAACGTCGAGAGGTAATCGGCCGGGATCGCTTTTTTGTCGTCGGGGTTGAGCACGATCCGGAAGCTCCGGTACTGGGCGGGGTCGTCGTCGCCGTAGACGCCGGTCCAGAGCATCGGGAGCGCCTCGTACTTCTCCGGCTGCTCCTCTTTGAGCCAGTTGACGAACCCCGGGAAGTGCACCCGGTCGCCGACCTTCTCCTCGTCCAGACGCCACCGCATGTATTCCATGCTCATGATATTCCGGGGCGACATGTAGTTGTAGGCGAGGATGCCGAGCGTGTAGTCGATGTGGGCGAGGGCGTCGGTAAAGTAGAAGTGCAGAACCGGATGGAACTCGGTGGGGCTCTCCAGGATCAGCGATTTGCTGTACAGCTTCTGCATGACGCGGACGTACTCGTTCATTTCCAGCATATTCTCTCCTATTGGGGAGAGAGGTACAAAAAGTATTCCTTCCGCGCAACAGTGGCGGTGATACGGGGCGGTGAGGGGCTCTGGTTGCCTCTTCGGGGCACGCGTCGCACCCTTACGGGGCACGTGTCGCCTTCGAAGCCTGATGGCTTCTCAAGCTCCGTTCAGCGTTGCGGGCAGAACATCGCCATCGAAAACGCTTCGCGTTTTCTCAAACTCCGTTCAGCGTTGCGGGCAGAACATCGCCATCGAAAACGCTTCGCGTTTTCTCAAACTCCGTTCAGCGTTGCGGGCAGAACATCGCCATCGAAAACGCTTCGCGTTTTCTCAAACTCCGTTCAGCGTTGCGGGCAGAACATCGCCATCGAAAACGCTTCGCGTTTTCTCAAACTCCGTTCAGCGTTGCGGGCAGAACATCGCCATCGAAAACGCTTCGCGTTTTCTCAAACTCCGTTCAGCGTTGCGGGCAGAACATCGCCATCGAAAACGCTTCGCGTTTTCTCAAACTCCGTTCAGCGTTGCGGGCTGAACATCGTCATCGAAAATTGCGGCGCAATTTTCTCGAACTCCGCCTGCCTTCGCACCTACGGTGCTCGCGCTCCGAACGTTCCGTCCGTCGCGCCCTAACGGGGCAGACATCGTTATGTAAAGAACGGCTTCCGCCTGCCGACGGCTTCGCGGAAGGCGTCTTCGAGTTCCTTGCCGTGCTTGCCCCGGATATCGATCAGATTGTCGCTCCGGAGAAGGCAGGGCTTGAGTTTCCCGTCCGAGGTCACGCGGAGGCGGTTGCAGAATGCGCAGAACTCCGTGTTGTGGAGCGGGCGCACCACCTCGACCTCGGCGCCGTCGAGGCAGTACTTCTTGCGGTGGTGCATCCGCCGGGTGACGACCCGTTTCGCCCGGTCGTTTAAGTCCTGCTCGACGCCGTCCACGTCCCCGTGGAACTTGCACTCGTTGAACTCCATCAACTCGATGACCTGGAGGATGACGTCGCGCTTGCTCCGGACGAACGCCATGAAGTCGTCCAGTTCGTCCTCGTTGATGCCGTCGAGGAGCACCATGTTGAGCTTGACCGGGGTCAGCCCGGCCTCGATCGCCGCGTCGATCCCCTTAAGAACGTCCGCGAGGCGGTCTTTGCCCGTGATCTCGCGGTAGCGGTCCGGGCGGAGGGTGTCGAGGCTGACGTTCACCCGGGCAAGCCCGGCCTCTTTGAGATCCGCGGCCATCTCTGCAAGCAGCGTCCCGTTCGTCGTCAGGGACGACTCCACTCCCGGGGGCACCGAGCGGATGATATCGACGAGGTCGCGGCGGAGCAGCGGCTCCCCGCCGGTGAACTTGATGCTCCTGATCCCGAACTGCGCGCCCACCTGCATCAGCTCGGCGATATCCTCGGCGCTCATCTGCTCCTCCGGGCTCACTTCTCCCTCGGCGTGGCAGTAGATGCACCGCAGGTTGCACCGCTGGGTGAGGCTGATCCGGAGGTTGGTTACGGTTCGGTTATAAGGATCTTTCAGCACCATCGCATGTTCCTTTGAAGTTCTTTGCGATAATATAGGTCTCGGCGCTCCCTCTCCGCGACGCCTTCGTTCTGTAGCCCCGGACGGAATAGAAATGCTTTCTCACTTCGGCGATCAGTTCACCGAAGAGCTCGCCCTGGAACGACTTTATCACCATATTGCCGCCGGGTTTCAAGACCGTGCAGGCAAACGCCAGTGCGTCCTCGCCGAGCCCGATAGCACGGGCCTGGTCGTAACTCTTCTGGCCGGAGAGTTTCGGCGATGCGTCGGAGACCACGACATTGACGACGCCGCCGGCCTCCTCGCGGATACGCTCCTGGATGAGAGGGTCGGTGAAGTCCCCGACGACGGTGGTGACGCCTTCCATGGGCGCGATCGGATTGAGATCCACGCCGATGACCTTCCCATCGGTCAGGTCGCGGAGCACCTGCAGCCAGCTGCCCGGCGCCGCCCCGAGGTCGACGACGTTATCGTCGGGCCTGATGATACCGTTTCGCTGCTGGATCTCCAGCAGTTTGTAGGCGGCACGTGCCCGGTACCCTGCCTTCATCGCCTTTCGATAGACGCTGTCTTTAGTCCATTGAGAACCCATTGGAAGATACCCTCCACCTGAGGTCGACGGATAACTGTCTGCACCGCCGGCACGATCAAGAAGATTATGTCTAGTATTCGGTGCTGTTAAACATCAATGATACGGTTCCGGAGTACGGGCGATCCGTGTCTGCCGCGACCGTCTCCGCGACCGGTGTCATGAGCCGTCTGCCGATTTTGATCGTAAAGCACTATAATGAATAGGGTAATTATATACTTTCAACGAGAGTTTAATAAGGGGTCACAATGTTAAAGGCAACGATTGACGCAGAAATATTTCGGGAATCCATCGATGCGATCGCCGCACTGGTGACGGAGTGCCGCCTGCACACGGCCGAGGATCAGATCAGGACACGCTCCGTCGATACCGCAAACGTGGCCATGGTCTCCCTGGAGCTCCAGAGCACGGCGTTCAACTCTTTCTCGGCGACGGCCGGGGAGCTGGGTCTGGATATCGCAAAGATGAAGAACATCATCGGGATGATGGGGAAGGGCGACGCGGTGACCCTGAACCTGCTCGATGAAGAGCGGAAACTGGAACTGAGTTTCGGCGGCTACCGCTACTCCATCTCGCTCCTTGACGTCAACACCATCCGGAAGGATCCGAACCCGCCGGGAATCGACCTCCCCGGTAAGGCGGTCGTTCCGGGCGACGCGCTGAACAACGCCATCAAAGCCGCTGCCGTCATCTCCGACAAGATCGCGCTCGGGATCGACCCCGATGCCATGACCTTCTACATGGAGGCGGAGGGGGACACCGACCAGATCAAACTCGCGCTCGGCGAGGACGAACTCGTCGCGTTAAACCCGGTGCGGGCCCGCTCTCTCTTCTCGATCGACTACTTGAAGGACATGGGCCGCGTCATGGCGCGCGCGGAGAAGGTGGAGGTCTACCTCGGCATCGATCACCCGGTACGGTTTGTCTTTGACATTGCGGGCGGCAACGGCCGCGTCGAGTACCTCCTTGCTCCTCGGATCGAGGCCGATTGATGGGTATCGTACTCGATCGCAAAGAACTCATCA